>NZ_JALHQI010000025.1 GCF_022842045.1 Arenimonas sp. | reverse complement strand
TCCTGGCGCAGCCCTCGATCGATTTCCCGTTCTGCCTGTGCTGGGCGAACGAGAACTGGACCCGGCGCTGGGATGGCCGCGACGACGAGGTGCTCATCTCGCAGGAGCACGGGCCGGAGAACGATCTCGCCTTCATCCGCGACCTCGAGCGCTACCTGCGCGACCCGCGCTACCTGCGCATCGACGGCCGGCCGCTGGTGGTGGTCTACCGCGCCTCGCTGCTGCCCGATGCCGCGGCGACGGTGGAGCGCTGGCGCGAGCATTGCCGCCAGGCCGGCATCGGCGAAATCTTCGTGGCCATGGTGCAGTTCGACGCCGAAGACCCGAGGCCGTTCGGCTTCGACGCGGCGATGGAGTTCCCGCCGCACAAGCTGGCCAATGGCTTCGAGCGCATCAACGACACGCTCGACATCATCAACCCGGGTTACCGCGGCAGCGTCTTCCACTACCAGTCCATCGTCGACAGCGCCAAGGCGTGGCCGGAGCGGGGCTTCCCGCTGGTGCGCGGCGTTTTCCCCGGCTGGGACAACGAGGCGCGGCGCCCCGGCAAGGGCTACACCTTCGCCTTCTCGACGCCCGAGCGTTACCGCGCCTGGCTGGCCGCGTCGGTGGCCTACGCCGAGCAGCATCCGGTGGCCGGGGAACGACTCGTGATGATCAACGCCTGGAACGAATGGGCGGAGGGCGCGAAGCTGGAGCCGGACTCCCGCCACGGGCACGCCTACCTGCACGCGACCCGGCAGGCGCTGGAAGCCGCCGATCCGACGGGCGACGGATCCGGCTCGTGAACGCGCGCAGGCCCGGTGCCGTGGAGAAGCTGCTCCGCGGCCTTTATCTATGGCTTCCGTTCGGATGGGGGGCGCGGCTGCGGATCAAGCGCGCGCTGTTCCGCGCGCTGGCACCGGTCCTGTCGGGCACCGGCGTCCACCGTCGCTGGCGCGAGGACGAGGCGCGGCGCGAGGCCGAGGCCGCGCTGGCGCGGTCCGAGGCGGCGATCGCCAGCCTCGGCACCCGGCCGCTTCAGCGACGGATGCACCGGCCTGGCGCGCCCGCCGGCGCCCGGGACGAGTCCGCCGCCGCGGGCTACGGGCAGCGTCACGGCCTGTCGATCGTGCTGGTGGTGCATGACGCGCATCCGCACGGCGCGCAGTACCTTGCGCTGAACCTGCTGGCCGAGCTGGTGCACGGCCTCGGGCTGAGGGTGCGGGTCGTGCTGCTGGGGCCAGGGCCGCTGGCCACGGCGTTCGCCGAGCTGGCGCCGGTGGACGTGCTCGATGCCGGCGATGCCGGCGCGGTGCAGCGGCTGGCCGCCTCGCTGCAGGCCGCGGGCTTCCGCGCGGCGCTGGCCAACTCCCTGGTGTCGGCCCGGATCGTGCGCGCACTGGCGCAGGCCGGGCTGCGCGTGGTCACGCTGGCGCACGAGATGCCCGGGCTGGTGCTGGCGCAGGGGCTGGAGCAGGCGCTGCAGGACGCGGTCGCGTACTCGGCGCAAGTGGTGGTGCCGTCGCCGGAAGTGGCCGAGGGCCTGCGCCGGTTCGCCGACCCCGCGATGGTGGATGCCCGCTGCGTGATGCGGCCGCAGGGGCTGTACACGGTCAGCCCGCACTACGGCGGCCGTGGTCGCGACGCGGCGGCACGCCGCCTGCGCGAGCGGCTGTCGCTGCCGGCCGATAGCCGGATCGTACTTGCGGTCGGCTATGCCGATGCGCGCAAGGGCGTCGACCTGTTCGCGGACGTGATCGAGCGGCTCGCCGCGCGCGATCCGCGCGTGCACGGCGTCTGGGTCGGCCACCAGGACCCCGCCCAACGCGCCTCGGCCCAGGACCGGATGGCGCGTGCCGGCCTGGCCGGGCACCTGCATTTCGCCGGCATGGATTTCGAAACCGACGATTACTACGCGGGCGCGGATGCCTACGCGCTCACCTCGCGCGAGGATCCCTTCCCGTCGGTGTTGCTTGAAGCGCTGTCGGTGGGCACGCCGGCCGTCGCCTTCGCCGGCACCGGGGGCGGGGCAGGGCTGCTGGCGCGGATCGGTGCGGCGACGGTGCCCGGCTTCGACACGGCCGCCTTCGCCGACGCCATCGCCGCCCTGCTGGACGACCCGGCGCGCCACGCCCTTCAGGCGGCGCGCGGCATCGCGGTGGTGGAGCAGGAATCGTGCTTCCGCCGCTACGCCATCGACCTGCTGGCGCTGGCGGGCGTCGCCCTCCCGCGGGTGTCGGTGGTGGTGCCGAACTACAACTATGCCGGTTACCTGTCCGCGCGATTGGCATCCATCGCGGGCCAGGGCCTGCCGGTGTACGAGATCATCGTGCTCGACGACGCCTCCACCGATGGCAGCGCCGAGCGTTTGCTTGGGCTGCGCGCCGGCATCACGCCGGTGCCGCGCCTGCAGCTGGACGGTGCCAACGGCGGGTCGGTGTTCCGGCAGTGGGCCAAGGGCGTGGCGATGGCGCGCGGTGACTACGCCTGGATCGCCGAGGCCGACGACCTCGCCACGCCGGACTTCCTGGAGACCCTGGTCACGCCGATGCAACGCGATCCCTCCATCGTGATGGCGTATTGCCAGTCGCGTCCGATCGATGCGGCGGACAAGGTGCTGGCGCCGGACTACGCGGCCTGGACCGACGACCTGTCGCCGACCCGCTGGAAATCGCGCTACGTGGCGACCGGCGACGAAGAGGTCCGGGCCGGGCTGGGCGAGCGCAACACGATCCCGAACGTGAGCGCGGTGGTGTTCCGCCGCGAGGCGCTGGCCTCGGTGCTGGACGAACACCTCGGGGAAATCGCGGCATTGAAGAGCGCGGGCGACTGGGTCACCTACCTGCGGGTGCTGCAGCAGGGGCGGATACTGTTCGACCCCGCGCCCTGCAACCTGCACCGGCGCCATCGCGACAGCGTCGTGGCGGGCCAGTCCGCCGACGCGCACGCGCGCGAGGTGGAGGCCGCGCGGGCGCTGGCGCACCGGCTGCACGGCGGGGCGGTCGCTGGAACACACCAGAATTCGATCAAAGGGCTTGGGAATGAGTAAGGGCGTGCAAGGCGGCAAGAAGACCAGGCTCTGCCTGCTGGTGCCCTCGGCACCTTCGGACGAGGCCTCGTCGTTCGCCGGCCTGTCGCGGGACGCGGCGGCGGTGAACGACCGGCTGCTGGTGATCCTGGGGTCGAGCATCGGCCGCAATGGCGCGCTGGCCGGCGACTGGCGGGCGACGCCCGCCGCGCACGACGCGCTGGCCGAGGTCCGCGCGTTCGCCGCGAAGGCCCTTGCCGAGGCGCCGGTCAGCGTCCTGCATGACGAGCGCCTGGCCGGCCTGGCGCCGGTGTGGGTGGATGCCCTGGGCGAGGCGGGCGTGGCTGCCTTCATGGCGACGTCGGGCGACGCGGCGCGCCGCCTGGACGAAGGTGCGAAGGAAGACGAGGCGTATCGCGAGCGCCTGCTCACCGACTACGAGTCCCAGCTGGCCACGCTGCGCGAGAGCTCGCGCGAGCTGCGCGAGAAGCTGCACAGGATCCTCGACTCGCGGTCCTGGAAGCTCACCCGCCCGCTGCGCCACCTGGGCTCGCGCCTGCGCAGCGAGAAGGCCGCCGACATCACCGCCGAAGAGGATGCATTCGATGCATCCTGGTACCTGGCGCAATACCCGGATGTCGCGGCGGCCGGCATGGATCCCTACGAGCACTACGTCACCGCGGGCAGGAAGGAAGGCCGTCTTCCGCACGCCCCCGTCGCCGAGGTGGCGCGCCCGCCGCGCCGCCGTCGCTGGTGGCAGTCCTTCGCCCGCCGGCCGGAAGCGGTGGGCCCGGGCGCTGCGCCCGGCACGGACGAGGTCGCGCGGCTGGACTTTGATGCCGAGTTCTACCTGCTGCAGTACCCGGACATCGCCGGCGCCGGCGTCGATCCCTACGAACACTACGTTTCCCACGGCCGTGCCGAAGGGCGGCATGCGGTGCGGCCGCGCCTGGTCATCGCACCGGGCGGCGCGCCCTTCGACGCCGGTCGCGACACCGTGCTGGTGGTCGCCCACGAAGCCTCCCGCACCGGCGCGCCGGTGCTCAGCCTCAACCTGGTGACGGTGCTGGCCGAACGCTACAACGTCGTGGCGATGCTGCTGGGCGACGGCCCGCTGCTCGAGGAGTTCCGCGCCGGCTGCAGCTGGCTGGTGGGCCCCATGGACCTGCGCGGTACGCCGGTGCGCGCCGCCGCCATCATCGAGCAGCTGCTGGCGCTGCACCAGCCGAAGTTCGCGGTGGTCAACAGCATCGAGTGCCGCATGGTGCTGGAGCCACTCTCGCGCCATGGCGTCGCGACCGTGAGCCTGGTGCATGAGTTCGCCGCCTACACGCGGCCGCGGACCGAGTTCCGCAACGCGCTGCACTGGGCCGACGAGACCGTGTTCTCGACGCCGCTGACGCGCGAGAGCGCCTACCTCGAGTTCCCGGACCTGGTGGAGAAGGCCTTCACGGTGATGCCGCAGGGTCGCTGCAAGCTGCCGGTGACGGCGCGCGACGAGGACGTGCGCCGTCGCGAGGACGCCCGCCTGCTGGCCGCGCTGCGCCCGGACGGCAAGGCCGACGATGCCTTCGTCATCCTCGGTGCCGGCTTCGTCCAGCAGCGCAAGGGCGTGGACCTGTTCATCCAGTGCGCCAGCCAGGTGATGGCCTCGGAGCGCGGCAGGCACTGCCGCTTCGTCTGGATCGGCAGCGGCTACGACCCCGAGCATGACATGGCCTACTCGGTCTACCTCGCCGACCAGCTGCGCCGCGCCGGCCTGGAGAGGGTGGTCAGGATCATTCCCGAGACCTCCAGCATCGAGACCGCCTACCGCAGTGCGGACGTGCTGCTGCTGAGCTCGCGGCTGGACCCGCTGCCCAACGTGGCCATCGACGCGATGGCGCACGGCCTGCCCGTGGTCTGCTTCGACAAGACCACCGGCATCGCCGACGTGCTGGTGGAGGCCGGCCTGCGCGACGAGCTGGTCGCGGGCTACCTGGACACGCACGACATGGCGGCCAAGCTGCTGGACCTGGCGACGTCGTCCGAGCTGCGCCAGTCGGTGCGCCAGCGCGTGCAGGAAGTCGTCGAGCGCCGGTTCAACATGGCCACCTACGTGGGCCAGCTCGAGCGCATGGCGCTGGACGCGGCCGGCAAGCTGGCGCGTCGTCCGGTCGAGGCGGCCGAGATCGCGCGCTCCGGCTTGTTCGATGCCGGGTTCCACGGCTCGCGCCAGCCCGCCGAGGCGACGCTGGCGAAGGTGATCGAGTTCGATTACCTGCGCACCTGGGCCTGCGGCGTGGGCCGGCGCAAGCCGTTCCCGGGCTTCCACCCGGGCGTGTACCGCGAGCAGCACGGCCTGCACCTGGCCGACGATCCGCTGGCGGACTTCATTCGTGCCGGCCAGCCGCCCGGGCCCTGGTCGCTCGAGGTGATCACGGCGACCGGCGACGAGTCGCTGCTGGCGCCCGGCCCGCGCGTCGCGCTGCACGTGCACGTGTACTACCCGGACATGCTGCCGGACATGCTGGCCCGCATCGCCGCCAACCGCCTGCGCCCGGACCTGTTCATCAGCGTGCCCAGCCAGGCCGCGAAGGCCGCGATCGAACCGAAGCTGGCGGACTACGACGGCCGGCTGGCGCAGGTGGAGGTGGTGCCGAACCGCGGCCGCGACATCGGCCCGTTCCTGACCGCCTTCGGTGCCGACTGGTCGGGCTACGACATCGTCGGCCACCTGCACACGAAGAAGTCGCTGGACCTCAGCGACGCCGCGTTCGGCTTCCGCTGGAACGCCTTCCTGATGGACAACCTGCTGGGCCGCCAGCGGCGCATGGCCGACGCCATCGTGGCGCGGATGCTGGCCGACCCGACGCTGGGGCTGGTGTTCCCGGACGATCCGAACGTGGTGGGCTGGACCGGAAACCTGTCGTTCGCGCAGGACATCGGCGCCCGCCTGGGCCTGCGGGACTTCCCGGTCGAGTTCAACTTCCCGGTCGGCACCATGTTCTGGGCGCGGCCGGCTGCGCTGGCGCCGTTGATGGGGCTCGGCATGCAGTGGGATGATTACCCGGCGGAGCCCCTTGGCTACGACGGCACCAAGCTGCACGCCATCGAGCGCCTGGTTCCCTTCGTCGCCCGCGCCAGCGGCTTCCGCTGCGCGGTGACGCATGTGCCGGGGGTGACCCGATGAGATTGGTCTGGTGGGCAGCACGGGGAGTCCGGCGATGAAGTTCACGGTATTCGGCGGCGGTGGTTTCATCGGCTCCGCGATCGTCGACCGGCTGCTGGCCGAAGGCCACGCGATCCGCGTGTTCGAGCGCCCGCGCGTGGCGCCCTACCGCGAGTTCGCCGCGGGCGAACGGGTCGAGTGGGACACCGGTGACCTGCTCAGCGCCCACGACGTGGCCAGTGCCATCGAGGGTTCCGACGCGGTGATCCACCTGGTTTCGACCACGCTGCCCAAGAGCTCCAACGACGACCCCGCCTACGACGTGAGCACCAACGTCATCGCCACGCTAAGCCTGCTTGACGCGATGGTGGCGCAGGGCATCAAGCGGATCATCTACATCTCGTCCGGCGGCACCGTCTACGGCACGCCGCAGTACGTGCCGATCGACGAGAAGCACCCGACCGATCCCGAGGTCTCGTACGGCATCACCAAGCTCACGATCGAGAAGTACCTGCAGCTCTACCAGCGCCTGCATGGCATCCGCGCCACCATCCTGCGCGTGGCCAACCCCTACGGCGAGCGCCAGCGGGTGGAGACGGCGCAGGGCGCGGTGGGCGTGTTCCTGCACCGCGTGCTGTCCGGCCAGGCCATCGACATCTGGGGCGACGGCAGCGTGATGCGTGATTTCATCTACGTCGGCGACGTGGCCGACGCCTTCGTGCGGGCCACCGCGTACCCGGGTCCCGTGACGGTGTTCAACATCGGCTCGGGCGTGGGCACCAGCCTCAACGAGCTGGTGCGCGCCATCGGCGACGTCACCGGCACCACGGCCGCCTGCAACTACCTGCCGGGCCGCGCCATCGACGTGCCGGTGAGCGTGCTGGATTGCTCGCTGGCGCAGCGCGAACTCGGCTGGTCGCCGAAGGTTGGCTTGCCCGAAGGGCTGCGGCGGACCGTGGATTGGCTAAGGCAGCCATCCCGGAGATCGTCCTGACCCGGGGTCAGGGGGCTTTCGCGCACCTCAGCGCCACGACGTCCTGATGATTGTCCCAGGCGTGGTCTTCATGGTTGGCCACGACCAGCCCCGCATCCTGGGCGGCGTTGCGGATCCAGTGGCGGGAGGAGAGCGAAATGCCATAGCCCGGCTGGCCCGGGTATTGGCAGTAGCCGTAGCCGGTCCGCTGGTAGTCGGCCAGGATCGCCGCCTCCTCGTGCATTGCCAGTCCGTAGAGCGCGCGCTGTGCGAGGAACAGCCGGCCCGCGACGAACGCCCCGTGCGAGGTCACGACCGCGCTGCCTTCGGCGTTCAGGTGCCGGGCGAGAAACGCCAGGAAGTTTCGTGACGCCTGCGCGTCCAGGTGCGTGATCAGGGAGCCAACCCAGATCAGGTCGAATCCCCGTCCGAAGTCGATGGCGTTGAAGTCCGGCGTGGAGGCCAGCCTGGTGGCATTGAACTCCCGGGCGGAGAACTCCGCGCCGGCTTCGTCCAGGTCAGCGACGAAAAGCCCAGCATCCGGATACGCCGCGCTGAGATGCCGCGCGACGCGGCCGTGCCCGCAGGGGAGGTCGAGGATCTACCGGGGTCGGACGAGCCCCGGTGCCGACTGGATCGCGCGCAATGCATCCGCGCCGACGGCGAGGTAACGGGCGAGGTCGCCGGCCATCATCGTCTCACGGTCGGAAATCTTCTCGGATACAGGCATGGATCTACTCCGTACAGGGCAAGAGGCCGGGGGGTTCTCTCTTTCGCCGCATCGGCGCCGGGTGGTCCCGGTGCCCGAAAGGATGCCTGGCGACGTCCGGGTGGTTACTCCTTCGAGGGGTTGCGAACGAGGATGGCGCAACCTCCTGCATTGATTCGCTGGGGTTCGGGGCCCAGCAGTGGCTCGAGGCGCATCACGAACTCATAGCCCGCGAGGCACTGCACCAGCGCGCCGATGCGCGCGCCATCGGGGTCCTCCCGGGCCGGAAACGCCCCGGGCACGTTCTGCAAGTCAGACTCGCGAAGCAGCATCAGCGCCCGTCGCTTCGAGTAGTAGGGCACGGTAGCGGCCCAGTCCAGGCCGGCGGTGATGATGATGTCGTCCTCGTGGACGTGGGTCCTGATCGCCCGGGCAAGTTCGATCGTCGGGTGGGTCGACTTGTCCTGCAGGACGGACGGCATGAAGTGGCGCCATGTGTGACCGGACATCCCGATCACGAACAGCACGGTGACCGCTGCAGCGACCCACGGCGCACGGTTCCGGGAGGCGTGGTCGATCGCCGCGGCGCTGAAGACCAACAGGAAGACCGCGTTGGCGACCTGATAGTAGTTGTGTGCCAGGTGCAGGTTGGTGAACACCAGCATGGGAAGCAGGAAGGACGCCATGGACACGGCGTAGAACCTGGCCATGCCGCGGCGATCGCCGGTGAACCAGGACGCCGCGAACACCAGCGGCAGCCACCAGGCCGCGTAGCCAAGGATGTCCATCGCGCTGCGGCCCGCGACCGTGTCCACCCAGAACGCCGCCGACAGGCGCTGTTCGTGCGTCCCGTGGTTCCACTCGCTCAACTGCCCGGACGTGAGCCATGCCGTGAACGGCGAGGCCGCCTTGGCGGCATCCGAGACATCAAGCCACCAGAGGAGCGCGGCGAGCGCGATCGCCACCGGCACGGCAGCCGCCACGGCAAGCCGGGCCGCGCGGCGGACGTTCCGCGAACGCAGCTCCGGGACCAGGGCCACGGCGACGACCGCACCCGCGAGCGCGGCGAACCCGAAGAAGGTCGTGATCTTGACCAGCGCCGCACCCGTGGCCAGCGCGGTGGCGGGCACGGCCAGGGAGAAGCGCCGGCTGGCGACCATGGCTTGGATGACGGCCGTAAACCCCATGGCCAGCAACAGGGCCAGGGTTTCGATCATCAGGCTCCTGCCCCAGAACACGTGGATCGGCGCCGCGAGGAAGAGGACGCATGCGATACCGACCAGCCGAGGCGATGCGCCGAACATCCTTAGCGACGCCTGCAGGGGCCAAAGGCAGGCCAGCAACGCGGCCATCGAAACCAGCCTGCCGGACTGGTCCAGGCTCAGGGGCAGCCCGCTGCCGGCCAGCGCCGCCACGATCCACTGGTAAAGGGGGAACTCGAAGGGAACCAGCCAGGGGGGTCCGAAGAGCGGTGTTTCGTAAAGCCACAGCGGCCCGCCGCGCGTCATCCAATAGCTGGAAATGGCGGTTTGGGTCTGCCGGAACTCATGCATGTCGATCAGGGGCTCGTTCCAGCTGAGCCCCAGGGCGACGGCAAGCAAGACCAGGACGCACCCGAGCGTGGCCCGGGTCCAGGCGAGAAGTCGGGCGGTGCGGGCGATCACTCGGCCACCACGGTCCGGACATGTGCGCAGCGCACCCAGGCGTCCCCGGCGTCCAGCACGATCTCAAGCGTGGCGGTGCCGGCCGGCAGGTCCCGGATGGCCACGTTGCGGAAGCCCGAGAGACGTGTCACTGGCTGGCCAGTGAGCGCCTCGACGTCCGGACGCTCCTCGATGGCAGGCAGCGGCGCCTGGAACGCGATGGTGCCATCGCCGGCGCGAACCCTCAGCCAGGCGCCGGCGAGACTGCCGTCGCTGGTGACCAGGGCGCGCCATCCGGAGACCATGCCCTCGCCGTTGACCGGCACCGGCTGCTCCAGGGCTTCGCCGTAAACACCATTGATGGACTCGATGTTGCAGATCGCGGCACGCTGCTCGAAGACGCCGTCCAAGGGCGGGACGCGCTGTGGCCCCGCCGGGGCGGCCTCGGCGGCCGGCGCCCGAGCGTCCGGGGCCGGCGGCAGCGGGACCTCGGCTTCCCTGCACGACGAAGCAAGAAGCGCAGCGAGGATGGCGGGGAGGAGGGCGTGGCGGCGCGTTGTTCGCATTGGGGGTTCCCAGATGGTTCGATGACCTGCTTATACCGGCATTCCGCGAATCCAAAGCGTTCAGCGGGAACGGAAGGACCACCTGCGGTGGCCCAGGTAACTGGTGATCACCGGAACCGCGACGCCGATGCCATGCGCGACCGTCTCCGGGTGGAAGTCCATGCCGGCCAGCGGAAATAGCCAGCGTGCCAACAACACGCTGATGAGGACGGTCTGGGCCACGGCCAGCAGGTTTATCGCGATGAACCAGCCGGCCTGGCTACCGACGCTGTTCCGCGCGTCGCGGAAGACGAACGCGCGATTAAGGACAAAGGCCGTCGCCATGCCGACCAGGTACGCGATCACGATCGCGGGCACGTAAGGCAGGAACTCGCTGAGCCCGATCCGGGACAGGAAATTAGCCGCGGCGGCAACGCCGCCCGCGACCAGGAACAGCATGAACTGCCTGCCGATCATCCTGCGAGCGCCTCGCGCGCGAGCGCGCTGCCCACCTTCACGCTCTCGCAGATCGACCGGTCCTCGGGGTAGTAATACGCGGTGTCGGCCATGAAGAAGCCTGCCAGCGGCGTCCGCATCGGCGGCAGCATGGCCTGGAAGCCCGGCGGGCAGATGGTCTGCGCGAACTCGTAACGGTGGCAGTGGCGGGCCAGCACCCAGTCCGGGCGGAAGTCCGGGTTGATGCGGCCGAGGTAGCCGATCACCTCGTCGATCAGGGTCTCGTTCGGCAGCGCCCACTTCGGGTGGGTCTTTGGCATGTAGAAGGGGGCATACAGGATGTGCTCGCCTTCGCGCGTGCCGGGATTGAGGTTGGAGTGCTCGATGACGCCCGGGATCTCGATGCCGGCGTCGCTGATGTTCATCCAGAAGTTCTCGCTGACCGCATGCCTGAGCTTGAGGATGACGCAGGCTACCGGGATGTTCTCGATGCGGCGGATGCGCTCGGCGAACTCGGCCGGCAGGCCGGGCACGAAGCCGGGGACGTACTGGATCGGTGCGGTCGAGAGCACGGCGTCAGCCGGGCGCAAGGTAGCGTGGATGCGAACGCCGGTGACCCGGCCGGCCTCGGACGCCACTTCCTGCACCGGCGCCGAGAGGTGGATCCGGCCGCCCAGGCGTCCGATCTCGGCGACCATGCCATCGAGCACCGTCGCCGACCCGCCCTCGAGGTAGCCAAGGCTCTCGTTGAAGAGGTTTCGACGCGACAGTGCCACGCGCTTGATGCGGGTGCCGATCCACGAGGCCGAAAGCTGGTCGGTGTACTCGAAGAACTTCAGGTGGAAGGCGCGCTGCCACATCACGTCCCAGGCGCGCTTGCCGATCCACGACTGGATCCACTCGCGCGCGTTGCGTTTGTCCAGCGCAGTCCAGTCGGTGATGCCCTTGGTGTGCATCACGTGCAGGGCGTAGCGGACCTTGTCGATCCAGCCGAGCTTGGGAAAGGCCAGCAGGGCAAACGGCGTTCCCCACTTGTAGAGCTTGCCGTCGACGAAGTAACCCATCTTCGTGTCGGTCCACTTCAGCTTGCCGGACAGGCCAAGTTCGTCGAGCAGGGAGAAAAGCGGGTCATCGGTCTTGCAGACGAAATGGTAGTAGCGCTCGATCTGCAGGCCGTCGAAGTCGAAGCTGGCGGACATGCCGCCGATGCGGTCGTCGCGTTCGTAGACGTCGACCGAGTGGCCGGCGCGCAGCAGCTCGATGGCCGCCATCAGGCCCATGGGGCCGGAACCGATGATGGCGAAGTTGCGGGGTTCAGTGGTCATGTCGGGCTTCAACGCTTGAGGATGACGTGGCTGTAGCGCGGGTCGCAGTAGCTTTCCCGCACCGCGGCCTCGAAGGCGTGCTGCTTCACGCCGAACACCGCCTCGGTTTCGACGCCCTTGAAGTCATCGCCCGCCGACAGTGCCTTGAGCTGGTCCGCGGTGAACGGCGGCTTGCGGCTGAACAGCGCGTAGGTGCGCAGCAGGAAGGCGAAGAATCCAATCGGAATGTGCACGATCAGCGTGCGCAGGCCCTTGGCTCGCTTGATGGTGCGGATGATGTCCACGTAGTCGATGCGGGTGTCGCCGACGATGTCGTAGACCGCGCCGTCGGGCTGCCGCTCGATGCACTTCACGATGCAGCGGCAGAAGTCGCGCTCATACAGCGGCTGGCGCATGAAGCGGCCGTCGCCCGGGATCGGGAACACCGGGGTGCGCGCCATGAACCGGGACAGCCAGCCCAGGTGCTTGGGGTCGAACCAGCCGAACATCAGGGTGGGCCGCAGTACGCAGTGGCGCAGGCCCGACGCCACCACCATGGCCTCCTGCTGCTTCTTGGTCTCGGTGTAATCGTCGGTGGCGACCGAGTTCACCACCGATGAACTAACGTGCACCAGGTAGGGAACCCCATGCGTCTTGCAGGCGTCGAGCACGTGGCGCGTGGCCACCAGGTTGTTGCGGTCGAACAGCTCGCGGTGCTTGCCGGTGATCTGCGCATGCAGCTGCACCACCACGTCGGCGCCGGCGAAGGCGTCCGACCAGGGTCCCGGCTCGGCCAGGTCGGCCTCGACCACAGCCACGCCCGGGTTGAGCTGGCGAAGGATGCCGAGGTTGTGCGCGTGCTTGTCGATGGCGACGAGGTTCGTGTAGCCCTGCGCACGCAGCTCGACCAGCAGGTTCTGCCCGACCAGGCCCGCGGCGCCGGTCAGCAGGATGCGGACGTCCTTGGGCACGGTGCCGTTGAATGCGTGGCTCAAAGCTTGATCCTCCGGAACACGAACTCCGGGATGTGCGTGATCACCCGCATGATCCCCCACCAGAACCCCGGCAGGTAGGCCACCGACTTGCGCCGGGCCACGGCGCGCACGATGCCGCGCGCCACCTGCTCGGGCGTGGCCCACAGCGCGCCCTTCTTGAACGCCGCCGTCATGGGGGTGTCCACGAAGCCGGGCTTGATGGTCAGCACGTTGACGCCGCTGCCGTTGAGCGCCTGGCGCAGGCCGCTGGTGAAGGCGCTGACCGCCGACTTGGCGCTGCCGTAGAGGTAATTGCTGGCGCGGCCGCGGTCGCCGGCCACCGAGCTGATCACGGCCAGGGTGGCGGGCGCCTGCAGGCGCTGGGCCAGGGCGATGCACAGCGCGATCACCGAGGTGCCGTTGGTGGCGAATTCGTCGAGCGACGTTCCGACCGAGGCGCTGCACGCGGCCTGGTCGGGCAGGGTGCCGTGCGCCACCAGGGCCAGGTCCACGCTGCCGAGCGCGGCCCAGGCGGCGTCGAGCATCGCGGCGTGGCCGGCGGTGTCGTTGGCGTCGAGTACGTAACCGTCCGCGGTGGCGCCGCGCACGCGCAGGTCGGCGGCGATGGTTTCGAGCCGGGCGGCGTCGCGCGCGACCAGGAACAGGCGGGCGCCGCTGCGCGCGTACTCCCGTGCCGTGGCCTGGGCGATGGCGGAACTGGCGCCGATGATCAGGATGCGTTGCATGCTTGCTCCATGACACGTCGCCAGAACGACGACGAGAAGGCGGGGTCGATGTGGGGGATGAACGCCTCCAGGCGCGGCTGGCCGGCACGGAACATCGCCGGCGACATGCGCGCGTCCTTGGCCGGATAAAGCGCGCCGCCGGCCGCGGCGACGATGGCGTCGAGGCGGTCGAGCAGGGCGAAGGTGGAGGTTCCCGCGCGCGGGAAATCCAGCGCCAGCGTGGTGCCCGGCCGCGCGAACGACAGCAGCCCGGGCGCGGCGCGGTCGCCGAACTCCTTCAGCACGGCCAGGAACGACCCCTGCCCGCTGCGCGCGATCTCCCCCAGCAGCGCCGCGACCGCATCGCGCGCGGCCGCCGGCGGCAGCACGCACTGGTGCTGCAGGAAACCGCGCGGCCCGTACATCCGGTTCCAGTCACGGAGGCCGTCCAGCGGATAGAAGTAGGGCGCGTAGTGCTGGATGCCCGCGCGTGAGCGCGCCTGCTGGCGCTGGAAATAGAGCGTGTTGAACGGCCGCAGCGTCAGCCGGTTCACCAGCGCGAACGGCGGCGTCACCGGCATGGCCAGCCCGCGGCCGGGCAGGCGGCCGCTGCGGCCGGCCGGCGCGTGGTTGGCGCGCAGGAAGTGGCCGCGGCCCAGCGCCTTGCCGCGCGCCAGGCAGTCCACCCAGGCCACGGTGTATTCGTGGCTGCCGGCCGATTCCGCCGACAGCGCGAAGAAATCCGCCAGGTTCTCGAAGCGCACCGATTCCACCGCCATCCACGGGCCGGCCACGCGCTGCAGCTTCAGCTGCAGCCACGACACCACGCCAGTGAGGCCGAGCCCGCCGACCGTGGCCGCGAACAGCGGGTCGCCCGGCCGCAGCAGCCGCCGGCTGCCGTCGCTGCGCAGCAGCTCGAAGGCCAGCACGTGGTCGCCGAAGCTGCCGTTGCGGTGGTGGTTCTTGCCATGCACGTCGTTGGCCAGCGCGCCGCCCACGGTGGCGAACTGCGTGCCGGGCGTCACCGGCAGGAACCAGCCGCGGGGCAGCGCCACTTCCAGCACCTCGCCGAGCGTGACGCCGGCCTCGCAGGTGATTACGCCGGCGTCGGCGTCGAAATGCAGGAAGTGGTCGAGCCCGCGCGTCAGCAGCAGGCGGCCGCCGTCGTTGAGGCAGCTGTCGCCGTAGCTGCGGCCCTGGCCATGCGCCAGCAGCGTGCGCTCGCCCACCGGCAGCGCGGCGTCACGCCGGCGCAGCGGATGCAGCGCCTGGTCTGTCGGTCGGGGCCAGCGGCCCCAGCTTTCGCCCGTGCGCGCCATGCCCGGCTCAGATCGCCGACAGCGCGATCACCGCGCAGAGGAGACCCACGACCTGGCTGACGCGGTCGGTCACGGCGAACACCACCGGGTCATCGTCCATGCCGCCGCGGTGCGCCACCACCCAGGTGCGGCTGACCCAGTACAGCACCAGCGGGCACAGTAGCCAAAGCACCTGCGGCCGCGCGTACAGCGCGACGCTGTCCGGGCTGTTGATGTACAGCGCCAGCACCAGCACCGCCAGATAGCCGGCCGAGCCGCCCAGCGACTGCAGCAGCGGCAGGTCGTCCACGCCGTAGCCACGGCCGGCGGCGGACATCTTGCCCTCGGCCAGCATTGCCGACAGTTCGACGTAGCGCTTGAGCAGGGCCAGGCTCAGGAAAATGAACATCGAGAAGGCCAGCAGCCAGAACGACAGCGCCGCGCCGATGACCGCAGTGCCGCCGATGATTCGCAGCGTGTACAGCATCGCCAGCAGCATCACGTCGAGCATGGCCACGCGCTTGAAGCGCAGCGAATAGCCCAGCGTCAGCAGGTAGTAGGCGGCCAGCACCGCCGCGAAGCGCGGCTCGGCCCACCAGGCCAGCGCCAGGCCGGCCACGGCCAGCAGCGGCGCCAGCACCATGCCTGGCAGCAGCGGCAGCGTGCCGGCGGCGAAGGGCCGCAGCCGCTTGCGCGGATGCTGGCGGTCGCTGGGCAGGTCGAGCAGGTCGTTGAGCAGGTACACGCCGGACGCGCACAGCCCGAAGGCCAGGAAGCCGGCGACCGACAGCAGCACGGCCTCGGTTTCCAGGAACCGGTGCGAGGCCAGCAGCGGGATGAACACCAGCAGGTTCTTCAGCCACTGGTGCAGGCGCAGCGCGCGCAGCCAGGCCTTCGGGCCGCCGCCGGTGGCGGGCAGGTGGCCCAGCAGTTCGCAGCGCTGGCCGGCGGCGCGGGCCAGGCCGTGGCCGGCGTTCACCACCAGGGCGCCGTGGGCGCGGTCCCACACGGCAAGATCGACCCGGGCATTGCCGGCGTAGTCGAAGCCGCGCTCGCCGAAGCGCGCGACCAGGGCCTCGGCCTTGCCGCGGCCCGACAGGTTGCGTTGGCCGTCGCTGGCGATGACCTCGTCGAAGCAACCCAGGTGCGCGGCCACCGGCCGGGCCAGGGTGTCGTCGGAGGCGGTGCACAGCACGCGGTGGCGCCGGGGCTCTTCGCGCAGCAGGGCCAGCACGCGCTCGTCGTAAGGCAGTTGCGCGGGGTCGATGGCCACGCGCGCGGCGATCGCGCGCTTGAGCCGCGCCTTGCCGCCCAGCAGCCAGAACGGCAGGGCCAGCAGCAGCCAGGGGCGGCGGGCCAGCAGCGCCAGGGTGGATTCGAGCAGCAGGTCGGAGCGCAGCAGGGTGCCGTCGAGGTCGATGCAGAGCGGGCGGGTCGAGGCGTCTTGGGGGGCTGCCATCACAGCGGGGGCCGGTGAGGTCTCGGGGCGGCCTTGGATGATAGCGGAATCGCCCCCGGGGCTTGCCCGACGCGTTGCCCCCGGCCGAAGGGACAGTGTCTTGGCCGGCGCGTCGCGGCTAGACTTGCGGCCTCGAAATCGCGATGGAGCCCGGCCGATGCCTTCCCCCGCTTCCCCTTCGCCCGCGTCCCGCGCCGGCAAGGTCTATCCTTCCGCCGCCGAGGCGCTGCGTGGCCTCGTGGCCGACGGCCAGACCCTCGCGGTCGGCGGCTTCGGCCTGTGTGGCATCCCCGAGGCGCTGATCGCCGCGCTGCGCGATTCCGGCGCCACGGGCCTCACCGCGATCTCCAACAACGCCGGCGTGGACGGCTTCGGCCTGGGCCAGCTGCTGGCCACGCGCCAGATCAAGAAGATGATTTCGTCCTACGTGGGCGAGAACAAGGAGTTCGAACGGCAGTTCCTGGCCGGCGAGCTGCAGCTCGAGTTCAACCCGCAGGGCACGCTAGCCGAGCGCCTGCGCGCCGGCGGTGCCGGCATCCCGGCCTTCTTCACCCGCACCGGCTACGGCACCATCGTCGCCGAAGGCAAGGAGACCCGGCAGTTCGACGACGGCCACTGGTACGTGCTCGAGACGGCGCTAAAGGCCGATGTGTCGCTGGTGAAGGCCTGGAAGGCCGATGCCGCCGGCAACCTGGTGTTCCGCAAGACCGCGCGCAACTTCAACCCGGCCTGCGCGATGGCCGGCAAGGTCTGCGTGGCGGAAGTGGAAGAGCTGGTCGAGGTCGGCAGCCTCGATCCCGACCACGTGCACCTGCCGGGCATCTATGTCGACCGCATCGTGGTCAACCCCACCCCCGAGAAACGCATCGAGCAGCGCACCGTGCGAGGAGCGAAGTAATGGCCTGGAACCGCGACGAAATGGCGGCCCGGGCCGCGCGTGAACTCACCGATGGCGCCTACGTGAACCTGGGCATCGGCCTGCCGACCCTGGTCGCCAACCACATTCCCGAAGGCATGGACGTGTGGCTGCAGTCCGAGAACGGCCTGCTGGGCATCGGCCCCTTCCCGACCGAGGACGAGGTGGACGCCGACCTGATCAATGCCGGCAAGCAGACCGTGACCGCCCGCGCCGGCGCCAGCTACTTCGGCAGCCATGATTCCTTCGCCATGATCCGCGGCGGCCACATCGACCTGGCGATCCTGGGGGCGATGGAAGTGACCGACCGCGGCGACCTGGCCAACTGGATGGTGCCGGGCAAGATGGTCAAGGGCATGGGCGGCGCGATGGACCTGGTGGCCGGCGTGAAGCGCGTGGTGGTGCTGATGGAGCACACCACCAAGGCCGGCGAGCCCAAGATCCTGCCCAAGTGCACGCTGCCGCTGACCGGCGTGGGCGTGGTCAACCGCATCATCACCGAGCTGGCCGTGATGGACGTCACCGCCGACGGCCTGGCCCTGGTGGAAATGGCGCCGGGCGTGACCGAGGACGAGCTGCGGGCCAAGACCGGCGTGCCCTTCCGCCAGGCGGCCTGAGCCGAAGGTGAGAAAATTGCTCTGGCCCCTCGGGGCCGGGGCCGGTAAATTCCCGGGGTCCGGCGGGGAGCCGGCATTCCAGGGGACTCCATGCAACACAATGACCTTGGCGACGACCTGCCGGTCGTCACCAACGACTTGACGCCGCCCGTGCTGCCGCCGTCGCCGGCGATGCCGCCGCCGATCCCGGGTCCCGTCCGCCATCCGCTGCAGTTCACCGGCAGCGCGGGCGAGTTCTTCGGCATCTGGTTCGTGAACCTGGTGCTGTCGGTGCTGACGCTGGGCATCTACTCGGCCTGGGCCAAGGTGCGCACCGAGCGCTACTTCTATGGCAACACGCGGCTGGCCGGCGCGCCGTTCGAGTATCTTGCCGATCCGATCGCCATCCTCAAGGGACGGCTGATTGCGTACGCGGTGGCGATCGGCCTGGGCCTGTCGGCGCATTTCCAGGTGTGGGTGGTCTACATCCCGCTGATCCTGTTCGTGCTGGTGATGTTCCCGTGGCTGATCCACCGCACGTTGCGCTTCCGCGCGCGCTACTCGGCCTGGCGCGGGCTGCGCTTCCGCTTCGTCGAGGGCGTGTACGAGGCCTACGTGAACTTCATGTTCCGGCCGGCGCTGCAGATCATCACCGCCTACATGGTGCTGCCGTGGGTGCGCATGCACCAGCACGACTACACCGTCACCGGCCACCGCTTCGGCGGCAAGCGCTTCCGCTTCGCGGGCGACCTGGGCACCTACTACATCCCGTTCCTGATCAGCATCGGCCTTGGCTTCGCGGCCTACGTGGTGATGGTGCTGGGGATCATGGGCGCGGCTTTCCTGGGCGCCGCGGTCTCGGGCGGCGGCGAGCCGGGCGGCGAACCCTCGACCGGCGTCCTCGTCGGCATCTTCGCGCCGCTGATCGTGGTCTACCTCGCCCTGCTGGCGCTGCCGATCTACGTGCGCACCAAGCACATGAACCTGATGTGGCGCTACGCCAGCCTCGGTGGCCACCGCTTCGAGTGCACGCTGCGCGCGCGCGACATGATCTGGATCTACTTCAGCAACGGCGTGGCGATCGTGCTCAGCGTCGGCCTGCTGGTGCCCTGGGCGATGATCCGCATCGCGCGCTACCGCGCCCGGCACTTCGCGCTGCTGGCCGACGGCGAGCTCGACCATTTCGTCGCCGAGGCCGAGCGGGCCGAGGGCGCGGCGGGCGCCGAGCTGATGGACGCGCTCGACATGGACGTGGACATCGGCATTTGAACGCGCTCGACGCTACCTGGTACGACGGCCGCGGCAGCCGCGCGCGCGCGGCCCGCATCACCGAGCCCGCGCCCGGCACGGTGCGGCTGGAGTCCGAGGGCATGGTGCTGGAGTTCGCGGCCGCCGAGCTGCAGCTCAGCCCGCGCCTGGGCCGCATGCCCCGCACGCTGCGGCTGCCGGGCGAGGGCCACCTGGAGCTGGCGGACACGCCCGCGCTGGAGGCCTGGCTGGGCGGGCGCGACAAGGTCGAGGGCTGGGCCGACTGGCTCGAGCGCCGCCGCAGCGCGGCGATCGGCGCCGGCGTCGGAACGGTGTTGGCGGTGATCGGCTTCTTCCAGTTCGGGCTGCCCTGGATGGCGGACCGGCTGGCGCCGGCAATCCCGGCGGCCATCGAGCGTTCGGTCAGCAACCAGGCCATGGCCCTGCTCGAACGCGTGCACCTGCAGCCGACGCGGCTGCCGGCGGCACGGCGCGAGGCGCTGCAGGCCAGGTTCGCGACGCTAACCGAGGGCTTGCCGCGCGCACGCGACCTGCGGCTCGAGTTCCGCAGCGCGCCCAAGATCGGCGCCAATGCCTTCGTGCTGCCCGATGGCCTGGTGGTGATGACCGACGAGCTGGTGGCGCTGGCCGAAACCGATGACCAGCTGCTGGCGGTGCTGGCGCACGAGGCCGGCCACCACGAGCAGCGCCACGGCATGCGCCGCGCGCTGCAGAGCTCGGCAGTGGTCGTGGTGGCGGGCTTCCTGTTCGGCGACCTGTCGGGCACCGGCTCGCTGTCGGTGTCGATCCCGGTGATCCTGCTCGAGAGCGGCTTCTCCCGCGAGTTCGAACGCCAGGCCGACGACTTCGCGTTCGGGCTGCTGGCCAGCAAGGGCCAGTCGCCCGCGGACTTCGCCGACATCATGAAGCGGCTGTCGGACTCGCACGGCGGCGACCGCGACATGGGCCCGGTGGGCTACCTGGCCACGCATCCGCCCAGCGCCGAGCGCATCGTCGCGGCCCGCGAGGCGGCACGCTCGGCCGGGCCGGTCGAGCCCGTCGACGCCGCCGAAGCGGACGCCGCCGAGGCCGCCAACGAAAACGCCGACGCGGAGTAAGCCGCGTCGGCGTCGATATCGCGCGCCGGCCGGGGCCGGCGGCGCGGAGTTACCTCAGAGCGCGGCTTCCAGCTCCGGCACGATCTGGAACAGGTCGCCGACCAGGCCGAAATCGGCGATCTCGAAGATCGGCGCCTCGGCGTCCTTGTTGATGGCGACGATGGTGCCGGCGTCCTTGATGCCGGTCAGGTGCTGGATGGCGCCCGAGATGCCGATCGCCACGTACAGCTCCGGCGCGATGATCTTGCCGGTCTGGCCGACCTGCAGTTCGTTCGGCACGTAGCCGGCGTCCACCGCGGCGCGCGAGGCGCCCACGGCGGCACCGAGCTTGTCGGCCAGCGAGTAGATGATCTTGAAGGCATCGGCCGAGCCCAGCGCACGGCCGCCCGAGACCACCTTGCCCGCGCCCTGCAGGTCGGGGCGGTCGGACTTGCCCTGCTGCAGCGACACGAAGCGGGTGTGCGAAGGCAGCGCGGCGTCCACCGACGCGGCTTCCACCGCGCCGCTGCCGCCGTTCGCCGCCGCCGGCCACGAGGCCGTGCGCACGGTGCCGACCACGGCCATCGAGGCCGGGGCCTCGACGGTGATGATGGCGTTGCCGGCGTAGATCGGCCGCTTGAACACGTGGCTCGACTCCACCGCCATGATGTCGCTGACCTGGGCCACGCCCAGCAGGGCCGCGACGCAGGGCATCAGGTCCTTGCCGAAGGTGGTGGACGGGCCGAGCACGTGGCTGTAGCCGGCCGCGAGCTTCGCGACCTGCGGCGCCAGCACCTGCGCGATCGGGTTGGCGTTGGCGGCGTTGGCCACCGTGATGACCTTGGCCACGCCGGCGATCTTGGCGGCCTCGGCGGCGATGGCGTCGGGCGCGTCGGCCAGCACGACGACGTGGATGTCGCCGCCGATGGCCGCGGCGCAGCTGACGCAGCGCGCGGTGGAGGAGTTCAGCTGGCCGCCGAGGTGTTCGGCAACGATCAGGATCTTGCTCATGGTCATGGTCTCCTTACACCAGGCCCTTGGCCTTGAGCGCCGAGACCAGCTCGGCGACGTCCTTCACCATCACGCCCTTGCTGCGCTTGGCAGGCGGGGCGAAGTGGGTGGTCTTGAGATGGTCGCCGCTGTCGACGCCGAGGTCGGCGAAGGCGATGGTTTCCATCGGCTTGGACTTGGCCTTCATGATGTCGGGCAGCTTGATGAAGCGCGGCTCGTTCAGGCGCAGGTCGGTGGTGACGACGGCGGGCAGGTCGACCTCGAGGGTCTCCAGGCCGGCGTCGACTTCGCGCACCACGGTGGCCTTGCCGTCGGCGACGTCGAGCTTGCCGGCGAAGGTGGCCTGCGGGCGGCCCCACAGCGTGGCCAGCATCTGGCCGGTCTGGTTGGCGTCGTCGTCGATGGCCTGCTTGCCCAGCAGCACCAGCTGCGGCTGCTCTTTCTCGATCAGCTTGAGCAGGGCGCGGGCGGCGGTAAGCGGCTGCACGGCGCTGTCGGTGACCACGTGGATGGCGCGGTTGGCGCCCATGGCCAGGCCGTTGCGCAGGTGGGCCTGGCAGTCGGCCGGGCCCATCGTGCAGACGATGACTTCGGTGGCGATGCCTTTGTCGCGCAGGCGCAGGGCTTCCTCGAGGGCGATGTCATCGAAGGGATTGGGGGAGAGCTTCACGCCCTCGGTGACCACGCCCGAGCCATCGGGCTTGACCTGGATGCGGACGTTGTAGTCCACCACCCGCTTGTAACCGACCAGAATCTTCATCGTCGCGACGTTCCTGTGGGGCAGGCCGGCGCACGGCGTGGGGCCGGGCGGCGGGCTTCGAAGGGAGGCCAATTCTACCCGTTCCACCCGTCACGGCCCAGTAAACCCCTTCGTTTCCCGGCGCGGCACCCCGTAGGAGGGACTTCAGTCCCGAAGCCTTCCGCCGGAGAGCTTCGGGACTGAAGTCCCTCCTACAGGGTGGCGCGGGGCTCAGGCGGCTTCCGTACGGTCTTCCAGGCCCGCCAGCCAGTCGTCGTCGCTGCCCTCGTTGACGCCCTCGAACAGGATCGTGCTGAGGTAGCGCTCGCCGGTGTCGGGCAGCATCGCCAGGATCACGCTGCCTTCCGGGGCGTCCCGGGCGACCTGCAGGGCCGCGGCCACCGTGGCGCCGGCGCTCAGGCCCACGAAGACGCCTTCCTCGGCGGCCAGGCGGCGGGCGGTGTCGCGGGCCGTCAGGTCGTCCACGGGGCGGACCTGGTCGGCGATGCCGCGGTCGAGCACGGCCGGCACGAAGTCTGGGGTCCAGCCCTGGATCTTGTGCGGGGCCCAGTCCTTGCCGTTGAGCAGCTGGGCGCCCGCCGGCTCGCTGGTGACGACCTGGATGCCCGGCCTTGCCAGCTTCAGCACCTGGCCCACGCCGGTGAGGGTGCCGCCGGTGCCCCAGCCCGTGACGAAATAGTCGAGCCGCTTGCCGGCGAAGTCGCCGAGGATCTCGGGCCCGGTGGTGCTGCGGTGGTAGGCGGGGTTGGCCTCGTTCTCGAACTGGCGCGCGAGGAACCAGCCGTGCTTGTGCGCCAGCTCGGCGGCCTTGCGGACCATGCCGCTGCCGCGCTCGGCGGCCGGCGTCAGGACCACCTTCGCGCCGTAGGCCCGCATCAGCTTGCGGCGTTCGATCGAGAAGGTTTCCGTCATCACCGCCACGAAGGGGTAGCCGCGCGCCGCGCAGACCATCGCCAGCGCGATGCCGGTGTTGCCTGATGTCGCTTCGACCACCGTCTGCCCGGGCTTGAGCAGGCCGCGCTGCTCGGCGTCGAGGATGATCGCCAGCGCCAGCCGGTCCTTCACGGAGCCGCCGGGATTGAAGGATTCCACCTTCACGTAGAGCGACACGTGCGCCGGCGCGATGCGGTGCAGCCGCACGATGGGCGTGCGGCCGATGGTGTCGAGGATGCTGTCGTAAATCGCCATCACGTTCTCCAAAGCGGGGTCAGGAACGGGGTCAGGTTCCGAGCCTGACCCCGAAGGGCGGGGTCATGCGGCGGCGGCGATGCGGTTGGGTCCGTGCGGGGCCAGATTCGCAACCTGACCCCGGTCCTGGAGCGGTTCGGGGCCGAACCAGTGCAGGGTCGTCGCGAGCGAGGCGACTTCGCCGAGGATCAGCAGGGCGGGGGATTGCACGGCGTGGCGCGTGGCCAGTTCGGGGAGTTGGCCGAGGCTGCCGATGACGACTCGCTGCTCCGGCCGCGAGCCGCTCTCCACCAGTGCGAAGGGCGTCGCGGCGGCGCGGCCGTGGGCCAGCAGCCGATCGCGGAAACCGGCCAGGCCGGCAACGCCCATGTACACGGCGAGCGTCTGCTTCTCCTGCGCCAGCGCGCGCCAGTCGAGGGTGTCCAAAGAGTCCTTGCAGTGCGCGGTGACGAAACGCACCGATTGCGCATGGTCGCGATGCGTCAGCGGCACGCCGGCGTAGGCGGCGCAGGCCAGCGCGGCGGTGACGCCCGGCACCACTTCGAAGGCGATGCCGTGCGCGTTCAGGAACTCCAGCTCCTCGCCGCCGCGCCCGAACACGAAGGGGTCGCCGCCCTTGAGCCGCACCACGCGGCGGCCGGCGCGCGCATGCTCCAGCATCAGCGCGTGGATGCCGTCCTGGCTGACGTGGTGGTTGGCGGCCTGCTTGCCCACTTCGATGAACTCGGCGTCGCGGCGCGCCAGCGCCAGCACGCCGGGGCCGACCAGGCGGTCGTGCAGGATCACGTCGGCCTGGTTGAGCAGGCGCAGCGCACGCAGCGTGAGCAGGCCCGGATCGCCCGGACCGGCGCCGACGAGCGCGACCGAGCCGATGTCGCGTGAGGGCGGCACTTCGCCCAGGGCGGCTTCAAAGGCCGCGCGGGCGCCGGCAGCGTCACCCGCGCGGAAGCGTTCGGCCACCGGCCCGGCCAGCAGTGTCTCGAAGAAGCGCCGTCGCTCGGGCAGGCGCGGATGCCGCTGGCGGATGCGCGTGCGCTCGTGCAGCAGCAGCGTGGCCAGCGCGCCGACGGATTCATCGAGCTCGGTCTCGAGCTTCTCGCGCAGGTGCCGCGCCAGCATCGGCGCACCGCCGCCGCTGGAAATGGCGATCTGCAGCGGCCCGCGCTCGATGCGGGCGGGCGACTGGTAGCTCGAGAGTTCGAGGTCGTCCACCACGTTGGCCCAGATCCGCCGCGCTTCGGCAGCGGCGGCGACGGCGCGATTGACCTCGCCATCGTCGGTGGCGGCGACCACCAGCCACGCACCGTCGAGCCAGTCGGGCGTGAAGCGCCCCGCAAGATGTTCGATGCGGCCTTCAGTCCACAGCGCGGCAACGTCGGCATCCAGCCGCGGCGCACCGACCACCACGCGGGCGCCCGCCGCCAGCAGCGGCTCGAGCTTGCGCCTTGCTACCGCGCCGCCGCCGACCACCAGCACGCGCCGGCCGCGCAGGTCGGCGAACAGGGGAAACAGCGGGGGCGGGGCGGCATCCATGGCCCAGACCCTAGGCCGCCGCCCGCCGCCGGTGAAATGACGGCTGCAACGGTGCATATGCCCGGCGGTTATCAAACCCGTCTGGACGCGGCCCGCGACGCCGGGTTACGGTCGGTCCACGTTATCGGCGCCCCGCGCGCCCCACCGGAAATCCCCGTGAACCCGAGCCGTTCCAGCCAATGTTGTCGCCCGCCCGTGCCCTGAGCCGCGCCTGCGACACCCTTTGCCTGGAACCGCCATGACCCTCACCCAGCTCCGCTACCTGGTCGCGATCGCCGACTCGGGTTTGAACATCACCCTCGCCGCCGACAAGGTGCACGCCACCCAGCCCGGCCTGTCCAAGCAGCTCAAGCAGCTCGAGGACGAGCTCGGCTTCCTGCTGTTCCAGCGCAAGGGCCGCAGCCTCGAGGCCATCACGCCCTCGGGCCAGGAAGTGCTGGCCCACGCCCGCCGCGTGCTGGCCGAGGCCGGCAACATCCGCGCCTTCGCCGCCAACCAGCGCGGTGAAACCCAGGGCAGGCTGACCCTGGTCACCACGCACACGCAGGCGCGGTTCGTGCTGCCGCCGGCGATCGCGGCGCTGGCCCGGCGCTTCCCCGAGGTCAGCATCCACCTGCAGCCTGCGTCCGAAGGCGAGGCGCTGAACGCGCTGGCGCAGGGCCAGGCCGACTTCGCCGTGGTCAGCACCGCGGGCGACACGCCGACCGGCGGGCTGGCCGTGCCGCTGTATCGCTGGCGCCGGCAGGTGCTGGTACCCGCGACGCATCCGCTGGCGAAGCTCGACCGCGCGCCCACGCTGGCCGAACTCGCCGCGCTCCCGCTCATCAGCTACGAATCCACCAACAAGCCTGAGTCTTCGCTTCGCCGCGCCTTCGCCGAAGCCGGCCTCGAGCCGCAGATCGCAATGACCGCGCGCGACGCCGACCTGATCAAGACCTACGTACGCGCTGGCCTCGGCGTCGGCCTGCTGGCCGAAATGGCGGTCAGCGCCCGCGACGACGCCGACCTGCGCGCGCTGCCCGCGCCCGCCGCCATCCCTGACTGCACCAGCTGGGCCGTGCTGCCGCGCGAACGCGTGCTGCGCGACTACGCGCTGGAATTGCTGCTGGCGCTGGCCCCGCAGCTGGATCGCGCGGACCTCAAGCGCGCGGTGGCGGGGCACGATTCGCCCGCTTGGCCGCTGCCGCCAACCTGGGTCGACCTCAGCCAAGCCATCACAAACTAGATCCTGTGGGAGGGACTTCAGTCCCGATGCCCTTCACGCAGGCAGCGCGCTACCTTTGCGAATCATGGCCTCCGCCACCCACTCCGCCGCACGGATGCCATCCACGCCCGCGGAGAGAATGCCGCCTGCGTAACCCGCACCTTCGCCGGCCGGAAACAGGCCGCGCGTGTTCAGGCTTTGGCCGTCCTCGCCGCGGGTCAGCCGCAGCGGCGAGGAGGTGCGTGTCTCGACGCCGGTCAACACCGCGTCGGCCATGTCGAAGCCCTTGATCTGCTTTCCGAAGGCCGGCAGCGCTTCGCGGATGGCGTCCACCGCGTACTTGGGCAGCGCCTGCGCCAGGTCGGTGGGCGTGACGCCCGGCGTGTACGAGGGCAGCACGGCGCCCAGCGTGGTGGAGGACTGGCCCGCGAGGAAATCGCCGACGCGCTGGCCCGGCGCCTCATACGTGCCGCCGCCGAGCTTGAACGCCACTTCTTCCCAGTAACGCTGCAGCGCGATGCCCGCCAGCGGGCTGCCGCTCGGGTCGTGCTCGGCGTAGTCCTCGGGCGTGATGCCGACCACGATCGCCGCGTTGGCGTTGCGCTCGTTGCGCGAGTACTGGCTCATGCCGTTGGTGACGACGCGGCCCGGCTCGCTGGCCGCGGCCACCACGGTGCCGCCCGGGCACATGCAGAAGCTGTACACGGAGCGGCCGTTGCGGCAGTGGTGCACCAGCTTGTAGTCGGCCGCGCCCAGGATGGGATGGCCTGCCTGCGGCCCGAAGCGCGCTTCGTCGATCACCGACTGCGGGTGCTCGATGCGGAAGCCGATCGAGAACGGCTTGGCCTCCATGTACACGCCGCGCGCGTGCAGCATCGCGAAGGTGTCGCGGGCGCTGTGGCCGAGCGCCATCACCACGTGGTCGGCGCGGATGGTTTCGCCGTTGGCCAGCACCACGCCGCGGACGCGGCGGTCGCCGTCGGCGTCCACTTCGATGGCCAGGTCCTCGACGCGATGCGAGAAGCGGATCTCGCCGCCCAGCGACTCGATCGTGGCGCGCATGTGCTCGACCATCGACACCAGGCGGAAGGTGCCGATGTGCGGCTTGCTCACGTAGAGGATTTCGTCGGGCGCGCCGGCCTTCACGAATTCATCGAGCACCTTGCGGCCCAGGTGCCGCTTGTCGCTGATCTGGCTGTAGAGCTTGCCGTCGGAGAAAGTGCCGGCGCCGCCCTCGCCGTACTGCACGTTCGATTCGGGGTTGAGCACCTTCTTGCGCCACAGGCCGAAGGTGTCGACCGTTCGCTCGCGCACCTGCTTGCCGCGCTCGAGGATGATCGGCCGCAGGCCCATCTGCGCCAGCACCAGCCCGGCGAACAGCCCGCAGGGGCCCATGCCGACCACGATCGGGCGCAGCGTCTGTTCCGGCGACGGCTTGGCGATGAAGCGGTAGGTGGTGTCGGGCGTGGGCATCACCTTGACCCGGTTCGGCCGGGTCTCGGCCGCGATGCGCTTGAGCACCGCGGCCTCGTTGGCCACGTCCACGTCCACCGAGTAGATCAGCTGGATGTGGCCGCGCTTGCGGGCGTCGTAGCTGCGCTTGGCCACGCTGAGCCCGCGCAGGTCGGCCGCGGGCAGCTTCAGCCGCGCCAGCACGGCCTCGCGCAGGGCCGGCTCGGCGTGTTCCAGCGGCAGGGTGATGTCGGTGAGTCGGAGCATGGGGTGGGGCAAGGGCGCAGGGACGGGCGCTATGTTCCCACAGCCAAGCGGGGTCAGGTTCGGAACCTGACCCCGCTGTCGGAGGGTCGTTGTAGCTTCAGGTGGGCGCGGATGGCCTGAAGCTCGGCGTCTTCCACGGCTGAGGAGAGAAAGGTGCGGTAATTGACCGCCGGGCTACGACCGGGATGGCCGAATGCCCGTTGCAGGCGGTGCAGGGTCAGCAATGGGTCGGCGCGAATGCCGCACAGCGCGGCGCAGCTCGACCAGCGGTAGCCGACGGGGTCGTCCGTGATTCCGGCGCGGACGGGGTTGAGGTCGATGTAGCGGACGCACTGCAGCAGGTAGGCGTCCGTGTCGACCAGGCAGGATTTGTAGCGTCCCTCCCAGAGTGTTCCGGTGCGGCCGTGGCGTAGGTTGAACCAGCCGACGTAGCGACGGCCAAGCTTCTGCATCATTCTGCCCACGGCACCTGCCTCCGCCGGTGTCACCAGCAGATGGACATGCTTCGGCATCAGCACGTACGCGTGAAGCTCGCAGGATGTTTCGGCCAGTGAATCGCGCAAGAGGGCCAGGTACTCGTGCCGATCCTGGTCGTCCCCGAAGCAGGAAGCGCGGTTGTTCCCCCGCTGCACTACGTGCTGGGGGTAGCCGGGGATATCGATCCTGGGACGACGGGCCATGCCCCAAGTGAATCAGGAGCCCACTGCGGTGCCGAGAGCGATTCATCGCACGCGTGCTAAGCCCCAGCTGCGTTCGCAACTAAGAGAAAATCCACTGCGGGGTCAGGTTCCGAACCTGACCCCGCTCTGTGGCTCGTCGAAGTGCAGGCCGCACTCGCGCTTCAATCCGAAGAAGCGGGTGTCCTCCTCCTCCATCCCTGGGCCCAGCGGGCGGGTGCTGTGGGTGTCGCCGATGGAGACATAGCCGTGCTCCCAGAGCGGGTGGAAAGGCAGGCCGTGACGCGCCAGGTACCGACCGATGTCGCGTTGGGTCCAGTCGGCCAGCGGGTGCAGCTTCCAGCGCCCTTCCTTCAGCTCGAGGAAGTCGAGGTTGGCGCGCGTGCTGGACTGCCCTCGGCGCAAGCCTGCGATCCAGGTGCGCACGCCGAGATCGCGCAAGGCGCGCTGCATCGGCTCCACCTTGTGCACCCGGTTGTAGCGGTCGATGCCCTCGGTGCCGAGTGACGCAAGCGCCGCGACCGACGCGCCATCCCACGCCTGCGCCGGGTCGGGGCGCACGACGTGCAGGGACAGGTCGAGCCGGTGGGTCAGTTCGTCGACGAAGCGGTAGGTTTCCGGGAAGAGGTAGCCGGTATCGACCAGGATCACCGGCAGGTCGGCGCGAATGCGCGTGGCCATGTGCAGCGCCACCGCCGACTGAGCGCCGAAGCTGGACGAAAGCGCGTGTTCGCCGCTGAGCGACTGCAGCGCCCACTCGATGCGCTGCCCGGCGCGCAGGCCGGCCAGCCAGCGGTTGAGTTCGGCCAGGGACTGGGCCGATTCGGCGGCGGCGGTGGGGTCGGGGACGAGGCTCATGCTTGCAGCTCCAGGGGGATGCCGGTGCGTGGCTTCACCACGCCGGCGCGGACGAGAAAATCACCGAAGCCCTCGTCGTGGCCGCGCTCGGCGGCGTATCGCGCGAACAGGGGATCGAGCGCGGCGAGGAGCTCCGGTTCCGCGATGTTTTCGCGGTAAAGGGTGTTCAGGCGCTGGCCGCGGTGGTCGGCGCCCAGCATCAGGTTGTAGCGGCCGGGGGCCTTGCCCACGAGCGCGATCTCGCCGAGGTAAGGGCGCGAGCAGCCGTTCGGGCAGCCGCTGATGCGAAGCAGGAGCGGAGCGTCGATCAGGCCATGCGCGTCCAGCAGCGCCTCGACCTTCGTGGTCAGCGTCGGCAGGTAGCGCTCCGCTTCGGCCATCGCGAGGCCGCAGGTGGGCAGCGCCACGCAGGCCACGGACTTGAGCCGCAGCGGGCTGGCCGTGCGGTAGCCGTCCAGCCCGTGCGCCTGCACCAGCGCATCGATGCGTGCGCGCTGGGCGGCCGGCACCCCGGCGATCACCAGGTTCTGGTTCGGCGTCATGCGGAAGTCACCTTCGTGCACGCGCGCGATCTCGCGCAGGCCGGTGAGGTGGGCGCCATCGGCGCCGTCCAGGATGCGGCCCGACAGCAGCCGCAGCGTCAGGTGCCAGCGGCCGTCGTGGCCTTCGACCCAGCCGAAGCGGTCGCCCGAGTGCTCGAAGGCGAAGGGCCGCGCCGCGGCCAGGGGAAACCCGGCGCGACCCTCCACCTGCGAGGTGAACCAGGCCAGCCCGCGGTCGTCGATCGTGTACTTCAGGCGCGCGCGCTTGCGCACGGTGCGGTTGCCGAAGTCGCGCTGTGCGGTGACCACGGCGGTCGCGACGGCGGTCACCTGGTCCGGCGTTACGAAGCCAATCACGTCGGCCAGGCGCGGGTAGGTCTCGGCATCGCCATGGGTGGCACCCATGCCGCCGCCGATGCTGACGTTGTAGCCAACGACCTCGCCGTCTTCGAGCACGGCGATGAAGCCGAGGTCCTGCGCGAACACGTCCACGTCGTTCACCGGCGGGATGGCGAAGCCGATCTTGAACTTGCGCGGCAGGTAGGCGTTGCCGTAGACCGGCTCGTCCTCTTCGCCGCTGCCGGCCACGCGCTGCTCGTCGAGCCAGATCTCGTAGTAGGCGCGGGTGTTGGGCAGCAGGTGCCGCGACAGCGCCGCGGCCTGCGCGTACACCGCCGCGTGCGCGCGCGACTCCAGCGGGTTCGCGGCCACCGCGACGTTGCGGTTGACGTCGCCGCAGGCCGCCAGCGTGTCGATCAGCTGGGCGTTGATGGCCTGCATCGTCGCCTTGAGCTGCCCCTTGATGACGCCGTGGAACTGGAAGGCCTGGCGCGTGGTGATGCGCAGGCCGCGTTCGGCGTAGGTGGTCGCGATGGCGTCGAGGCCCAGCCATTGCGCCGGCGTCACCACGCCGCCCGGCGTGCGCGTGCGGATCATGAAGCTGTAGTCGGGCTCGAGCTTCGCGACGCGGCGCTCCTCGCGGATATCGCGGTCGTCCTGCTGGTAGCTGCCGTGGTACTTGATCAACACCTGGTCGGCCTCGGCCAGCGCGCCGGTGACCGGGTTGGCCAGGCTCTCGAGCAGGGTGCCGCGCAGGCGGCCGCTGGCCTGCTTGATGTCTTCCACCGAGTGCGCGCCCATCAGTACACGTCCCGGGCGTAGCGGCCCTGCTGCTGCAGCCTGGCGAGGTAGTCACGGGCGGCGTCTTCGTCCCTGCCGCCATGGGTGGCCACGACATCGAGCAGGGCGGCCTCGACATCGCGGCCCATCGCCGTCGCGCCGCAGACGTACAGGTGCGCGCCGCCCTCGAGCCAGTCGAACAGCGCGCGGCCGTGCTCGCGCAGGCGATGCTGCACGTACACCTTGTCGGCCTGGTCGCGCGAGAAGGCCAGGTCCAGCCGGTGCAGCTGGCCGGACTTCAGCGCCTGCTGCCACTCGAGCTGGTAGAGGAAGTCATGGCGCGCGTGTGGGGCGCCGAACAGCAGCCAGTTGCGGCCGGCGGCACCGATGGCCGCGCGTTCCTGCACGAAGCCGCGGAAAGGCGCCACGCCCGTGCCAGGGCCGATCATCACCACGTCGCGCGCGCCGTCGCGCGGCAGCCGGAAGCGCTCGTTGGCCTCGATGAAGACCGGCAGCAAGGCGCCCTCGTCCGAAGACGCGAGTTGGTGCGAGGCCGCGCCCCAGCGTCGGCCGCCTGGCGCTTCCCACTGGACATGGTCCACGGTCAGGTGGGCTTCGGCACCCACTACGCTCTGGCTCGATGCCATGGAGTACAGCCGCGGCGCCAGCGGCCGCAGCGCGGCGACCAGGTCGGCGGCCGACCAGCGGGCGGGGTAGGCCTGCAGAAGATCGATGAGTTGGTTCGTGCCCAGGAGCGTCGCGAGTGCAGGCGCGTGGTCCGGTTCGAGCGCCCGCGCCAGCGCGGCGTGCCCGCCACGCTCGGCGTGACGCGCCAGGAAGGGGCGCGACAGCTTCGTCAGCTCCCGCCGTTCGGCCAGCCACGTGCGCAGCAGGACGCCGTCGACGTCCGCGTTAGCGTCGAGCGAGAGCTCGGCCAGCACGGCCGACACCAGCGCCGGCGGATTGCGCGGCCACAGCCCCAGCGCATCGCCGGGCTGGTAGGTAAGGCCCGACCCTTCGAGCGCGATTTCGAGGTGGCGCACGTCCTTGCGGCTGCCGCGGCCGGTCAGTCGCTGGTTGGCCAGCACTTCGGCGGCGAATGGCTTCTCGCGCGACCACGGCGACGCGGGTGCCACGGCGCGCAGCGGCGTCACGGTGGCCGAGGTCGTCGTGCTGGACAAGAGGACTGTCGACGTCGAGGACGTGACCGTAGCCGACGGTGCGGCGGCCAGCGTGCCGCGCGCCTGCTCCAGGGCCTGCGCCAACCATGGCGTGGCCACCGCCTCGACATCGACATCGGCCTCGCCCCGGGCGAACAGCCGGTGCGCGCCGAGTTCGGCCAGGCGCTCGTCGATCTCTCGCCCGGTGGCGTTGAACAGCGGATAGCTCGAGTCGCCCAGTCCCAGCACGGCGTACTGCAGCTGCGGCAGCTTCGGCGCGCGCTTGCCCAGCAGGTGCGCCACGAAGCCGCGGGCATCGTCCGGCGGTTCGCCTTCGCCCTGCGTGCTGATCACCACGTAAAGCAGGCGCTCGTCCTTCAGTTCGGGCAGCGGGTAGGCGTCGGCGCGCAGCAGCCGCACCGCGAGGCCCTCGGTCCCGGCCTGGCGCGCCAGCTGCTCGGCCACGCGCCGGGCATTGCCGGTCTGGCTGCCGAACACGATGGTCAGCCGCGCTCCGGCCTGCGGCTCCGCGGCCGCCGGCCGGGCGCCGGGGCGGGCAGCCAGGCCGGCGGCATAGCCCGACAGCCACCACAGGCCGGGGGCGTCCAGCCCGTCGGTGAGGCGCGCCAGCAGGTCGACCTTGTCACCGGGCAGGGGCGGCACGGGCAGGGCGGCGGGGGCGGGAGGCATGGGCGTCGGACTCGTGGAAGCGATGGGCCGACGCTACGCGCGGGCTTTCCGGTGCGGAAAGGAACAGGCGGCATGGCGACATGCCCGGCGCTTATTTGCCGGCGCGGAAATGGCGCACGATAGTCGCCGCACCTTCCCCGCGGCCGCCCCATGGACCTGCCCCCCGAGTTCTTCATCTTCGTCGCCATCGGCCTCGCGGCCCAGTTGGTCGACGGGGCCCTGGGCATGGCCTACGGCGTCACCAGCTCCAGCCTGCTGCTGGCCTTCGGGCTGCCGCCGGCGGTGGCCAGCGCCAGCGTGCACGCGGCCGAAGTGGCCACCACCGGCGTGTCCGGCCTGAGCCACGGCTACTTCGGCAACGTGGACCGCAAGCTGATGTGGTCGCTGGTGCTGCCCGGCGTGCTGGGCGCCATCACGGGGGCCTGGCTGCTGGCTTCGGTGGACTGGACCTGGCTGCGGCCGCTGGTCGCGGCCTACCTGCTGCTGCTGGGGCTGATGCTGGTGTGGCGCGCCTGGCGCGGCCAGCGCCGCGCGCCGCGTGCGGGCCGAAACGTGCCGCTGGGCCTGGGCGCGGGCTTCCTGGACGCGGTGGGCGGCGGTGGCTGGGGACCGTTGACCACCAGCCACCTGATGGCCCGGCACCTGGAGCCGCGCATCGCCATCGGTACCGCCAACGCGGCCGAGTTCTTCATCAGCCTGGCGGTGTCGGTGGTGTTCCTGGCCACGCTGGGCGTCAGCCACGTGCATGTGGTGCTGGGGCTGCTGGTGGGCGGCGTGATCGCGGCGCCCTTTGCCGCCTGGCTGACCCGGCGGGTGCCGGCGCGGCCGCTGATGGCCTTGGTCGGGCTGCTGGTCAGCGCGCTCAGCCTCTATAACCTGCTGCGTTGATATCCTGCGACCCATGAGCGAACCCGCCCTGTCCCATCTCGACCGCCTCGAGGCCGAGGCCATCCACGTGCTGCGCGAGGTCGCGGCCTCCTTCCGCAACCCGGTGATGCTGTATTCCGTGGGCAAGGACAGCTCGGTGCTGCTGCACCTGCTGGTGAAGGCCTTCCACCCCGCGAAGCCGCCGATTCCGCTGATGCACATCGACACCGGCTGGAAGTTCCGCGAGATGATCGAGTTCCGCGACCGCCGCGCCGCCGAGACCGGCGTCGAGCTGCGCACGCACACCAACCCCGAGGGCCGGGCCCAGGGCGTCAACCCCATCACCCACGGCGCCACCGTGCACACCGACGTGATGAAGACCCAGGCGCTGAAGCAGGCGCTGGACCTGCACCAGTTCGACGCGGCCATCGGCGGCGCCCGCCGCGACGAGGAAAAGTCGCGGGCCAAGGAGCGCATCTTCTCCTTCCGCACCGCCCAGCACCGCTGGGACCCGAAGAACCAGCGGCCCGAGCTGTGGGACCTGTACAACACCCGCATCGGCAAGGGCGAGAGCGTGCGCGCGTTCCCGATCTCGAACTGGACCGAGCTCGACGTCTGGCTCTACATCTTCCGCGAGAAGATCCCGGTGCCGTCGCTGTATTTCGCGGCCGAGCGGCCGGTGGTCGAGCGCGACGGCGCGCTGATCATGGTGGACGACGACCGCCTTCCGCTGCAGCCGGGCGAAGTGCCGGTGATGCGCAAGGTGCGTTTCCGCACCCTGGGCTGCTATCCGCTCACCGGGGCCATCGCGTCCGAGGCCGACACGTTGGAGAAGGTGATCGCCGAGATGCTGGTCGCCACTACCTCCGAGCGCCAGGGCCGCGTGATCGACCACGACCCCGGCGCGTCGATGGAGAAGAAGAAGCAGGAGGGCTACTTCTGATGGCCACCGGGAATCCCACAGGGGCAGTATCGGCCTACCTTCGGCAGCACGAGGCCAAGCCGCTGGTCCGCTTCATCACCTGCGGCAGCGTCGACGACGGCAAGTCCACCCTGATCGGCCGGCTGCTGCACGACACCCGCCTGCTGCTGGACGACCAGCTGGCCGCGCTGGCGAAGGACAGCCGGCGCCACGGCACGCAGGGCGAGGACATCGATTTCGCGCTGCTGGTGGACGGCCTGGAAGCCGAGCGCGAGCAGGGCATCACCATCGACGTCGCCTACCGCTTCTTCAGCACCGACAAGCGCAAGTTCATCGTCGCCGACTGCCCGGGCCACGAGCAGTACACCCGCAACATGGCCACGGGCGCGTCCACCGCCGACCTGGCGGTGGTGCTGGTGGACGCGCGCAAGGGCCTGCTGACGCAGACGCGCCGGCACAGCTACATCGTCTCGCGGCTGGGCATCCGGCACGTGGTGCTGGCGGTCAACAAGATGGACCTGGCCGGCTACGACCCGGACACCTTCGAGCGCATCGTCGCCGACTACGCCGTGCTGGCGAACAGCCTGGGCATCACGCGCGTGCAGGCCATCCCGCTGTCGGCGCTGCGCGGCGACAACCTGCTGGGGCCGTCGCCGGCCATGCCGTGGTACGCAGGCCCGAGCCTGCTTGAGGTGCTGGAGGCCGCCGAGCCCGCGCAGGACGACCCGCGCGCACCGATGCGCCTGCCGGTGCAGTGGGTGAACCGGCCGAACCAGGATTTCCGCGGGTTCGCCGGCACGCTGGCGGCGGGCGCGGTGTCGCCGGGCGACGAGGTGGTGGTGCTGCCCTCGGGCCGTCGCTCGCGCGTCGCCCGCATCGTCACCGCCGACGGCGACCTGTCGCGCGCCGTCAGCGGCCAGGCCATCACGCTGGTGCTCGAGGACGAAGTGGACGTCAGCCGCGGCGACGTGATCGCCGCCGCCGGCGACCCGCCGCAGGTGGCCGACCAGTTCGCGGCGCACCTGCTGTGGATGGGCGGCCAGTCGCTGCTGCCGGGCCGGCCCTACCTGCTCAAGATCGGCGCGCGCACGGTCACCGCCCAGGTCACCGAGATCAAGCACAAGGTCGACGTGAACACGCAGGCCATGCTGGCCGCCAAGCACCTCGATCTCAACGAGGTCGGCGTGGTCAACCTCAGCCTCGACCAGGCGATCGCCTTCGAGCCCTACGCCGCGAACCGGCGGCTGGGCGGCTTCATCCTCATCGACCGGCAGAGCAACGCCACCGTCGCCGCCGGCACGCTGGACTTCGCGCTGCGCCGCGCGGCGAACATCCACTGGCAGCACCTGGACGTGGACAAGGCCTCGCGTGCCCGCATCAAGGGCCAGCAGCCGCGGGTGCTGTGGTTCACCGGCCTGTCGGGCGCGGGCAAGTCCACCATCGCCAACCTGGTGGACAAGCAGCTGCACGCGCAAGGCTTCCACACCTTCATCCTCGATGGCGACAACGTGCGCCACGGGCTCAACCGCGACCTGGGCTTCACCGACGAGGACCGCGTCGAGAACATCCGCCGCGTGGCCGAGGTGGCGAAGCTGATGGCCGACGCCGGCCTGATCGTGCTGGTGAGCTTCATCTCGCCGTTCCGGGCCGAGCGGCGCATGGCGCGCGAGCTGTTCGCGCCGGGCGAGTTCCTGGAAGTGCACGTGGACACGCCGCTGGCCGAGGCCGAGCGCCGGGATGCGAAGGGGCTTTACGCGAAGGCGCGTGCCGGCCAGATCCGCAACTTCACCGGCATCGATTCGCCGTACGAAGCGCCGGAGGCGGCGGAGCTGGTGCTCGATACCCTGGCGGAAACGCCCGAGCAGCTGGCGGCGAAGGTCGTTGCGCGGGTGCTGGAAGAGTGAGTCGAAAGCATCGGGACGTCAGTCCCGATTCGCCACCACGGTGCCGAGGTGGTCCCAAAGCACGGACGCGTAGCGTGCCGCCGCGCCCTCGCCGTAAGGCAGGAACACCGACGGCTCGGTCAGCTCCAGCTCCAGCAGCTGCGGGCCCGTGTCGGACGGCAGCAGGTCCACGCGCGCGTACACCAGCGGACCGAAGGGCAGGGCAGCCAGCACCTGGCGCGCCACCGCGTGTTCGGCCTCGGACGGCGCGCGCGGCTGGATGTGCTCCTCCTTGAACAGCGCGCGCGTCGGGCCTTCGCCGCGCTTGAGCAGCGGCGCCTTGCGGATGGCGTGGCTGAACCGGCCGCCGAAGAACAGCAGCGCGGTCTCGCCCTGTTCATCCACGGCGCGCAGGTAGGGCTGCACCATCACGTGGCGGCCGGCGTCGAGCAGGCGGCGAACGTGCGCCTCGGCAGCCGGGCGGTCTTCGCGCAGGTAGCGCTGCGCGTCGCGAGAGCCGGCGCCAACCGTGGGCTTGACCACGTACTCGGCCAGGTCCGGGAAGTTCGACGGGTCGTCGCCCGGGGCGATGAAGTGGCTTTCGATCACCGGCACGCCCTTGGCGGCGAGTTCGCCGAGGTAGCGCTTGTCGGTGTTCCAGCGCACGACGTCGGGGCCGTTCCACAGCTTCGTCGCGAGCGCCGTGCGGTCGCACCAGGCCAGGAATTCCGGCAGCCGGTCGATGTAGTCCCAGGTCGAGCGTAGCAGCACAGCGTCGAAGCGCGCCCAGCTCACGGTCAGGTCGTCCCAGGCGACCACGGACACGTGGATGCCCGCGGCGTCGCAGGCCTCCCGCAGCGGCGTCAGGTCCTCATCGAGCCCGTAGGCGGCAATGGCGGTGGCAAGCGCGAGTTTCATTGATATCCCGTTTCCTGTAGGAGGGACTGAAGTCCCTCCTACAAGGGGTCAGAGGTTTTGGTAGTTGGGGCCGGCGCCGCCCTCGGGCGTCACCCAGGTGATGATCTGGTACGGGTCCTTGATGTCGCAGGTCTTGCAGTGCACGCAGTTGGCGGCGTTGATCTGCAGGCGCTTGCCCTCGGTGTCCTCGACGATCTCGTAGACGCCGGCGGGGCAGAAGCGCTGGCAGGGGTTGCCGTATTCCTCGGCGCACTTCGTGATGCAGACGTCGGTGTCGGCCACCTTCAGGTGCACCGGCTGGTCCTCGTCGTGCTCGGTGGCGGCGAAGTAGACGCCAGCCAGGCGGTCGCGCGGCACCAGCGTGCGCTCGACGTAGTCGCGCTTGGGCTTCTCGGCCACGTCGAGCTTCTGCAGCGAACTCCAGTCGGGCTTGCAGCGCCAGGTCCAGGGCGACAGGCCGGCGGTGGCGGTTTCCCACGCGGAGTTGACCAGGCCGAACCACAGGCCCTTCTTGAAGCCGGGCTTGATGTTGCGGACCTTTTTCAGCTCGGCCATCGCCGGCGAGGCACGCAGCTTGGCGTCGAAGCCGGCGGCGGCCGGGGCTTCCTGCGCGGCCAGGTGTTCGGCCGCGAGCATGCCGCTGCGGATCGCCTGGTGCGTGCCCTTGATCTTGGGCACGTTGAGCAGGCCGGCGGCGCAGCCGATCAGCAGCGCGCCCGGCATCTCGACCTTGGGCAGCGACTGCCAGCCGCCGGTGACGATGGCGCGGGCGCCGGCGCTGAGGATGTTGCCGCCCTCGAGCAGGCCCTTGACCTGCGGGTGGTGCTTCCACTGCTGGAAGGCTTCGTAGGGCTGGTAGTTCGGGTCGCGGTAGTCGAGGCCCGAAACGTAGCCGAGCGCGATGCGGTCGCCGTCGAGGTGGTAGAGGAAGCTGCCGCCGTAGGTGTGGCTGTCGGCCGGCCAGCCCAGCGTGTGCACGATCTTGCCCGGTGACACGCGACCCGGCGGCACCTGCCAGAGTTCCTTGATGCCGATCGAATAGTTTTGCGGGTCGGACTCGGCGTCGAGGCCGTACTTGCGCACCAGCTGCTTGGTCAGGTGGCCGCGCGCGCCTTCGGCCAGCACGGTGACCTTGGCCTTGATGTCGATGCCCTGGGTGTAGCCGGCCTTGTGCGAACCGTCCTTGGCCACGCCCATGTCGCCGATGCGCACGCCGGCGACGGCGCCGGCTTCGTCGTACAGCGGCTCGGCCGCGGCGAAGCCCGGGTAGATCTCGACGCCCAGCGCCTCGGCCTGCGGCGCCAGCCAGGCGCACATCGCGCCCAGGCTGACGATGAAGTTGCCGTGGTTGGACATCTGCGGCGGCACGAACGGGAAGCGGGTGCCGCCGTCCTTGGTAAGGAACCAGAACTCGTCCTCGGTGGCCGGCACGCAGACCGGCGGCGGGTTGTCGCGCCAGCCCGGCAGCAGGGCGTCCAGCGGGCCGGGCTCGATGACGGCGCCGGAGAGGATGTGGGCGCCGATGACCGAGGACTTCTCGATCACGCAGACCGACAGCTCGGGCTTGAGCTGCTTGAGCCGGATCGCGAAGGACAGGCCGGCCGGGCCTGCGCCCACGGCGACCACGTCATATTCCATCACGTCACGTTCACTCATTTTCCAAAGCTCCGTACGGCAAGGTTCGGATTGTCCCGGTTTGCCCGGGGCCGGGCAATCAAGGACACTTCACGCAGCCCTGACCCGGACGCCCGCCGCATGACCGCCAGCCCCGACGCCCTTCGCCAGGCCCCGCTGTACCGCGTGCTGCACGCCCTGGCCAAGGGCGAAACCAGCAGCGAGGCCCTCACCGGCGCCTGTCTGGCCGCGATCGCGCGCGACGGCAGCCTCAACGCCTGGACCTGGGTGGACGCCGCCGGCGCCCTGGCCGCCGCCCGCGCC
>NZ_JALHQI010000024.1 GCF_022842045.1 Arenimonas sp. | reverse complement strand
GCCGACGTATTCGGCTACCTCGAGCGGTCCCACAACCCGAGAATGCGTCGTAGAGTTGCCCGGCGCGATCGGGAGTTTCAGACCTTAACCAAACCGTCCGTGGAAACGGGGTAGAACCCGTGGGTTGCGACGCCCCGCAGGCCTCGTATTGGATGATGTCCAGGTCGATCGACTTACACAGGAGTTTATTGAGGTCGGGGGCGATCCCTCAATCCTAAGATTTAACCAGGGCAGGCAAACATCATATGTGGATGGAATCGATGTCATTCGAGTTCGTGGTGACGTGCTCCCAATCGAAGGTGCCGTGCATCCACGGTCAAGCATGAGCAGTCGAGCAACTCTTGCGCACGAGCTCGGGCACAGGGCGCATCGAGGTACGTCTGTCACTCCTGGAGCCTGGAACGACGAGTTCAGGGCAAGCTACTGGGCTGCAAAGCATGCGCCTGGGTTGAACCAGATGGAGCGCATTGATCTCTTGAATGATGCGATCATGCGTGCCAGGGAAGCAGGTGCGCCGATCCGGATGAATAAATTTATGCGCGAGATGCTCTATGGCTACTGACAAAAGATGCATTACAGAAGCAGAGGCTCTCTATGCGGAGGACGCCTACGGTGAGTTTACTGAAACTGGTCACACTGAAAAGAAATGTCCGTGGTGCGCCGGGAATCTTTATTTTCGCGGCGGCGGAAGTGGGTTTCTTGTCGCTTGCACAAGCTGTGACTTCCGAGTAACCGTTAGAGGGGTCTAGCTGCCGCTTTGGAGTTCTTCCTCACTGAGGGAGTGGCGCAGCAGGCTATGGGATTCCTGGGGTACCGCCTCAGGTAGGGCGGCGTTGCCGCGCAACTCCTTTAGGAGGGAGCCAGCTTGCACCAGGGCGCGGCGTCGTTCGTCGGGGGTCGTCATGAGTGACTTGCCCCAGCTGCTCGGCCAATCCGATTTGAGTAGAGTGCGTCCTATGGTTCCTGCCTACTTCCTATCCCACGAATCCCGATCTGATGGAGTTCAGATAGCCAAGTGCATCTTCGGCTTGCCCGTTCCGCACAACCTCGAAGAGCGTTCGGTGCCTGAATGTATTGATCGGCGTGTTGCGCATATGGTAGCCGGCTCGGATCGGGTCCAGGCCGAGGCCGATTAGTGCTGCATAGAGCCGAAGGAAGGCAAGCAGCCGAAGCTGTATCCGCGGGGTCTTCGGCTCGGTCCGAAGCAGCCAGTGTGGTGCGCCGAGCACGCGCTCGAGTTCGCTGATCCCGAGAGCGAAAAACTCACGGAACCGGCTTGGTGAGAGGTGTGCCTCCCCGGGCTGGCGGAACGCCTCCAGTGCGCCGATAGCGAGGGCCTGAAGCGAGAGTGGACTCTTGGGACTAACCACCCTGATGCGCCCCATGTGCGTAGCCCCGAAGCCAGTCAGGATCGTGCTCCGCACCCAGCGGGCTTCCGCCCCAAGCGCCTTGGGTAACCCTGGCGAGATGTTCGATCTCACGCAGGCCTGGATAGTGGCGCAGCAGCCGATGGGCTTCCTGGCGGACCGCCTCAGGTAGCGCGGCGTTGCCGCGCAACTCCTTCAGGAACGCGCCCGCTTGAACGAGGGTGCGTCGTCTTTCGTCGGGGGTAGTCATGAGGGTTCTCCATATCGGAAAGGAAGCTAGTAATGGCCATGGATCATGCGGAGCAGTGCTTCACGGACTTCCTCTTGGCGGCCGACCACGATCAGGTAGAGGGCAGAGGTTTCGCCGATTCGCGCATTCAGGAGCACCTGCCGGGCTTGCGTCGTGTCCATGCCAACGTCCTCGATCAACTCCCGCAATCCGAACTCGGGGCTGTCGAGCAGCAGGTTCCACACTTCTTCGGCGCGAGCCTCCTCCCGTAACTCTGATTCCGCGACCAGCTGGCGAATCCGGGTCAGTTCATCCATGGGTGTCTCTCATTGACTGCAGTGACGGCCCTACGTTGCGGCGGGGCCGTCGCATGGGCTGCGACGGGTTACAGGTCGAGGGTCGCCAGCAACCGTCGAGCCGTCCGAATGTTCGGGAACAGCATCGGCCGCGGGTTGAGCCACGGGTCGCGCTGGATGATCCAGGGGCTGGTCATCGGGTCTCGGCCCACTAGGCGCCAGCCGCCGAGCACCCGGAGGGCGACGGCCCAACGCATTCGGCGGCGGTCGTCGCGGATCCGGACGAGCCGGATACCCCGGACCAGGCCGAAGGTGCGGGCGATACGGGCGCAGGAGAAAAGAACAATCTTCATGGTCGTGATCCTCACGGTGGGTGGACCTCCAACCTAGAAGGGGATTTCCCATTCGAAAGTTGCGCACGAATCCGTCGGCACCCTGCGGGTCTTCTCGCAACTCATTTGATCGAAGGACCGGACGATCCGGCCGATCGCCAGCGGATACTTGCCTTCCCGGGGCGCGCGGGGGCCGCCGAGCAACTCGTGCATCAGCGCCCCGAGTCGCGGATCCCGCCTGGTCAGGTAGATCAGGTCGAACTCAAGCCGGCTCAGCCCGTGCGCCTCGTGCTCGCGGGGATTGACCGGGTCGAAAGCGATCGGGTCGTAGCACCAGATCTTCCCGAAGTCGTGTAGCAGGGCGAACACGATCCCGAGCTCCCGGTCCTCTTGCGGCAGGCCGCTGGCGCTGGCCAGCATGGTCGCGACTTCCAACGAGTGCTGGGCCAAGCCACCCGGGTAAGCGTGATGGTCGCGACGCGACGCTGGACTGTTCCAGTAGCCGTGCAGCACGTCTTGCTGCAGGAGGGCCCGGGTCACGAACTGGCGAAGGGGGGCGATCTTCAAGCTGTCGATAAGCTGCGTCGTCTGGCGCAGCACCCCCGGGATGGGGCACAACTGCTCAGGCAGCAGCTGCGACAGCGGCGGCTCGACACCCTCACGCAGGCCGAGCAGCAGGTAGTCTTCCTTCTCCTTGCCGACCTCCATGGTGGTTACCGAGCCCCACTGCAGGGCGGAAGGCGGTGTGGTGTCGAGCGAGAGCCAGGTCCATGCCTTGCACCAGCCGTCCTGGTGATAGAGCCGGCAGCGCAGCCCGCGGTCGGGGTCATGGCCGGGGAGCACCTCCACGACGGCGGGGAAAGAGAGTGTGGCGGGAGCCGCAGCATTCTGGTTGAGCATGGGTGTTCCTCCTTGAACGTTAGGACGCCTTCTTGGCGAGGGTGAGCAACGTAGCCAGCTGCTCGGGGGTGAGGGACTGCAGGGCGGAAAGGATGTCGGGGCCGGCCGGGTCGGGCGGGCTGCTCGTCTGAACCGCGGCGGTGCCGAAATGCCCGTTCACCAAGCCGGCGAAGGCCAGGCCGTCGTTGCGGGTCAGGTTCGGGACGAAGCGCGAATAGACGCGGAACAACATCTCGGTCGTGGAGTGTCCGAGGATCGACGCGACCCACTCCGGGTTCTCGCCTGCGGCCAGCATCAGCGTCGCGGCGGTATGCCGCATCTGGTACGGCGGGCGCTTCCTGAGCCCGAGGTTGCGCAACAGCGGATACCAGACCCGGTTCGCGAAGTTCACCGCATCGATCGGATTTCCATGGAGGCTGTGGAAGACCCAAGGACAGGTCGCATGGGCCGCCTTCCGCTGCTGCTCGAGGGCAGCCCGAACCTGCGGCACCATCGGGACGGTGCGCCGCGAGCCTTCGTTCTTGGTGCCGCCATCCCCGTTCCTGGAGTGCGTCCGTTCAACGTGGATCAGGCCGGCCTCGAAGTCGATGTCCTGCCACTGCAGCCCGTCGACCTCGCCCGTCCGCAACCCGGTGAGCAGGCGGACCGTCAGGTAAGGCCTGTAGTCCTGCCGGATCCTCGCGATGAGCCGCTCGACTTCCGGCATGGAGAACGGCATGACGTCCGCCCGCTTCTGCTTGAGGGTCTTGAGGGATCGGCCCGGGCTGGTGAGGCCATGGCGGTCGCAGCCCTCGTTGAGGATGGCCTTGACCAGGGACATCAGCTTGTTGATCCGCTTGGCGGAAATGGCTTGCCCACCCCGGCCGGGGCGTTTGGCGAGCTCGGCCTGGAAGCCGAGCAGGTCGCCCCGGTCGATCGAGGCCAGCGGCTTCGGGCCGAGCACCGGCAGGATGATGCGGTCCAGCGTGTCGCGGATCGCGCGACCGTAATGGGCCCGCCACCGCGGAGCGGACTCGGAAACCCATAGCTCGGTGAACTCGGCGAAGGTGGGCGTGGGGTGGTCGTTGGCGGCGGACGGGGCGTCTTCACCGATGCCAGCCTTGGCCCGAGGGCTATCCGGGAACAGTGCGCCGTAGTCGAACGTGCCCTTCAGCAACTCCCGGTCGATTCGCTTGGCCAGCGCCTCGACCGTCCGCCGATTGCCGGGGGTATCGGGCAGGGCGGTCTGCTCCCGGCAGCGGACGCCCCGGTACTGGAAGTCCAAGTACAAGGTCCGGGTCTCCGGGCGGACGCGGACCTTAGCCATGGGCCACCCCGCCGTTAGCCATGGGGATCACCGGGCCGCGCCCCATCGAGAAGCTGGCGATGTCCTTCTCGATGGCCTCCCAGATGAAAAGCAGCTTGCGGCCACCGAACGGGCGGATGTAGTGGACTCCCTCCAGCAGGACGCTGTCCTTGAGGCGGTCCCGGATGGTGCGGATGTCGTAGTGGATCCGGGTAGCCAACTGGTCTGTGGTCAGGTACGTTGCGCTCATGCGATCACTCCTTTGTCGTTAGAGGCTGTCGAATGATCATTTGGATGATCACTCGACGACAAAGATAGCACTCGCTTGAAGACTTACGAGATCAAACGACAGTCTAAATAATCACCGTTCATATAATGTTAAGGTTTAAGCTCAAGGAGCGCATAGCCGACCTGGAATTCCGGGAGCGGCGGCGCGTGACCATTCAGGAGATCGCTGAAGCGACGGGCTTGAACCGAATGACGCTGTCCAAGCTGGCGAACCACCATGGGGCGAACGTTCAAACCGACGCCCTGGACAGACTCTGCACCTACTTTGCCTGTCGGGTGGAAGATCTGGTGGAACACGTGGCCGAGACTGATCCGGAGCGGTCGGGTATCAGTCCGTGAGAACTGGATGGCCTAGCGTGGGAAACGTCATAGCGATACAGGAGTCAATGCGGAGATGACCCTTGGGGAAGGGGCGGTCCCGTCAGGCGTGAGGAGCCAGGGGGTGCAACTGGGCGGATTGCCCTACTGCCTCCAGTGCGGCGTTGGTATCGCCCCGCCGAATCCAATCCACCAAATGGCTGCAGCTCTGTTCAGGAGCGGCACGAAGTGCGCATTCCCAGACAACGCATACGCGCCACCCAGCGCCAGAAAGTTCGGCGATCGCCTTAAGGTCCCGAATCTGGTTGGCACGGAGTTTCTGGTCCCAGAACTCACTGCGGGTCTTGGGAAGACGAAACAAGGGGCAGCCCGAATGCCGGTGCCAGAAACAGCCGTTGACGAACACGACAGCGTCCCATCGCTTCAGCACCAGGTCCGGTTTGCCGGGAAGACCGCTCGTGTGGAGCCTGTAACGCATACCAGCGCGCCAAAGGTACTTGCGAACAAACACCTCAGGGGCCGTGTTCTTCCCCTTGATGCGTGACATCAATGCAGAGCGCCTTTCGGCACTCATCACGTCAACCATATAGCAAGAGTCCAGACATTGTCCGCAGCACGAGCAGGAACGCGCGCCCAGTTCGGGGTCATCGACATCTTCGCAGGCCCAGGCGGTCTTGGCGAAGGCTTCAGCAGTTATGAACGGAAACCAGGCAGCGGTACCTACCCATTTGAACTGGCTGTCTCCGCGGAAATGGAGCGGTCAGCCCACGCAACGCTCCGGCTGAGGGCCTTCTACCGTCTCCTTCAGCGAAACGAGGGTCAAATTCCGGAAGAATACTGGGACTACCTCCGGGATGTCGCAGCAGGCAAGGCTGAAACCCCTCGGGCGAGATTCGAAGAAGGCCGATGGAGATCGCTGTGGAAAGAAGCCGAGCTTGAGGCCCTCAACCTTACGCTCGGGAAGTCGGAGGACAACCAAGAGCTCTATCGCAGAATCGAAGCTGTCAAATCCGAATACGATGAACTTGTCCTCATCGGTGGACCCCCATGCCAGGCGTACTCGCTGGTGGGCAGGGCGAGACAGAAAAAGGTCGCCGAATTCCGCACAAAAGGTGATCCGCGTCACTTCCTTTACAAGCAGTACCTCGCGATCCTCGCCACGTTCAAGCCCGCAGTCTTCATCATGGAGAATGTAAAGGGCATCCTCACGTCCAAGGTGGGTAATCAGGAAATGTTCGCCGCCATCCAGCGGGATCTGAAGAACCCTTCAGCCGCACTGGGTGCCGCAGTCTCCTCCGCCGACACGGAACAGTACGCACTGCTACCCATCCATGTACCGGATGGAATGGAGAGAACGGAGGACCTCGTCGCCAACGACCCTTCAGCCTTCATCATCCGCTGCGAAGAACACGGCGTCCCCCAGGCGAGGCACCGTGTGATCATCATGGGTGTGAGGAGGGACTATGCGAAACCGTTCGTTGCGAAACTTTCTGGCTTAGATTCATCGGCAACCCGGAATAGAATCGAGCACGCGCTGGCAGGGCTGCCCTCGCTTCGCAGTGGGGTGAGCCGTGAGTTCGATGATTCCAAAAGGTGGTACGACGCCATGGAGCGCGAGCGTAAAAGAGTCATCAGGGCAATCAAGCAGACGATGCCTGCCGTGGCGCAGGTGCTCCAAACGACTGTCCCTGCGGCAAATCTTCCAAGAAGCTCGACCAAGTATGCTCCCGGTCGCGTGTCAACGCTCGCAGGCGAGCTGAGGGGGCTGAATCCTGGGGTTGTTCTGAATCATGACACGAGGGGGCATATGCCATCAGACCTCGCTAGGTACATGTTCGTTGCCGCGTTCGCAGAGGCGGAGGGGCGTTCCCCGACCAGTCGTGATTTTCCAGTTGAGCTGGCACCAGATCATGAAAGCTGGTCCGCGGGATCATTCGCCGACCGATTCCGGGTACAGCGGAAAGGTCAGCCGTCAAACACAATCACGAGCCATCTCTCGAAAGACGGGCACGCCTTTATCCATTGGGACGCATCCCAATGCAGGAGCCTCAGTGTGCGTGAGGCAGCGAGGCTGCAGACGTTCCCTGACGATTACCTCTTCCTCGGCCCCCGAACTGACCAGTTTGTCCAGGTAGGAAACGCGGTACCACCGATGGTGGCCAGACAGATTGCGAGAGTGGTTCATCGTGTCCTGTCGAATTCGAAGTAAGGCGAACATTCGCTGAACCTTGCGAGGCAAAAATCTGTGTCGAGTGATCAGCTTCGCGTTTTTGCATCTGCACAGGTTGAAAAATTGGAGTAAACGGAAGTGATCCAGCGAATTACAGAACTACCAACAGCCAGTTTGATTCGACGTGCAGATGCAACGCCCCATGCAGCCGCGCTCATTGAGGGGCTCCGGGATATTGGCTATTCGCTCGAGACCGCAATATCAGACATCATCGACAACTCCATTACGGCGAAAGCCCAGATGGTTGACGTCTTCACAGACGCCTCCGCCCAATACCCACATATCGCCATCATCGATAATGGCGAAGGGATGACCGAGTCGGAACTGGTGGCGGCAATGCGACCCGGCAGCAAGAACCCGCTTGCTACGCGAGACGAGCCGGATCTTGGTCGATTTGGCCTAGGCTTGAAGAGCGCAAGCTTCTCCCAATGTCGACGTCTGACAGTGGTATCCAGAAAAGCTGGCAAGACCACGGCGGCGGTATGGGATTTGGATGACGTCGCCGAGCGAAACGAGTGGACGGTTCAGCTTCCGGACGAAATATCGAATGTCCCGGAAATTGAACGGCTTAAGTCCGATGGGACGTTGGTGGTCTGGGAGAAGATGGATCGTCTTTCCGGCGGAATATCCCAAGATGTCGCCAAAAGAGCCGAGGTTATCAATCAAAGAATCGCTGAAACAGAGCGCCATCTTCGGCTGGTCTTTCATCGCTTCATGGAAAGCAGTAAGCCGTTGCAGGTGCGCTTGAATGGGCGGCTGCTGAAGCCGCTAGACCCGTTTGCAATCAACCATGCAGCAACAATCCGCGACCCCGAAGAGGTTGTTGTGCTAGGCAACGGTGCCATTGCCATTCAAAGCTTCACATTGCCGCACCATAAAAAAATGAGCACCTCCGACTGGGACGACTTGGGAGGACCTGAGGGACATCTGAAGTCCCAAGGCTTCTATCTGTATCGCGGGAAACGTCTGATCATCCATGGCACATGGTTCGGCCTATGCAGGCAGTCTGAGCTCACGAAATTGTCGCGGGTGAGAATAGACATACCAAACAGCATGGACGCAAGCTGGAAAATTGACGTCAAAAAATCGTCTGCCCAGCTACCGCCGATTGTCCGCGATCGCCTGAAAAAGGTTATCGAGCGAATCCAGCATGGGTCGAAGCGGACCTATACCAAGAGCGGCCAGAAGCTCGTGGACCAAGAGCGACTTCCGCTGTGGCATCGAGTCCAAGCCGACGGACAGATACGTTACCAGCCCAACCCGGAGCACCCTGCTTTTTCTGATTTCGCGGAAAGCCTTCCCGAGGCACTGCGGCGCGGATTCTACAACTGTATTGAACTGGTCGGAGCCTCGCTCCCAATCGAAACCTTGCATGCGGATATGGCGGGTTCGCCAGAGAAAATTGTACCTGGGAGAGTAGACGAGGACACGCTAATGCAAGCGGTTCACTCAACCTTGAAGCTTTTGAAGGGTGCTGGAAAAGACGTCAAGGAAATCTCGGCCCTTATGAAGGATGTGGATCCCTTCAGGTCTTCGTGGGAAGACACGCAGCGAATGATCGCGACGATCGTCGCGAAGGAGGAGATGCTGTGAATCCACTACTGAGCAGCCTTGAAGGCATGGCGTCGATGTATATGGCGTCCCAGCCAGGGCCACACACTGCTGTGTCGATTCGCGAAATCGTGAAACAGTTGCGCGAGACGCCGATGTTCTCAGATAAGGTCAGCGACGCAGAAGCGGAGGAGCTCGCGCGCCTAATCGAAGAAAAGCACGGAATCAGCATGGGTTTTGGCGCGATTATAGACGCCAAGGACTTCCGTCCGTGGTTGCATGACGCCAGGATCAATGGCGAGATTGGCGATTTCTATTGGAGCCGGTACCGAAGGTTGCTAAACCTAAGCGGGTTGCCAAAAACAGTTATTGATGCGACGGACGAGGTTACTGACCGCGTGCTGGATCGACTGGGTGATCCGCGCAATATGAGTCAATGGAGCCGTCGTGGAATGGTCGTTGGAAACGTGCAGAGTGGAAAAACCGCCAACTACACGGGACTTATCTGCAAGGCGGCAGACGCCGGCTACCGATTGATCGTTGTGATTGCGGGTATCCACAACAATCTACGCAACCAGACGCAGGCAAGAATAGATGAGGGGTTCATCGGTCGAGATACCGGCCGGTTGGCACATGCGAACAAGGCTCAGCGCCAGAAACTGATTGGTGTTGGTACGTTTGACCAGCGTGAATTCCCAGTGTCGCTGACAAATACGCTCCGGGACTTCAATAAGGCAACAGCCACAACCAATACAAGCCAGATCGCGCAGTACAACGTACCTGTGGTTCTGGTAATCAAAAAGAACTCAAGCACGCTCAAGAATCTCCTCGAGTGGCTCAAGGAGCACTCGGCCCACCAAAGTACGCAAATGGTGAGCCAGCCTATGCTTCTGATCGACGACGAGGCAGACAACGCGTCGATCAACACGGCTTACGCGAAGGACGAGATTACGCGAATCAACGGACAGATCCGCGAGCTTCTTTCGCTGTTTCACCGGAGCTGTTACGTGGGCTACACCGCCACGCCGTTCGCGAACATTTTCATCGACCCGGATACTGATGACGAAGCGCTCAAGCAGGATCTATTCCCGCGGCACTTCATCATTGGCCTGGATGCCCCATCCAACTACTTTGGGGCACAAAAGGTCTTCATCGACGCTCGGGAAAAACACATTCGTCTCATTAAGGACAATGAAGACGTCCTGCCAATGAAGCACAAGATTGACCACCCGGTCGATACGATTCCTGAAAGCCTTGCTCAAGCAGTTCGAACTTTCGTGGTTGCTCGCGCATTGCGCAATGCCCGTGGCCAACAGGCCGCGCATGCGTCCATGCTTATCAATGCCTCCCGATTCACAGATGTACAAGGCCGCATCAAGTCAAAGGTGCTGGATGTAGTTGGGCGCATGCGAGATGCGGTCGCGGTTGAGGGAGGAAAGGGACGCGACGCGTTGAATAATCCGGAAATAAGAGCGCTTCACGACGTTTGGCAAGAAGAGTACGCCAGCGCGCAGGATGTTGCGTGGTCGGCTGTGCAGGGGCGATTGCACGAGGTGCTTGTTGCTGCGCGGGTTGTCGAGGTGAATGCCTCCAAACGGTCGCAGCCGCTCGACTACGATCAGCCTGGGGAGCACGGCGTTACCGTCATAGCTATTGGCGGTTTCTCACTTTCTCGTGGCCTTACGCTTGAGGGGTTGACCGTCAGCTACTTCCTACGAAACTCCGTGATGTACGACACGCTCATGCAAATGGGACGGTGGTTCGGGTACCGCCCCGGCTACGAGGACCTTTGCCGAGTATGGATGCCAGCGGACGGAGTTGGTTGGTACTCGCATATCCATGAAGCGATGGAAGATCTTCAAGCACAACTCAAGCGAATGGAACTGGCAAAGGCGACCCCGGAGCAATTTGGCCTCGCTGTCCGGAGTCATCCGGAGTCGCTTATTGTGACGGCGCGGAACAAGATGGGCAGCGGCAGAGAGTATCCGGTAAAGGTGGGTTTGGCAGGAAAGATGGTTGAGACGACCAGGATACGAGCTGACGCCGATCAGATCAGGTTGAATCAGCAAGCTGGCGAGTGGTTGGCTGAATCTATCAACGGGTGCGGGATTGTTCCCGAGCATCCAACTAGAGGAACATTATTCCGATCGGTGCCGGTCACCTTGGTGCGCGATTTTCTTCGGGCGTTCCGCGCCGACGCTGCTGATCCCCTGACTGATACGCGCCTTATCAATGACTACATTGATGCCCGTGCTGACACAGAGTTGGCTTCTTGGGATGTCTTGTTTGCCAGTGCAGTGAAGTCAGGAGCAAGTCCCATTGCACTGGGTCAGCTTGAGATGAAGGCTTACGGTCGATCTGTTGGAGACGCAGATCTTCGGCAAGGCGTCCTAGCAATCAGCGGAACTAGCCGAAGAGTCGGCTCTCCTGGCGATGAGCGCATCGGCCTTTCCGAAGCGCAGATTGAGACAGCGACGTCTGAATTTCGCAAGCAGAGGGTTCTGGACGGCAAACCGGTTCCGGAAACCTTGCCTCCGCGCATTTTCTGCGAAATTCCCGGCAGACGCCCCCTGCTGATCCTGCGCTTCGTTGAGCCAACCGTTGAGGACGACTCCCTCAAGAAGAAGTTACCAACCATCGTTCTCGCTTGGAGCATCTGCTTCCCGCCATCTGAGGTCCAGGGCGGCACTGTCGAGTATGTTGTGAACACGATCCGGATGCGCGAGATGTTTGGCGAGGACGAAGCAGAGGAGGAGGCGCGTGGCGATGCTGAGTGATACGCCTTGGTCCGGTCTCGAGTCCGGCGCTATCGACACACGTCGTGTCGATGCGGCAGCTAAATGGGGCTGGTTCTGGGCTGTCATGCCCCGCGCCGATGTGGCACTCGTGCTTCAGCTCGCCAGCCTTCCAAAGCCCCTTCCGGATCTGCCAAAGCTAAAAAGCCTTGAGATACGGTTCCAGACACTGCCTGGTGGACCGATCCTCTATATACGGCTTAAAGAAGGAAGTCAGCTCGAGCTGTTTGAAACGCTCTGCAGGGACGTCATCAACGCAGGAGAGCAGGGGGCTTCTGAGGCGGAGGCTGTCGAACGTGCCATCGGTCGAACCTTTCGTTGGCACTATCTGCTCCGTGGCGGGAAGCTTGATCTACTTTCAGAAGAGGAACAGAAAGGCCTCATTGGTGAGATTGAAGTACTAAAGATACTGATGGCGGCAATCGGACCGAAAGCGGCGATAGCAGCTTGGACAGGACCATCAGGCGCCCCGAAAGACTTTGAGATGACGGCGGACTGTCTTGAGGTAAAAGCTCGGCGTGGCGCGTCCCAGCCATTCGTAAAAATATCAAATGAGCATCAGCTGGCCGATGTTCCGGATCGCAGACTCTGGCTCGCAGTCCTCGCGGTTGACAAGGTTCAGCAACCGCATGGTAAGACGCTTCCAGATTTCGTGTCAGTCGTAAAGGCTGAGTTGGAAGAGTTTGATCCATCTCTCATACAGGAGTGGGATCTTCGCCTGGCTGACGCGGGATTTGATGCGATGGATGACTATTCCCCATGGCGGTGGATTGTGTCGAAGCCTGAATTTTACCAAGTAGAAAGTGATTTCCCCAGAATCGCTGCGCCGGTGCCACTTGGTGTGTCGGGCGTGACGTATGCGATAGAACTCTCCGCCTGCAAACCATTCACTGTGGAGTGGGAGACTATGCGAAGTCTGATCAAGGACGTCGACTGATGAGTGAGATTGAGGAGTATCACGAGAGCCTGATGGCAGACATTCGACGTGAAGCGGATGCCAGTGGCGTCATGATGGTCGAGGCCTTTTTTGATCGGATGACTGAAAGGCTCACCGAGGCCGGAGAGCTGGAGGTGGCTGACCGTGCGTTCTATGAGGCCGGGGAAGGAGGCCAAAAGCTCAGGGTCGACGGATATGCTGGGGATCCCCGTGACAGCGAGGGCGTCCTTGGCCTGATCGTTTGTGACTTCGTCGACTCTGACGCTGTCCAGACCTTTGGAAAGAGTGATGTGCCGGCGATACTAAATCCGCTTGTTCGGTTTCTAAAGAAAGCTCGAACGGAGGATTTCCGTGACTCTTTGAATGAGGTCAATCCCGCGTTTCAGGTGTCCGATCTGGTCATATCAACCTGGTCCCAAGTCTCAAAAGTAAAACTCATACTCATATCTAACCGGAAATACATTGGCCGGGACGACACGGTCAAGCTGGCAGAGCCAGGCGATATTCCAATTACATGGTCGGTCTGGGACCTGGCACGGTTTGAGCGATTCGATCGATCCGGGCAGGCTCGAGAAGAGCTTGTCATCGACTTCGAGAAAGACTTCGGTGCGTCATTGCCGGCACTCAAGGCATCGCAGCATGGAGCCGGCCTCGAAAGCTATCTGCTGATTATGCCCGGACAACAACTTGCTGCTATCTACGATCGGTGGGGCGCGCGCCTCCTTGAGGCGAATGTTCGGTCTTTCCTGCAGGCGAGGGCCAAGACCAACAAGGGTATCCAGAAGACGATAAAGGAGGAGCCAGAGCTGTTCTTCCCATACAACAATGGCCTGTCGGCGACAGCCGATGCCGTTGTGTGTGTGAGATCCAAGGAGGGCCTGGCTGTTTCTTCGGTCAGTAATCTACAGATTGTCAATGGAGCGCAGACCACGGGTTCTATTCACGCAGCCTTGAAGTCAGCAAAAGAACAGCTGGCGCAAATATTCGTACAAATGAAGCTGACAGTTGTTCCTGCAGAGCGATCTGAGGACATCGTGCCGCGGATCTCGGAGTATGCGAACACTCAGAATAAGGTGAATGCAGCAGACTTCTTCTCAAACCATCCTTTCCATATCCGTATCGAGCAATTCTCGCGGCGTGTCATTTTTGCCGCCAGGGAAGGCACGCGGCATGATAGCAAGTGGTTTTACGAGCGTTCCCGCGGTCAGTTCCTTAATGCCAGGACACGTCTGTCTCCCGCTCAAGCCAAAAAGTTTGAACTGGAGTTCCCCAAAGCGCAGCTGTTCAGCAAAACCGACCTGGCAAAGTTTGAGTACTCCGCTACCGGTAGGCCGCACATCGTTTCGCGCGGCGCTCAGAAGAACTTTGCTGATTTCGCGAGAGAGATCGGCGAAGCTTGGTCAAAGCACGAAGATCGGTATGACGAGCTCTGGTACCGACGCTTGGTTGCCAAAGCCATCATCTTCCGCAAGCTGGAGGTCGAGATCCCGAAGCAGTCTTGGTACCAAGGCGGCTATCGGGCGAACATCGTCACCTATGCAATGGCGAAGGTGTTCAACGACGCAACGCGGGACGGGCAGGTTCTTGATCTTGATACGGTCGCCAGAAAGCAGGCTGTCCCTGAAGCTTTGGTTCAAGCGCTGCTTGCCGCTGCCGCTGCTGCTCAAGAGGTGATCACCCATCCTGTGTCAGGCATGAGAAACATGTCTGAATGGGCCAAGCAACAAGCATGTTGGAGTGCTCTGCAGAGCCGGACGCTCGACTACGGGGACAGCTTTGACAGTTGCCTTACGCTGGTAGAAACCGCGAGAACGAGCGAGCGGGATGAACGCAAAAAGAAGCGCGAGGTTGATGGGATATCAGCTCAAGCTGAGGTGGTCAGGTTGGGGGCGGAGTTCTGGAGTGAGGTTCTCGCTCGCGGTGTAGCAGGGAAGATGCTTTCGCCTAAGGATCAGCAGATACTTCAAGTGTGTGCGTCAATGCCAACCAGGCTTCCCAGTGAACTGCAGTGTAAGCACGCCATTGGCGTTCTCGAGCGCCTTCGCGAATCTTGAAGAATGCTTGGAAGGAATGATCATCAGGATTGTCCATTTATTTCCAGCAACCTCAGCTAGCCGAGAATCTGGTGCGCTGTTCGACTAATTGACCTCAGCAGAGGGATTATTGATGCCAATCGGAAAGACGCTTGTATTAGTTGATGGCGAGAACCTTTCATCACGCTACAAGCAGATGATTGCCGATGGCCGAGCGGCGGCAACGGGGAATGTTGTCGTTGGAGACTTCTTTGTATGGAACCCGGATGTCCTCGGTGGTTGGCTCTGGGACATTCTTCGCATTTCCTACCACACATCTGTAGTTGGGGACCAAGCTGCGTTGGACGCGGCAAGAGGTGCCATCTCCGCGGTGCGATTCAAGTGTCGGGCCGAGGTGATCGCGCTCTATCAGAAGACGCAAATGTTTCGCACTGCCGAAGGGCGGCTTGTGCCACAAGTAAGAAAGCGAGCATCCAAAACGAGAAAAGAAAGCATCTGCGATACCGCAATCTCCGTTGAGGCGCTCCGCGCCGCCTACCGAGATCAAGCGCAAAAGATTGTCTTACTTAGCGGTGACGGTGACTTTATACCGCTGTATCAGGAGCTCATGCATTCGGGGTGTGAGGTAGTGGTTGGAGCTTTTTCTTCGGGTCTGAACCAAGAAGTTCCGCTGGTTGTTGATTCTTTCTTCAATCTCGATGAGTACTACTTCCAGAAGTAACGAGTATGAGGGGCGGCATGATACTGATCCGCTCAATGCATAATGACGATAGTCGCTGAGCGGCGGTGATCTGAACGCTTGGAGTTCCTTAGGACTAGGCCCCGGCGCCTCGGGGTGTTAGAAAATGGCGGGCCGATACCCCTGACTTACAGGAGAAAGGCCTTCAGTGACGGCTACGGCAGTGGGGAATGAAGATGGCTGAGAGTAAGAAGAAGAGTTATCCGAAATTACCGCGTGCAAACTGGTTCTCCTTGCGCGAAAAGTTTAGGCAGAAACCACCGGCGGAGGTTACCGCTACTTACATAGCAGGCGCCCTGAACATCGGCACGGCCTCCGCTGCAAACCTCGTTCCGCCGCTTAAGCAGCTCGGCTTGATTGACGAGGCGGGAAAGCCGAGCGACCTAGCATTTGAGTGGCGGGACGACGAGACCTACGCCGCCGCATGCGAGAAGATCTTGGTGGCGACCTACCCGCAGGAAATTAGGGATCTGTTTCATACGCCTGACGCCAAGTTCAAAGACGTTTCCAACTGGTTCGCGCGCGACACGCGACAGGGAGAGTCGGCGGTCAGCGCTTACACTGCGCTCTACCTATTGCTTCTGGAAGGCGATCCTTCGAAGGGCAAGGAGAACGGGCCACCTAAGCAAAAGGCAACCGCTCCACGGGTCGTCAAGGCCAAAAAGCCGGCAACTGAACCAAAGCCTGCGAAGGCTGCTGATGTCATGTCTGAAGCAGAAGAGCGTCATGGTCACGCTGGCGGGGGCGGTGGTCAAAGGCGAGCCTTCAGCCCGAACCTCCATGTGGACATTCAGATCCACATCTCGCCGGACAGCACGCCCGAGCAGATTGACAGAATCTTCGAGAGTATGGCGAAGCACCTACCAATTAAGGGCTGATCAGTCGGATGGATATTGAAGCGATGCTGCTTGGCATCCGAGAGCTGCGAGATGGGGTTCGTGCCAGGAACCCACCTCCAGAGGAGGGTGCCCCCAGTTCGGAAGATCACATCGTCTACTTCGCGCTCGTGCGCGGCACGCGGCCTTATCTCGAACGCATCGTCCATCAGATTAACGGTAGCTACGAGCACGGTTGGTACGATGCTTCGGCGGTTATGGTTCGGCGCTTGGTTGAAACTCTCATAATCGAAACCTTTGAACGCAACAATTTGGCAATGAAGATCAAAGATGCGAACGGCGACTTCTTTCTATTGGGCGAGCTGATTACAAGACTTTCCGCCGAACCGTCATTCAATCTTAGTAGGCCGGTCAAGAAAGCCCTGCCGGAGCTAAAGGAAGTTGGTGATAAGTCCGCGCATAGCAGGTACTTCACGGCGCACCGTAAGGACATTGAGAAGCTCGCTCCGCACCTCCGTGTTGTAGTTCAAGAACTGATTTCGTTGGCAAGACTCAAGTAGTTCGGGCTTGCCGCCTATAAGTGGGCAGTAGGCTCCGAAGCGTTGAAGTAGGAGGGGCCCGGATCCCGTGAGCCCTTAAATGCTGATCGCACAGTAGTTGTAGCGGGCATATTCGCTGGTCCGTTGTGCAGATTGAGCCTGCAGAGAGTCGCTTAGCTAGCGATCGCCAGCCAAGGTCTCGTAAGCCAGCGGGAGATTCACGCGGAAACCCACTGCGACGCACACGCCCAACTTCAGGTTCGGCATGGACCTCGGCTGGATCTTCGGGCCTGCTCCGGATCGCCAGCCTAGACTTGCAGCCGACTGCGTCGCGGCGCAGGCTGGCCGAGGGGTGAGTGTGAGGCTGGGGTAGCCTTGGGAGGGCCAATCCGTGCCTTTACTCATGACGCCTGAGCGGCCGGGCCGGCCGAATGCTGACAGCCAGCTCCCCGCGGGGCGCGTAGGGTTTTACTCAATGCCGATGGGCACGTGCCCCGGGACTTGGCACAGCAAGGGCACAGATTTGTCACAGGGGGATTGGCGCGCCCGACAGGATTCGAACCTGTGACCCCTGCCTTCGGAGTCCGGAAAACCTCTGTCGTGGCAATAGATTGCAGTTGGGATCGGTCGACCAGATGCGCTGCGGGCGGCCTCGAGGTTGGCACCCGACCGCGGGCGACAACATCGATTTGCGTCGGTACCGCCCAGGTCTGCCGGCGCTCTCCGGCACAGCGGCCAGAGTAAAGGCCAACTCCGGCGCCCGCCGGAGCGGTATCAGCCTTGGCCCAGCTGGTTCGCCGCTTGCTGCAATCCCCGAAGTACCGAGTTGGCAACGTGCTCGGGAAAGTTCGCCGGCAGTCCGGCTTCGAGGTCAGCCACCACCCGGGGCGTTCGCGCGATGAGGTCGCCGAGGATCGCTTCCATTTCCCGTCCTTCGTCATCCAGCACGCCGAACCGCTTGCCGAGCGCAAGCCAGTGCCGGCGATGGATTTCCTTCATCTTCCAGTGGGCATTGGTGGTTCGGATCGCCATCGCCAGCCGGATCTTGTGCTCTGACAACTTCCCGGGCCCCTCGCCGATCAGCGGCCAGGCCGACATCACGTCGTACAGCGGCGTCAGCCCATAAGCGCCTTGTGGGCGAATGAACAGGCTGAAGTTCTTGGCGTGGCCGTCAGGCGCACGCAGCATCCAGAATAGAAGCTGGGCCAGGAAGAAAACGCGTCGATCCCGCTGGGGAGATTCGGAGGTGGCGAGCAAGCCCATGACGCGCTCGATCCCCGGGCCCCCGTCCGATTCGTACTTGAGGGCCGCGGGCGTGCCGGTCGCCTGGCAGAAATCTTCTTGCGGCAGTCGAGCCAGCCATCTGCCCGAAGGTCCGTCGAGCCACGCGCGGTCGAAGCGCCGGACCGAGAGGACCTTCATGTCCTCGAACCGCAGCGGTTCGCATTCGGCGACCGGCAGTCCGTAGGCCGCGAGGATCCGCGAGCACAGCCATTCGTTCTCGATGGAATGGCTCAGGTCCAGCTTCATGTTGCCGACCAGTCCCATCGGCAACTTCAGGATGTGCGTGGTCGGCGTTGAACCGTGCGGCAGGCACCAGCGGCCGTCGATCCACGACAGGGCGGTCTTCTCCTGGGCCCCGGCGATGGAGATCCGGAAGTCATCGTCGTCCTGTGGCGCGGCGCCCGCCATGGCCGGCGGTGCCACGGTGCCGCGCAGGATTGCGGCCACCTGGGCCTCGTCGAGCGGGCTCGCGTCGAGGGTGCGCACATCGCCGGGCGCCATGCCGTCGGGCAGGATCTGCAGCGCACCGACGCAGTCCCTTCCAATCTCGGCGAGCAGGTCGAAGGCCTGGGTGGATCTGGCGCGAAAGCGACGCGCGGCGCGCGCACGAATGTCCTGGCTGTCCGGCAGCAGGTTCTCGAAGTACGCCCGGACAACGTCCCCGCGATGCAGGTTTGCCCCTGGCGTGAAAGGCAGGGAGAGCGACAGGGGGCGGCCTTGCGGCGAGCCTTGCCAGCTGGCGTGGTACTCGAGGATGTCCTCGGACCCGGCGTCCATCCGCCAGGTGCCGACGAAATCGCCGTTCATCCACAGGCCCAGCGCCTTTCGGCGCGACTTCCTGCCGGTGACGGCCGTTACCACCCGGCGTTCCCTTGGGGGGTGGGTCGAGCCGCGCCCGTTTCGAGGCCGCGCGGCTGCAGCACCATCTCCACGCCAAGGATGCCCAGCAGTTGGAGCAGCCGCTCGGCGTTCACTTTCTGGGCGTTGCGCTCCATGGCGGAGAGCGTCTGTTGCGTGACGCCCAGGCTCATGGCGACCTGTCCCTGGGTCAGCCCCGCCTGCTTGCGGAAGGCTTTGAGCAGGGCGGGCAGTTGTTCGGCGGTCCGCACGGCGTACTGGCTCACTTCACGCATCCTGGTCTGTATTGCTTGAAAACAGCTTATATGCTGTTTACAAAGAAAACACAACACAGGCTGTTTTCCAGGGTTTGGCTCGAATCACCGGCGACAGGCTTGCCCAGCGGCTAGAGGGGCCGAACTACGTTCGTGAAGCGAGGTGCGCCAGCAGCCGTTTCAACCGCGGAGCCGGGTTGGCGAACTTCACCTGCTGTTCGTCGAAGGCCTCGGGGTCGAACTTGCCGCGCTGGCCTTTCTGGCTGCTGGCCCAGAGGTGGGAGGACTTGTATTCCGGGTCTCCGGGGTCCGCCAGGGTTTCGAGCAGGCTTTCGTAGCCGCCCGGGCCGCCGCAGTCGTCGGGCGGCGCCGAGCGCTCGCCGGCGGTGCATCGCGGGTACTTCTTGCCCGGCGCCGCTTCGAGGACTTCCTCGAGCACGACCGTATGCTCCCAGCCATCGCCGAAGTCGTATTCGTACTCGATCCGCGGGTTGGCGCGGCTCAGGACGTCGGCCACGCAATGTTCCCAGCAGGGCAGCGGCGGCTTGTCGTCGAAATCGTCGAGCGGCAGGCCGAACCGCGGAGTGCCGTCGCGTTGACCGCAGGGTCGGAACTCGTGCAGATGGGTATCCGTCCAGGCGAAGGCGCTCTGGATGGCGACGTGCAGGTCCCAGAAGGTGTAGTCGCCCGGCACCTGGATGCGGCGCCAGATCAGCGGCTCGATGCGCTCGAGCTCAATCCGGATCTGGAGGATTTGCGTTGGCATGGCGGCTTTTACTCAACGCGGCCGGGTTGCCAGGAAGAACTTGGCACAGCCACGGCACAGATTTGTCACAGGGGTCTTGGCGCGCCTGGAGGGATTCGAACCCCCGACCAATGGCTTCGGAAGCCACTACTCTATCCGGCTGAGCTACAGGCGCGTAATCAAAAGACTTTTTGCTGCTTCCGGCCTGAAACGGAGTTCAAGCGGCATGACACTTTACCCGACCCGCCGAATCCCTGAGTAGAGCCTTCGGAAGCCACTACTCTATCCGGCTGAGCTACAGGCGCTTAGGGCGCGGATTATGGCACCGATGGCCGCGCCGGTCTAAGGGGCGGCCATGCCGAGTGTGGCGGGGTTCACGGCCCGGCGATCGGCCGGTTCCCTCGCAGGCGTGCGGGCGTTAGTGTCGGGACAACCGTGTCCTGGGCCCGCCATTCGTGGATTCCGCGTTCCTCAACAGCCTGCTGCTGCACCCCTCGCGTCGCGCCCTGCTGGTGCTGGATGCGGCGGGGAAGTACGTCACCGGCAACGACCGCGCCCGCGACCTGCTGACGCCGGCGCTGGAGGAGGCGTTGCGGCCGGTGCTGGCCGACGCCATCGCCCAGATTGCCCGCCACCCGGGCCGCCAGGTCCACCACTCCCACCGCGACGGCGAGCGGGTGCTGGACTGCGTGCTGCAGGCAGCCCTGGACGAGGACGGCCGGATCCTGGGCTACACCGCCAGCCTGTTCAACCCGGCCGAGGAGCCTGAACTCGCCGAGTCGCCCAACCGCGCCCGCTGGCGTTTCGCGCTGGAAAACGCCCAGGACGGGCTCTGGGACTGGAGCGCCGACACCGGTCGCGTCTACCGCTCGGCGCGCTGCCTGGGCATGCTCGGCTACCCGCCCGACCACCTGGCCGACAACCTTGGTAGTTGGCGCGACCTGGTCCACCCCGACGACCAGCCGCGGGTGGCCGATGCGCTCAACTTGCACCTGGACGGCCAGCGCGAAGGCTACCAGTCGGTCTACCGCGCCCGTGACGCCAGCGGTGGCTGGCGCTGGATCCTCGACCGTGGCCGGGTGATCGAGTGGACCCTGGACCGCAAGCCGCGGCGGGTGATCGGCACCCATACCGACATCACCGAGTACAAGCTGATCGAACAGCAGCTGCGCGAACGCGAGCTGCTGATGAACCAGGCCCAGCACGTGGCGCGCCTGGGCAGCTGGAGCTGGGATCCGGACAGCGACGCCATCTGGTGGTCGGACGAACTGTTCGTGATCGCCGGCCTGCCGGCCGACCAGTCGCCGCCGCCGTTCCGCGGCCAGCGCCACCTGTACGAGCCTGAATCCTACGAGCGCCTGAAGGAAGCCTCGCGCCGCACCCTCGCCACCGGCGAGCCCTACGAGATGGAGCTGGTGATGGTGCGCCCGGACGGCGAGCGCCGCTTCACCAAGGCCCGCGGCGAAGGCATGCGGGCCCCGGACGGACGCGTGCTGCGCCTGGTCGGCGTGATCCACGACATCACCGAGCAGGTGGTCGCCGAGCGCAATTCACGCTGGCGCAGCGACCTGCTCAACCGCATCGCGGCGATGGGCCGCATCGGCGGCTTCGAGATCATGGCCGATGGCCAGCTGCAGTGGACCGACGAGAACTACCGCATCCACGGCCTCGAGCCCGGCACGCCGGTGAGCGTGCAGGGCACGCTGCCCAACTACGACGAGCACTCGCAGCAGCGCATGCGCGAGGCCATGGCCCGCATGTTCGGCGGCGAGACGGAGGAAGAGACGCTGGAGGTCACCTACTACACGCCCGACGATCGCCGCATCTGGCTGCGCATCACCGGGCGGATGGAGAAGGTGGACGGCAAGCCGCACCACATCACCGGCCTCACCCAGGACATCACGGAGGAACACGAGGCGAACGAGCAGATCGAGCAGCTGGCGCACTACGACACGCTGACCGGCTTGCCCAACCGCTTCCTGTTCCGCCGCCGGGCGCTGGACGCCATCGCCTCGGTGCGCAACGGCGAGCCACCGCTGGCGCTGCTGTTTCTCGACCTCGACCGCTTCAAGAACGTCAACGACAGCCTGGGCCATGAAGCCGGCGACCGCCTGCTGCAGGAAGTGGCCGGCCGGCTGCGCCAGTGCGTGCGCGGCAGCGACCTGGTCGGGCGCCTGGGCGGCGACGAATTCCTGGTGCTGCTGCGCGAGGTCGGGCGGCCCGAGGACGCGGCCTTCGTGGCGCGCAAGATCATCGCCGCGCTCAGCCAGCCGGTGTCGCTGGGCGAGCACGAGGCGCACGTGGGCTGCAGCATCGGCATCGCCCTGCTCAACGAGGGCAGCCCGGACCTCGAGGCGCTGCTGCGCTCGGCCGACACGGCGATGTACGCGGCCAAGGATGCCGGCCGCAACACCTTCCAGTTCTATAGCGACAGCTTCTACGAGAAGGTGCAGCGCCGGGTCACGCTGGAGCAGGAGCTGCGGCAGGCGCTGGCGCGGCGCGAGCTGTCGCTGGTCTACCAGCCCACGCTGTCGCTGCGCGACGGGCGGGTGGCCGGCATCGAGGCGCTGCTGCGCTGGCGCACCCGCGCCGGCGACTCCCGCTCGCCGGCGGAGTTCATCCCTGTCGCCGAGGAGTGCGGCGAGATACTGGCGATCGGCCGCTGGGTGCTGGGCGAGGCCTGCCGGCAGGCGCGCGAGTGGCACGAGCAGGGGCTGGTGTTCGACCGCATCGCGGTGAACGTGTCGGCGGTGCAGCTGCGCGACCCGCAGTTCGCCACCGACGTGCTCGAGATCTGTGCCCGCAACCACTGGCCCACCGACCGGCTGGAGCTGGAGTTGACCGAATCGGCGCTGATGCGCGACACCGACGTGCTGCGCCGCGCCTTCGACCTGTTTTCCGCCAACGGCATCTGCCTGGCGGTGGACGACTTCGGCACCGGCTTCTCCAACCTGGCCTACCTGCACCGCTTCCCGGTGCGGCACCTGAAGATCGACCGCAGCTTCGTGCAGCAGATGGCCGAAGCCACCCGGCTGCGCGGCCTGACCCAGGCCGTGGTCAGCCTGGGCCATGCGCTGGGCATGGAAGTGGTGGCGGAAGGCGTGGAGACCGAGGCGACCCTGGCGATGCTGCGCGAGCAGGGCTGCGACCAGGCCCAGGGCTATCTGTTCACGCGGCCGCTGGCGCCGGCGGCACTGGGCACGTGGCTGCGTGCCCAGGCCGGTTGAGCGGGGTCAGCGCGCGGGCGGCGAGTACATCGCCGCGTTGATGCACGACAGGATGCTGACCACGAACCAGCCGAACGGCAGCAGGCTCAGCGTGATCAGCCAGGTGATGGCGAAGGCCGCGCACGCGAACAGGAACCAGAGCACGGCCGAACCGAAGCGACCCTGGACCAGCTGGCCCAGGCCCGGCACGAAGAAGCTGCAGATGGCGGCGATGACGTTGCCGGTGGAACCCTGGCCTGCACTCATGGTCGTTGTTCCCTTGGTGGTGGATGACGATGCTTAAACTGGGGACGCGTCGCCGCCGGGTCAAGGCCCGCGGCCGCCGGGGTGCCGTCGGTCATGGGTGGGCCTGGACGCTCTGCTAGGCTTTGCCGATGCCCTACGAACGCCACGCACCGCCCCTTCCCGACCGCGCGCCCAAGACCTGGCGCGAGCGCTGGCCGCTTTACTGGCAGCTGGTGCGCGGCGATCGCCCGGTCGGCATCCTGCTGCTGCTGTGGCCAACGTGGTGGGCGCTGTGGCTGGCCGCCGACGGCGTGCCGCCGCTGGGCACGCTGGCGATCTTCACCGCCGGCGTGTGGCTGACGCGGTCGGCGGGTTGCGTGATCAACGACTACAACGACCGCTGGCTCGACCCGCACGTCGAGCGCACCCGGGCCCGGCCGCTGGCCACCGGTGCGGTGTCGCCGCGCGAGGCGCTGGTCCTGTTCGCCGTGATGATGCTGGTCGCGTTCGGGCTGGTGCTGCTGACGAACTGGCTGACGGTGGCGCTGAGCGTCGCCGCGGCGCTGCTGGCCGCGACCTACCCGCTGCTCAAGCGCTACACCTACCTGCCGCAGGTTTACCTGGGCATCGCCTTTGGCTGGGGCATCCCGATGGCGTTCGCGGCCGTGCAGGGCAGCGTGCCGCCGATCGCCTGGCTGCTGTTCTTGGGCAACCTGCTGTGGACCACCGGCTACGACACCTGGTACGCGATGGTGGACCGCGAGGACGACCTGCGGGTCGGTTCCAAGTCCACCGCCATCCTGTTCGGCGACGCCGACCTGATCGCGCAGGGCGTGATCTACGCGGGCTTCTTCTGGGCGATGTGGCTGGTGGGCGCGCGCGCCGGTTTCGGCATCCATTACCAGGCGGCGCTGGGCGTGGCGCTGGTGCTGGTGGCGATGCAGTTCTGGATGGCGCGCGACCGCGACCGGGCCGGCTGCTTCCGCGCCTTCCTCGCCAACCAGTGGGTGGGCCTGGTGGTGTTCGTGGGCATCGCGGCGCATTACGCGCTGGGCTGAATGGCGCACGGCCCGCGCCCGGCGCCGCCCGCCCCGGCGCAGGCGACGACCCAGGACTAGCCTTCCGTCCCGGGCCGGGGCGCGCGCGCGACGACCCAGGCGTCCACCCGGCGCACCCCGGCACGCCGCAGCGCCCGGGCGCACTCGCCCAGCGTGGCGCCGGTCGTCATCACGTCGTCCAGCAGCGCCACCCGCTCGGGCCAGGGCCCGGGGGCCGCGGCGAAAGCGCCCCGCACATTGCCGTGACGGGCGGCCGCGCCGAGGGTGGACTGGGCAAGGGTGGCGCGAACCCGGCGCAGTCCGCCGCCCCTGACCGGAAGGCCCAGCGCCCGGCCAAGCGGGCGGGCCAGCTCCAGCGCCTGGTCGTAGCCACGCTCGCGCAGGCGGCGCGGGTGCAGCGGCACCGGCACGATGGCCTGCGGTCCCTCCGCCCCGGGCGAGGTTTCCGCGAGCGCGTCGGCCAGCAGTTGCCCCAGCAGGCGCCCGGCCGCCAGGTCGCCATGGAACTTGAAGCGGGGCAGCAGCCGGTCAAGCGGGAAACGATAGGCCAGCGCGGCCACCGTGGCGTCCAGCGGCGGCGGGCGGCGCAGGCAGCGGCCGCAGCGGAGCCCCGATGCGGCCGGCACGGCGCCGCGGCGCACCCTCGACCCGGGATCAGGCTCCGAACCTGGCCCCGGGCCGGGCAGCGGGAGTGCGCAGGCGTGGCAGGCAGGCTGGTTCCAGGGCAGGGCGGCGCGGCAGGCCCGGCACAGGTCCTGGCCGCCGTCGCCGGGCAGTTCGCAAACCAGGCAGCGCGGGGGCAGCAGGGCCTGGCCCAGCCACTGAGAAAAACGGACAGGCCAGGTCATGCCGTGATGTGCTTCACTTCACGGATTCGCTGCCGCGGACGGGGATAGCCTCCGGCGTCGGGTTGGCGGCCCGTCGGGGGTGGCCGTCAACCTGGAGCGGGGTGGTTTGGTTGACAGGGGTGGGCATGCTCACCAGACTGCCGCACTCCATTAATGCAGCGCCGTCAGGGGTTTGCCATGTCTGCCGTCATCCGCCACGACTGGACGCGCGAAGAAGTCCTCGCGCTGTTCGAGCTCCCCTTCCCCGTGCTGATGCAGCGCGCCGGTGCCGTGCACCGCGAGCGCTTCGACCCCAGCGAAGTCCAGGTCTCGACCCTGCTGTCGGTCAAGACCGGCGGCTGCCCCGAGGACTGCGCCTACTGCCCGCAGGCCGCGCGCTACAACACCGGCGTCGACGCCACCAAGCTGATGAGCACCGACGAGGTGCTGGAGAAGGCCCGCGCCGCCAAGGCCGCCGGCGCCTCGCGCTTCTGCATGGGCGCCGCCTGGCGCAGCCCCAAGGACCGCGACATCCCGAAGGTGGCCGAGATGATCCGCGAGGTGAAGGCCCTGGGCCTGGAAACCTGCGCCACGCTGGGCATGCTCAAGGCCGATCAGGCCGTGGCGCTGCGCGCCGCCGGCCTCGACTACTACAACCACAACCTCGACACCGCGCCCGACTTCTATGGCGACGTGATCAAGACCCGCGAATACCAGGATCGCCTGGACACGCTGGGCCACGTCCGCGACGTCGGCATGAAGACCTGCTGCGGCGGCATCGTCGGCATGGGCGAGTCGCGCGCGCAGCGCGCCGGCCTGCTGCAGGCCCTGGCCAACCTGCCGGCGCACCCGGATTCGGTGCCGATCAACCGGCTGGTGCAGGTCGAAGGCACGCCGCTCAAGGGCACCGCGCTGCTGGATCCGTTCGAGTTCGTCCGCACCATCGCCGTGGCCCGCATCGTGATGCCGGCCTCGATGGTGCGGCTGTCGGCTGGCCGTGCCGAGATGAGCGACGAGCTGCAGGCGCTGTGCTTCCTGGCCGGCGCCAATTCGATCTTCTACGGCGAGAAGCTGCTGACCACCGGCAACCCGGACGTCGAAGCCGACCGCGCCCTGTTCGACCGCCTGGGCCTGCGCCCGATGGAGGTCGTGCAGGAATCGAACACCGTGCACGCCGACATCGTCGCGCCGGCCGCCACGTCCTGCGCCGCCTGACATGCCCCGCCAGCGCCTCGCCGATCGCCTCGCCACCGCCCGCGCCGCGCGCGAGGCGGCGCAGGCCGTGCGCACCCGGCGCGAGGTCGAGGCGCGCGAAGGCATGCAGGTGCTGGTGGATGGCCGCCAGCTCACCAGCTTCTGCGGCAACGATTACCTGGGCCTGAGCCAGCACCTGGACGTGGTGGCGGCGCTGCAGGAAGCCGCCGCCTGGCACGGCGTCGGCAGCACCGGCTCGGCCGGCGTCAGCGGCCACCACGCCGAGCACGCCGCGTTCGAACGCGAGATGGCGAGGTGGCTGGGTTACGAGCGCGGCCTGTATTTCGGCAGCGGCTACCAGGCCAACCTCGCCGTGCTGCAGTCGCTGCTGGGCGAGGGCGACCTGTGCGTGCAGGACAAGCTCAACCACGCCTGCCTGATCGACGGCGCGCGCCTGTCGCGCTGCGAGCTCAAGCGCTATCCGCACGCCGACGTGGAGGCCGCGATGCGCCAGCTGATGACCCGCCGCGACGGCGTGGCCATCCTCGCCACCGACGGCGTCTTCAGCATGGACGGCGACCAGGCGCCGCTGGCCGACCTGGCGCTGGTGGCGCGCGCGCAAGACGCGCTGCTTTACGTGGACGACGCGCACGGCATCGGCGTGCTGGGCCCGGAGGGCCGCGGCAGCCTCGCGGTCGCGGGCCTGGGCGCGCGCGAAGTGCCGCTGCTGCTGGTGCCGCTGGGCAAGGCCTTCGGTGGCCAGGGTGCAATGCTGCTGGGCAGCCACGCCGTGGTCGGCCACGTCGCCGAGACCGCGCGGCCTTACCTGTATTCCACCGCGCCGGCGCCGGCGATGGCCGCGGCCATGCGCGCGAGCCTCAAGCTCATTCGCACCCAGTCCTGGCGCCGCGCCAAGCTCGCTTCGCTGGTGGCGCGTTTCCGCCGCGGCGCCTCGGCGCTGGGGCTGCTGCTGCAGGAATCGTTCACGCCGATCCAGCCCATCGTGCTGGGCGACAATGCGCGTGCGCTGTCGGTGTCGGCCGCGCTGGAGCAGGCCGGCTATCTCGTCACCGCCATCCGGCCGCCAACGGTGCCGGAGCAGCAGGCGCGCCTGCGCATCACGCTGAGCTGCGAACACAACGAGCGCGACGTGGACGGCCTGCTGGCCGCCCTGGCCGAAGCGCTCGGCACCCGCAAATCCCCGCTCCCGGCATGACCCTGTTCCACGACGTGCGCGGCCAGGGCCCGGACCTGGTGCTGCTGCATGGCTGGGCCATGCACGCCGGCATCTTCGGGCCGCTGGTGGCGCGGCTGGAACCGCATTTCACCCTGCACCTGGTCGACCTGCCGGGCCACGGCCGCAGCGCCGGTGCCGGGCTGCCGCTGCGCCTCGCTGACGCCGCCGACGCGGTGGCGGCGGTGGTGCCGGCGCGCGCGGTGTGGCTGGGCTGGTCGCTGGGCGGGCTGGTAGCGCTGCAGCAGGCGGCGACGCGGCCGCAGGCGGTACGCGGCCTGGTGATGCTGGCCGCCAGCCCGCGCTTCGTGCGCGCCGACGACTGGACGGCGGGCATGGATGCCGCCGTGTTCCGCACTTTCGCCAGCGAGCTGGGCCGCGACTACCGCGGCACGCTCGATCGTTTCCTGATGCTCGAGGCGCAGGGCTCGGACCACGTGCGCGAAGAACTGAAGCTGCTGCGCGGGGAAGTCTTCGCGCATGGCGAGCCGTCCGCCGACGTGCTTTGCGACGGGCTGGGCCTGCTGGAGGACAGCGACCTGCGCGCCGCGCTGCCTTCGCTGGCGATGCCGAGCCTCTGGCTTGCGGGCCGGCGCGACCGGTTGGTGTCGCCCGCGGCGATGCGCGCTGCGTCGGAGACGGCGCCGCAGGGTCGCTTTGTGCAGGTGGAAAGCGGCGGCCACGCGCCCTTCCTGACGCACGCCGGCGAAGTGGCGGATGCGCTGGTGGCGTTCGCTGCGGAGTGCCCGCCGTGACCGGCCTGTTCGACCGCCGCCACCTGCGCCGCGCCTTCGGCCGCGCGGCGCCGAACTACGCCGCGGTGGCCGCGCTGCAGCGCGAGGCCGAGGCGCGCCTGCTCGAGCAGCTCGACTACCTCGACGACCGCCAGCCCGGGCGCATCCTCGACCTGGGCTGCGGCCCGGGCCGGGCCGCCGGCGCCATGAAGAAGCGCTGGCCGAAGGCGGAGGTGATCGCGCTCGACGCCGCCCTGCCGATGCTGCGCGAAGTGCCGCGCCACACCCGCTTCTGGCGGCCGGTGCGGCGGGTGAACGCCGACGTGTCGCAGCTGCCGCTGGCCGACCAGTGCGCCGACGTCATTTTCTCCAGCCTGTGCCTGCAGTGGGTGGACGACCTGCCCGCCACCCTGTCGGAGTTCCGTCGCGTGCTGCGCCCGGGCGGCTTGCTGCTGCTCTCCACTTTCGGCCCGGCCACGCTGTCGGAGCTTCGCGATGCGTATCTCGCTTGCGGCGAAGTGCCGCCGCTGTCGCCGTTCGCGCAAATCCAGCAGGTGGGCGATGCGATGCTGGCCGCCGGATTCAAGGATCCGGTGCTCGAGCGCGACGAGTACACGCTGACCTACCCGGACCTGCGCAGCCTGATGCACGAGCTGCGCGCGATCGGCGCCGGCGACGCCCGGCACGACCGCCCGCGCGGGCTCGGCGGGCGCGGCCGGCTCCAGCGCGTCACCGCGCACTACGAAGCCCTGCGCCGCGACGGCGTGCTGCCCAGCACTTGGGAGGTAATCACCGCCCAGGCCTGGGGACCGGCGCCGGGCGCGCCGCGTCGCGACGGCGGCGCCGACCTGGCCAGCTTCCCGGCCGACCGCATACCGGTGCGGCGGCGCTAGACTGCCCGGGTCCCCCCGACCCGGAGTCGCCATGAACCGCACTTCCACGCAACGCCTGCTGGTCCTCGCGCTGGCCGCGAGCCTGGCCGGCTGCGCCTCCACGCGCACCGAGATCGCGTCCACCGATGACGCCGCCGTGCTCGAGGGCACCGAGTGGCGCCTGGTGGCTGCGCCCGGCGAGGCCACGCTGCCCGACGTCGGCCCCGGCGTCGCCACGCTGCGCTTCGAGGCCGATCGGTTCTCGCTGGGCGGCCCCTGCAACAGCCACACCGGCGGCTGGTCGCGCGACGGCATGCAGCTGCGCCTGGGCGGCGAAGGCGGGGCCATCGCCAGCACTCGCCGCATGTGCCCGCCGGAAATCATGGGCCGCGAAACCGCCCTGATGCAGGCGATGGCGGCACCGTTGACGCTCGGCTTCGACGGCCCCTTCCTGCAGCTGCGCGCCGCCGACGGCGCCACGTGGCGCTTCGACAGCCGCCCGCCGGTCGCCAACGCGCCGCGCGAGCGCATCGTCCAGATCGCCGGCCAGCGCGCGCCGTGCACGGGCGTGGCGCAGCAGCTGTGCCTGCAGGTGCGCACCCAGCCGGGCGCGCCCTGGGAGCTGCACTACGGCGACATCGAGGGCTTCGACTGGAAGATGGGCGTCGAGTACGTGCTGCGCATTCGCGAGACCACCGTGGCCAACCCGCCGGCCGACGGCAGCGCGCGGCGCTGGCAGCTGATCGAAGTGCTCGACAGCAGCGAGCCCTGATAGCCAGCCAACCACCATGAAGACAAGAATCGCCGTTTACACGCTAGCGTTGGTTTTCGCCGCTTCCGGCATCGCCAAGCTGCTGTCGCTTCCGTTCGAGGTCGAGGCCTTCGCGCGGTGGGGCTATCCGCCTTACTTCATGTACCTGACGGGCGTGCTGGAAGTTGCCGGCGCGATCGGGCTGCTGGTGCGGCGGGTGTCCGCGCTGGCGGCGCTGTGCCTGGCGGGGCTGATGCTCGGCGCCATCGCTACCCACCTGGTGCACCGGGAGTGGGCGATGCTGGTGCTGGCCTCGGGCATCGCGGCCCTGGCCGCGTGGCGCGGCTGGTCCGGTCGCGGCGAGATCCGTAGCCTGCCGGGGCGCCGTTCCGGACGATGAATTGAAGCGGCGAGCGTGGCCGCAGTCCTGGATCCAAGGGCTGGACGATAGGGCGGCGCAGCGCGCCGCAATCCGGCTTCAGTCCAGCGCGTCGTGCCCGCCCAGGTCGGCGTGGCCGCCGCCGCCCGACTCGAAGGTGCGCACGCGCTTGGCGTCGCGGCGCGCTTCCGACAGGCGGCGGATCCGTTCGCGCAGGGACTCGGCGTCCTTCAGCCAGGGCAGGTGGATCTCCGGCGTGGAGGCGTCGGTGGTGAACAGCACCACTTCGCCCAGGCCGAACAGGCGCTCGAAGAAGGTCTGCTCGAGCCGGGTGTCGCGCACGCGGTACAGCTCCAGGTCCTCGGTGGTGCGGTTGAAGACGCCACGGCGGATGGACAGGCGCTGGTCGGTCAACGTGTAGACCGTGTTGCGGACCACCAGCCAGCGCCACAGCGCCCACGGGATCGGGATGAGCAACAGGCAGGCCAGGAACCAGCCGGCGTTCTGCCACTGCGAGGGCGTGCCGGTCCATTCGCTGCGTTCGGTGTCCATGCCTGCTCCGGGAGTGTTCATGCGCCTGCCGAGACCTGGGCGATCCAGTCCTCGAGGTTGTAGTAGTTGGTGATGCGGGTGATCGCGCCGTCCTCGACGTCGAAGAAGGCGCCGCCGGGCAGTGCGTACTTCTGGCCGTGCGCGGGCGGCAGCCCGGTGTCCTGGGCCAGGTACTCGCCGTGCACCACGTACTCGGCGGCGACGCGGGTGCCTTCCTGGTTGGCCATCACCACGATGTCGCGCAGTTGTTCGCGATAGCAGCGGTTCATGCGCGCCAGGAAGGCGGCGAAGGCGACCTTGCCGGTCTCGCGCCCGCCCTGGTTGATGTCGTGCGCCACGTCGGGGTCCAGGCGCGCCAGCATCCCCTCCCAGTCGCCGCGGTTGAAGGCCGCATAGTAGGCCAGCACCAGTTCGATGGCGCGGTCGGCCGCGCGGTTGCCGTCGACGATCATGTCTTGCCTCGGGGGGATCACCAGGGGAGAGCGGCCAGGTCCACGTTGCCTCCGGACAGGATAAGCCCGATCCGGCGGCCGGCGAAGGGTTCGGGGTAGCGCAGCACGGCCGCCAGCACGGTGGCGCAGGAGGGCTCGATGATGATCTTGAGCCGCTCCCAGGCCAGGCGCATGGCGGCCACGGTCTCGGCGTCGGTCACGACCAGGGCCTGCAGGCGGTCGCGGCGCATGATGGCGAGGTTGATGGCGCCGACCGTGCCGCGCAGGCCGTCGCAGACGGTGTCGGGCGTGAAGTCGGTGACGTGGCGGTGCTGGCGAAGGGATTCGAAGGTCTCGGCGGCTCCGGCCGGCTCGGCGCCGAACACGGGCGTGCCGCGCGCGGCCAGCAGGGTGCCGCAGGCCAGGCCGCCGCCGCCGAGCGGGGCCAGCAGCGCGTCCAGCGGGCCGGCTTCGGCCAGCAGCTCGAGCGCCGCGGTGCCCTGGCCGGCGATGACGCGCGGGTCGGTGTAAGGATGCACCAACGTCGCGCCGGTCTCTTCCTGTACGCGCGCGGCGGCCGCTTCGCGCGCGGCGATGGTCGGGGCGCAGCGGTGCAGCACGGCGCCGTAGGCCTCGATCGCGGCCAGCTTGCTCCGCACCGCGCCCTCGGGCACCACCACGTGGGCCGGGATGCCGCGGCTGCGCGCCGCCAGCGCAAGGGCCGCGCCGTGGTTGCCGGAGGAATGCGTGACCACGCCGCGGGGGGCGATGGCGTCGTCGAGCGACCACACCGCGTTGCAGGCGCCGCGGAACTTGAAGGCGCCGCTGCGCTGGAAGTTCTCGCATTTGAAATGCAGCTCGGCGCCGGCCAGCGCATCCAGCGAGCGCGAGCGCAGCACCGGCGTGCGGTGGGCATGCGGCGCGATGCGCGCGGCGGCGGCGAGGACGTCGTCGTATCCCGGTAGGTCGGAAGTCATGGTCGGTCCGTCGAAAGGCGCGTGCTAGCCTAGCAAACCGCACACGTGTCGCCCCGGAAAAACGCACAGAATGAGCCTCCCCCGCGACGACGGCCACGTCCACCTGGCCGACTACGTCCCGCCCGCCTGGCGCATCCGCCACGCCGACCTCGCCTTCGACCTCGACCCCGACGCCACCGAGGTGCACGCCCGGCTGGCGCTGGAACCGGATCCCGGCCAGCCCGGCCAGCCGCTGGTGCTCGACGGCGAAGAACTCGCCCTGCTGTCGATCGCCCTGGATGGCCGGCCGCTGCCCGCCGAGCGCTACACCTACGACGGCGCCACGCTGCGCATCGACGGACTGGCGGGCGCCTGCGAGCTCGAGACCCGCGTGCGCGTGCACCCGGCCGGCAACACCCGGCTCGAGGGGCTGTACCAGAGCGGCCGGCTGCTGCTGACCCAGTGCGAGGCCGAAGGCTTCCGGCGCATCACCTTCTTCGCCGATCGCCCCGACGTGATGCCGCGCTGGCGCATCACGCTGCGCGCCGCGCGCGAGCGCTTCCCGGTACTGCTGGCCAACGGCAACCCGGTCGCGCGCCGCGAGCTCGACGACGGCCGCCACGAGTCGACCTGGGAGAATCCGCACCCGACGCCCTGCTACCTGTTCGCCATCGCCGCCGGCGACCTCGACCGCGTCACCCATTCGGTGCGCACCGCCGAGGGCCGCGAGGTCGAGCTCAACGTCTGGGCCGAGCCCGCCGACGTTGCCCGCTGCGAGTACGCGCTGGGCGCGGTCGAGCGCAGCCTGCGCTGGGACGAGCGCCGCTTCGGGCGCGGCTACGACCTGGACGTGTTCAACGTGGTCGCCGCCCAGGACTTCACCATGGGCGCGATGGAGAACAAGGGCCTGAACATCTTCAACGCCCGCTACATCCTCGCCGACGAGGCCACGGCGACCGACGCCGACTTCCTGGCGATCGAGTCGGTGGTGGCGCACGAGTACCTGCACAACTGGTCCGGCAACCGCGTCACGCTGCGCGACTGGTTCCAGCTGTCGCTGAAGGAAGGCCTGACGGTGTTCCGCGACAGCGAGTTCAGCGCCGACCTGCATTCGCGCGCCATCAAGCGCATCGAAGCGGTGCGCGTGCTGCGCGGCCGGCAGTTCGCCGAGGACTCGGGCGCGCTGGCGCACCCGGTGCGGCCCGATCGCTACCGCGAGATCAGCAACTTCTACACGCTGACCATCTACGAGAAGGGCGCCGAGGTCATCCGGCTGCTGCACACGCTGCTGGGCGAAGCGGTGTTCCGCGCCGGCATGGACCGCTACTTCGCCGACAACGACGGGCGGGCGGCGACCATCGAGGATTTCCTGGCCGCGCATGCGGCCGCCAGCGGACGCGACCTGTCGCAATTCGCACTGTGGTACTCGCAGGCGGGCACGCCCGAGCTGGCGGTCAGCGAACATTTCGACGCCGCCACCGGCGACTACACGTTGACCGTAGACCAGCACCTGCCGCCGACGCCGGGCCAGCCGGTGAAGCAGCCGATGCTGGTGCCGCTGCGGCTGGCGCTGTACGCCGATGACGGTGCCGCCATCACCGCGGCGCCCGACACCGACGCGGCGCTCAACGGCGGCATGGTCGAATTGGTCGCCGCGCGCCACGTGCTGCGCTGGCGCGGCCTGGCCGGCAAGCCGCTGGCCACCTTCAACCAGGGCTTCGCCGCGCCGGTGAAGATCGCGTTCGAACAATCGCCGGCCGACCTGGCGCGCAGCGTGCGCGTCGAGCGCGACGAGGTGTACCGCTGGGATGGCCTGCAGCGGCTGGCGACGCGGGCGATCCTGCAGCGCGACACGCTCGCGGCCGAGGCGCTGGAAGCGGCGCTGGACGACCTGCTTCGGGACCCCGCCGCCGATCCCGCCTTCGTCGCCGAATGCCTGGTGCTGCCGGACTTCGACACCCTGGCCGATGCGATTGACGAAGTCGATCCGGACGCCTTGCTCGATGCCCGCGACGCGCTGCTGGACCGGCTGTCGCGCGCGCTGTCCGCGCCGCTGCGGGCGCGTTACGACGCACTGGCCGACGCCGCGGGGCAGGGCCTCGACGGCGCGGCGATGGCGGCGCGCGCGCTGCGCAACGCCTGCCTGGCCTGGTTGACCCGCCACGATCCGGCGGCGACGCTGGCGCAGCGGCAGTTCGACACCGCCCGTGGCATGACCGAGCGCGGCGCTGCGCTGCGCTGCCTGCTGCACTTCGAAGCGCCGGGCGCCGCGGTCGCGCTGGCCGCGTTCCGCGCGCAGTTCGCCCACGATCCGCTGGTGACCGACAAGTGGATCGGCTGGGTGGCCACCCGCCCGCGCGCGTCGGCCATCGACGACGTCGCGAGGCTGCTGGTCTCGGAGTGGTGGAAGCCCGCCAACCCCAACCGTGTGCGCGCGGTGCTGGGAAACTTCCAGCGCGGCAATCCGCGCGCGTTCCACCGCGCCGACGGCGAGGGCTTCCGACTGGTGGCGCGCCAATTGCCCGGGCTGGACGCCACCAACCCGCAGGTCGCGGCCCGGCTTCTGGGCGGATTCGAGGGTTGGCGCCGCCTGCACCCGCCGCTGCGCACCGTGGCGCAGGCCACCTTGGCCGCACTCGAGGGCCAGCTGCATTCACCCGACTGCAGCGACCTGCTGGCGCGCCTGCGCGCGGACTGAGTGGCGTCCGCGGGGCGTCTCCGCCGCCGTGGAGGCAGCGTCGCAACGTGGGTCGTGCCCAGGACCGGCCAGCGAACTTGCAGCAAATAATTGGCTGGTGTGAAGAATTTTTCACGTTCCTAGGATTGGATCCGTTGGCCATGGGCCGGCGGGCCACTCGCACCCCTGGGAGACCCACCATGAATTTCAATCGCTCCGCACTGGTCCTGGCGCTTGCCGGGACACTGGCGGCGTCGGCCGCGATGGCCGGCGAAGCCGAAGACCGCGCCGCGCTGAGCCGCCAGCTGCTCGACCGCTGGAGTGGCCACGTGGAAGAGGCGCACAAGCAGCCCGGCGGGCAGTGGTCGCAAGAAATGGCGCCGCTGCTCGACGTCGTGTCGCTGGATGACCTGCGCAAGGCCGCGGCGTCCAAGAACTTCGACGACATGAACAACGCCCTCCTCGGCAAGGCCGGCGCCGGGGACTCGACCCAGGCGTTCGGCGATCCGAACACCGACCTCGTGTACGTGCCGATCGCCCCCTGCCGCCTGCTCGACACGCGCGTCGCCGGCGGCCCGATCGCCGCCAACACCGTCCGCAGCTTCGACGTGACGGCGGTCAGTGACTACAGCTTCCAGGGCGGCTCCGCCAGCAACTGTAACGGCGCTGGCGCGGCCGGCTCGTTCGCCGCGGCGGTCATCAACTTCACGGTCGTCACGCCGTCGGCGGCCGGCTACATCACCGCGTTCCCGTACCTCGGCACCCAGCCGCTGGCGTCCACCCTGAACTACACCGCCGGCAGCATCGTCGGCAACCTGTCGGTCGTGCAGCTCGACCAGGGTGCGTCCGCGAATGAAATGAGCGTGTACTCCTTCGCCCAGACGCACCTGGTGGCTGATATCGTCGGCTACTACAAGAATCCCGCCGCTGCGTTGTTCGAATGCGTCGAGACGGCGCAGACGATCAACACCGTCAACGCGGGCGCCACCTCCAACGCCAATGCGCCGGCCTGCGCCGCCGGGTACACCCAGACCGCCACCAATTGCCAGTCCAGCACCTGGGAAATGCCCTTCGTCTACTTCACCGCCGGCACCTGCTCGGCACAGAACAACAGCTCCGGCACGGCCCAGCTGCGCGCCAGCCGCACCTGTTGCCGGGTCCGTTTCCCCTGAGCGGACGGGGCGCGAGCCCCGACCCTGGATACGCCGCCCCGGGCCTCCGCGCCCGGGGCGTGGGCCCCGAAGGCAGCCGCATGGCCGGACTTTGCCCGGCGCGGCACGGTTCGCGCCCCCGCTTCGTAAGGATGGGAACCGACACAGGCCCTGGCGCCTGTGCCGGCCCAGTCCCCACCTTTTCGAGGCAAGCGCATGAAGCTCAAGTCGATGACCCTGGCGGCCACCCTGGCCTTGGTCCTGGCACCTTCCACCGGTACGTGGGCCGCCGACGGCCCGTCGCGCGAGGACCTCGCGCGCAAGATCGTGGACCGGTGGTCCGACCATATCCGGGACACCTACCCGATCGGCGTCGCGGACTGGTCGGTCGAGATGGCCCCGGTCTTCGCCGAGGCGTCGCTGGAGGAGCTGCGCGCGGCCGCCGCAGCGACCACGTTCCAGGAAATGAACACGCAGTTGCTTGGCCTCCCGCCGCGCGACGGAACGCGCGCGCTGGGCGACGCGGCGCAGGACCTGGTGTTCGTGCCGGTGACGCCGTGCCGACTGATCGACACGCGGGTGGCGGGCGGGCCGATCGCGGCCAACAGCACCCGCAGTTTCGACGTCAGCGTCGCCGGCAGCTACGCCTCCCAGGGCGGCGAGGCCTCCAACTGCGGCCTGGCGGCGGGCGGCTCGTTCGCAGCGGCGGTGATCAATTTCACCGTGGTCAACCCGAGCGCGGCCGGCTTCATCACGGCCTATCCGCTCAATGCGCCCCAGCCGCTCGCGTCCAGCCTCAACTATTCGGCCGGCGACATCGTCGGCAACGAGGTGATCGTGAAGCTCGATCTCGGCGTCGCGACGGCCGAGATGAATGTCTACAGCTTCGCGCAGACCCACCTGGTGGGCGATATCGTGGGTTACTTCGCGCCGCCGGTGGCCACGCCGGTCCAGTGCGTGGACACCACGATCACCCAGGTGATCCAGCAGAACGCCGGCGCGAACTTCTACACGCCTTCATGCCCGGCCGGCTACACGATCACCGGCGGTGGCTGCACCTCGAACAGCTACGCGACCCGCCTGGTGTCGTTCAAGACCGAAGCAGGGACCAACAACCACTTCTGCTCGTACTACAACGAGTCCCTGACCACCGAGGTCATGGGCTACGCCCGCTGCTGCCGGATCCCTGGCCGCTGACGCGCGACGGCCCGGGCCTCAGCGCCCGGGCCGCTGGCCCATCAGGCTGGCCAGCGCCGAACCGACGACCACCAGAACGGCGCCGGCGTAACCGGCGATGCCGACCTGTTCCGGCGCGAGGCTGCCGGGCCAGATCGCCTGCGTCGCCGCCACCGCGCCCAGGCAGAGCAGGGGCGTGGTGGCGAGGATGGCCGACACGCGCGAAGCCTCCCAGTGCGCCAGCGCTTCGGCGAACGCGCCGTAGGCCACCAGCGTGTTCAGCGCGCAATACAGCAGCAGCGCCCAATGCAGGCCGTCGAGCTGGAGCAACGTGGCAGGTCGCGCCAGCGGCAGCAGCACCAGGCTGGCCACGACGTAGATGAAGAGCAGCATCGCCGGCGACGACAGCCGCAGCAGCAGCTGCTTCTGCAGCAGTGCGTAGCCGGCCCAGACCACCGCGGCCAGCACCACCAGCGCCGAACCGGCCAGGTAGCCGGCGCCGCCGCCGTCGAGCTGGTCGCGGAAGAACAGCCCTAGCCCGCCGACAATCGTCGCCAGGCCCAGCCACTGCCAGCCGTTGAAGCGTTCGCGGAACACGAAGATGCCGCCCAGCGCCATCAGCAGCGGCGCCAGCTGGATCAGTAGCTGCGCGTTGGCGGGCGAGGTCTGCTGCACGCCCAGCAGGTAGAAGACGTAGTTGCCGATCAGCAGCAGGGCCGCCGCCAGCAGCATCCCCCAGCGCTTGCGGTCGAGCGTGGCGAAGCCGCCCAGCCCACGCCGGGACGCCAGCCACGCGAACATCAGCCCCGCGGCCAGCAGGAAGCGGAACCAGGTGAGGGTGTAGGGATCGACCTGCTCCAGCGTGACCTTCAACGCCACCGGCAGGGTGGCCCAGCAGGCGGCCGTCACCAGCGCCAGCAGCAGGCCCAAGCGCCATCGTCCCGAAGCCTGGTGCAACGACATGTCGATCGATCCCGCGGGCGTGAAGGCGGCGAACAGTAGCACGCGCCCGGTGGCCGGCAGGGTTAAGCACGGATTCACCGCCCCGCGCCGAGACTGGCCCGACTTCCGGGGGGAACGCCACATGACGCGTCGCAACCTTTTGCTCGCCCTGCTGCTCGGGTTCGGACTCACCGGTTGCGTCAGCTACGGCGAGTACTACTCCGAGCGCGACCGCTACTACCAGGACGGCGGCTACTACTACCCGGCCGACGACGGCTATGGCGACTACTACGAGGCGCCGGACTACTACTACGACGATCCCTACGTCTATTCATCGTGGGGCATCGACCGCTATCACTGCATTGGCGGGTACGGCTGTTCGCCGTTCTGGAGCCGCTACTACCGGCCGCACTACTACTACGCGCCGTCCTACTCAGGCTGGAGCATCGGCTTCGGCAGCCACTGGAGCATCGGCAGCTGGTCGGGCTACGGCGGCTACTGGTCGCCCTGGTACGACCCGTATTACTACCGCCCGCACCCGCCGCGCCCGCGTCCCGGCCACGGGGGTCGTCCCGTGGCGCCGCCGGGTCCGCCTCCCGGTCCGCCGCCGGGTTCGTCCGTAGGCGACGACCCGGGCACCGTGCGACCGACGCCGATGCCGCGCCCCGGCTATCCGGGTGGCCCGGTGGGCCGACCGGCCATCCTCGAGCCCGAGGGGCGTCCTGGCCGCCCGGGTGGCAATCCGCCGCCGGCTGCGCGCGAAGAAGGCGAAGCACGCCCGTTGCCGCGCCCGGATTTCCGCGAGTCGTCGCGCAAGGGGCCGGAAGGTGGCGACGTGGGTCGTCCGCAGCCGATCCGCGGCGAGCCGCGCTGGACGGCACCGTCGCCGCGCCCGGATGTCGGCCAAACGCCGCGCCCGGCGCCGGAGTACCGCCGGCCGCCGCCGCGCGAGGAGCCGGCTTATGCGCCGCGCCCCCGCCCGACGCCGGAAATGCGCCCGGCACCGCGCGAGATGCCGCAGATGCGTCCGGCCCCGCGCCCCGAGCCGCGAATGGCCCCGCGCGA
>NZ_JALHQI010000023.1 GCF_022842045.1 Arenimonas sp. | reverse complement strand
GCCGCGCTCGAACGCGCCCGCGCCCGCCGCGCCGGCGGCGACGACGGCAGCGGCGCATGAAGACCTTCGACACCGCCCCCGCGCCGCACCTGCCCGCGCGCCGCAGCGTGCGCGAAGTGATGGGCCTGGTGCTGCTGGCGCTGGTGCCCGGCACCGCCGCGCACGCCTGGTTCTTCGGGCCCGGCGTGCTGGTGCAGATGCTGCTGGCGGTAGGCTTCGCGCTGGCGTTCGAGGCGGCGATGCTGAAGCTGCGGGCACGGCCGCTGCGCCCCTTCCTGAGCGACCTGAGCGCGCCGCTGACGGCCGTGCTGTTCGCGCTGTCGCTGCCGCCGCTGGCGCCGTGGTGGGTGGCGGCGATCGGCATGTTCGCGGCGATCGTCTTCGCCAAGCACCTGTATGGCGGGCTGGGCCACAACCTGTTCAATCCGGCGATGGTCGGCGTGGCGGTGGTGGTGCTGTGCTTCCCGCGGGCGTTCACGCAGTGGCTGCCGCCGGCCGGGCTGGATCCGGCCCTGGTGGTGCCGGGGCTGATGGACTCCGTGCGCGCCATCCTCACCGGCGAACTGCCCGCGCCGTGGCGCTGGGACATGCTGGCGCAGGCCACGCCGCTCGACACGGTGCGCACGCTGGCCAAGGAAGGCGCGACCCTGGCCGAAATCCGCGGCGCGCCGCTGTTCGGCGATTTCGGCGGCCGCGGCTGGGAGTGGGTGGCGAACTTCTACGCGCTGGGCGGACTGTTCCTGCTTTGGAAGCGCGTCATCCCCTGGCAGGTGCCGGTGGCGACGCTGGGCACGGTGGTGCTGGTGGCGCTGCCGTTCTGGCTCTACGACCCCGACCTGCATCCCTTCCCGCTGCAGCACGTGTTCTCGGGCGCGCTGGTGCTGGCCGCGTTCTTCATCGCCACCGACCCGGTGAGCGGCTGCACCACGCCGCGTGGCCGCCTGCTGTTCGGCGCCGGCGTGGCGGTGCTGACGCTGGTGATCCGGCGCTGGGGCGCCTTCCCCGACGGCGTGGCGTTCGCGGTGCTGCTGATGAACTGCGCGGCGCCCTGGCTGGATCGCCATTCGCGTCCGCGCATCTTCGGCGAGGGCAAGGCGCCGTGAACGAGTCCACCCGCGAATCGCTGCGCGCGGGCCTGCAGCTGGGGCTGGCGGCTTTGATCGCCATCGCGCTCCTGGCGGGCACCTACTTCCTCACCCGCGATCGCATCGACGACGCCGCGCGGCGCGCGCGCATGCAGGCGCTGGAAGTGGTGCTGCCGGCGGCGCGCTACGACAACGACCCGCTGGCCGACACCGTGCAGGTGCAGGCGCCGGCGTGGCTGGGCGACGAGGCGACCACCGTGCACCGCGCCACGCTCGCCGGCGCGCCCAGTGCGCTGGTGTTCGAAACCGTGGCACCCGACGGCTACGGCGGCCCGATCCGGCTGCTGCTGGCGATCGGCCCGGATGGCCGGGTACTGGGCGTGCGCGTCACCGCGCACCGGGAAACCCCGGGCCTGGGTGACGACATCGAGGCCACGCGCAGCGACTGGATCACGCGCTTCCAGGGCCGCGCGCTCGGCGATCCGCCCGCCGCCGGCTGGGCCGTGCGCAAGGACGGCGGCGACTTCGACCAGTTCGCGGGCGCGACCGTGACGCCGCGCGCCGTGGTGCGCGGCGTGCACCGCGCACTCGACTTCATGCAGCGCCACGGCGACGAGATCCGGGCCGCCGCGCCCGGCGATACACTGCGCATCGCCACCGCCCCGGACGCCCCGCGCCCCCAATGACTTCGCCCCGCGCCATCCTCGAGTACGGCCTGTCCAGCGGCAACACCGGGCTGGTGCAGCTGCTGGGCCTGTGCCCGCTGCTGGCGGTCTCTAACAACGCGGTCAACGCGCTCGGCCTCGGCCTGGCCACCGTGCTGGCGCTAGCTTGCACCAATGCCGCGGTCGCCAGCGTGCGGCGCCTGACCCGTCGCGACGTCCGCATCCCGGCCTTCGTGATGATCATCGCCGCCGTCGTCACCTCGATCGAACTGGCGATGCGCGCCTGGCTGCCGGAACTGCACGCGGTGCTGGGCCTGTTCATCCCGCTGATCGTCACCAATTGCGCGCTGATGGGGCGGGCCGAGGCCTTCGCCTCGCGGAATTCGCCGGGCCTGGCGGCACTGGACGGCTTCGCGGTCGGGCTTGGCTTCCTGTGGGTGCTGCTGGCGATCGGCGCGGTGCGCGAGCTGGTGGGCGAAGGCAGCCTGTTCGCCGGCGCCGGCGCGCTGCTGGGGCTGCCGGCGCTGGAGTTTGCGGCGCCGGGCTACCCGGGCTTCCTGCTGGCGGTGCTGCCGATCGGCGCCTTCGTGGTGCTGGCGGCCCTGGTGGCGATCCGCCAGGCCTGGCGCCTGCGCCGCGCGGAGGCCGCGCGATGATGAAGGCGGAGCTGCGCCGCGAGCTGTTCGCGCGGCTGAAGGAATTGAATCCGAAACCGACCACCGAGCTCGAGTACGCGACCCCGTTCGAGCTGCTGGTGGCGGTGACGCTGTCGGCCCAGGCCACCGACGTCGGCGTGAACAAGGCCACGCGCAAACTGTTCCCGGTGGCCAACACGCCCGCCGCTATCCTGGCGCTCGGCGAGGACGGGCTGAAGAAGTACATCTCGACGATCGGACTGTTCAACGCCAAGGCCGCGAACGTGGTCGCCGCCTGCCGGATCCTGGTCGAGCAGCACGGCGGCGAAGTGCCGCGCGACCGCGAGTCGCTCGAAGCCCTGCCCGGCGTCGGCCGCAAGACCGCCAACGTGGTGCTCAACACCGCCTTCGGCGAGCCCACCATCGCGGTGGACACGCATATCTTCCGGGTCTCGAACCGCACCGGCCTGGCGCCGGGCAAGACCGTGCGCGCGGTCGAGGACAAGCTGCTCAAGGCCGTGCCGGCCGAGTACCGCCTGGACGCCCACCACTGGCTCATCCTGCACGGCCGCTACGTCTGCAAGGCCCGCAAGCCCGACTGCCCCCAGTGCGTGATACGCGACCTCTGCCGCTACCGCGACAAGACCCTGCCCCCGGAATAAAAAAGCACCCCCGGCCGAAGCCGAGGGTGCCGAGGGAACCCATCCCTTTTGAAGCGGATCAGAAGTTGAACTGCGTGCGGATCGCGTACTGGCCGGTCTCGTCGCCGGTCACTTCGTTCTCGCCCTGGGTGTAGTTGAACATCACGCGCAGGTTCGAGTTGATGTAGTAGTTCAGGCCCAGGATCATCGAGGTGGCCTCGCGGTTGACCAGGTCCTTGTTCTCGATGTGGTCGTAGCGCGCGGTCAGCTCCCACAGGCCGTCCTCGCCAACCTTGGGCGAGCCGAACACGCCGGTGCCCGGCTTGTAGGTCTTCACGCCGCCGTTGAGCATCCAGCTGCCCTGCACGTAGAAGGTCTCGACGTCCTGGTCCGCGCCGATCGGCTGGCCGAAGCTCGAGGTGACGTACTCGGACTGGAAGAACAGCGGGCCGTACTGGCCGGCCAGCTCGAGGCCGTAGGCGTCGACCGAGTCACCGCTGGCGCCGGTGGTGGTGGCGATGGTCTGCGACGGGCCGCGGCGGCCGGCGTAGTTGGCCGAAGCGGCCAGGTTGCCGGAGCCGGCGTTGGCGTTCTCGTGGCTGAGCCAGCCGCCCACGTGGAGGATCCGGTCACCGTTCATGATCGGCGCCCAGGTGCCGCGGCCGGCGAAGCCCATGCCCTCGGTGCGCGAACTGGCGGCGCCGCGCAGGTTGAAGGCGGTGGCGCCGAGCGAGTAGTTCAGGCCCTGGACCTGGTAGCCCACGCCCTGCTGGAACTGGCGGCCGCTGAACAGGCCGGTGGCCGAGGCGAACGGGCGCTCCATCACCAGGATCTCGTTGGAGCTGGTCAGCTCCTCCATCGAGCGGTAGGGCTTGAAGTGGCCGAGGGTCAGCTTGCCCGGGCCGAACTGCTTGGCGATGAAGAGGTCGCGCAGGCCATCGAGGTTGCTGCCCGCGGCGAAGTCCTGCTCCATTTTGTATTCCCAGCCCCAGGCGGTGCCGCCGAGGGTCAGGCGCGCGCGGCGGAACTCGGTGGTGCCGGTGGTGGGGGCGATGTCGCGGTCCCAGGCGTAGCCGTCGAAGTGGATGCGGCCGCCGACGCTGAAGGAGAAGGCGTTGTCGGCCGAGGTGACCTTCAGGCCGCCCTTGGTCTCGACCTTGGGCTGGGTCATGGCCTGGGCCTTGAGGGCCTCGGCGGTGTCGATGTTGATGCCGGTCTGGGCTTCGTCACGGGCCTCGAGGTCGTCGATGCGCGTCATCAGCGCGGCGACCTGGGCGCGCAGCTCGGCGATTTCCTGCTCGCTGGCCGAGCTGTTCTGGGCGAAGGCGGTGTCGGTGCTGAGGCCAGTGATCGCGAGGGCGACGGCGGCGGCCAAGGTGGTCAGACGCATGACGGTAACTCCTGGTAGGTAATGTTCAGTCCGGCGCAGCGCCGTGATCGACGGCCCCTGCCCCGGACCGTTACGGGGCGGTTAAGCGTGCACAGGCTGCTCCCGGGATGTGACGGCTCGTTGTGTTTTTGATGACAGCCCGGTTACGGCCGCCCGGGCACCCCGGAGGGCACTGTCATACGCCTGTCATGTTCGAGCAACAGGCTTGTCACCCAAGCGACCTGTAATGGCCGCCATCGGGGGACCCCCTCCGACGCCGCCATCCATCCCGAGGAGTCGTTACCGTGCTCAAGAACTTCAAGCGCAGCCTGGCCACCCTGGCCCTCGCCGCCAGCCTTACCACCGCCGCCCAGGCCGCCGACATCACGGGCGCCGGCGCGACCTTCGTGTTCCCGGTCATGTCCAAGTGGTCGGCCGACTACAACAACGCCACCGGCCACCGCATCAACTACCAGTCGATCGGCTCGGGCGGCGGCATCGCCCAGATGAAGGCCAACACCGTTGACTTCGGCTCGACCGACGCGCCCCTGAAGCCGGAAGACCTGGCCGCCTCCAATCTGGTGCAGTTCCCGCTGGTCATGGGCGGCATCGTGCCGGTCGTGAACCTGGCCGGCGTGCAGCCGGGCCAGATCAAGTTCACCGGCCCGCTGCTGGCCGACATCTACCTGGGCAAGATCACCAACTGGAACGACCCGGCGATCGCCGCGGTCAACCCGGGCCTGACCCTGCCGACCCAGCGCATCACCGTCGTGCACCGCTCGGACGGCTCGGGCACCACCTTCAACTACGTCAACTACCTGTCCAAGGTCAGCCCGGAGTGGAAGACCAAGGTCGGCGAAGGCACCTCGGTGCGCTGGCCGGTGGGCGTGGGCGGCAAGGGCAACGAGGGCGTGACCGCCTACGTGAAGCAGATCAAGGGCTCGATCGGCTACATCGAGCTGTCCTACGCGCTGACCAACAAGGTCTCGTACGGCCAGCTGCAGAACGCCGCCGGCAACTTCATCACCCCGTCGAACGCCTCGATCCAGGCCGCCGCCGCGAGCGCCGAGTGGACCAAGGCCAAGGACTTCTTCCTGGTCGTGACCAACGCCCCGGGCGAGCAGGCCTGGCCGATCACCGCCACCAACTTCGCCCTGCTGTCCAAGCGCCCGAAGAACGTCGAGAACAACCGCCAGGCGCGTGAGTTCTTCGCCTGGGCCTACGCCAACGGCGCCCAGCAGGCCACCGACCTCGGCTACGTGCCGCTGCCGGCCCCGCTGGTCGAGCAGATCAAGGCCTACTGGGCCGCGTCGCTGAAGTAATCTGTTGTCCCCGGACGCGCGCGCCCTGACCGGCGCGCGCGTCTTTTTAGGTGAAACCGCAACGCCGCGCCCCACCCCAGAGAACGCCGCGAATGACCACCGCCACCGCCAAGCCCGCCCCGCCCTCGCGCTTCATCGACGGCGCCGGCGACTGGATCTTCCGGAACATCGTCGCGATCGCCGGCTGGTTCGTGCTGATCACGCTGGCCCTGGCCGCGATGTCGATGTACTGGGGCGGCCGCGAGGCCTTCAACGAGTTCGGCTGGGGCTTCCTGACCTCCACCGACTGGAACCCGGTCACCGAGGAATACGGTGCCCTGGTCGCGATCTACGGTACCGTCGTCACCACCGCCATCGCGATGATCATCGCCGTGCCGGTGAGCTTCGGCATCGCCCTCTTCCTCACCGAGGTGGCGCCGGCCTGGATCCGGCAGCCGCTCGGCGCCGCCATCGAACTGCTGGCCGGCATCCCCTCGATCATCTACGGCATGTGGGGCCTGTTCGTGCTCGCGCCGATCCTGGGCAACCACGTCTATCCCTGGCTCGACGAGAACATCGGCACCCTGCCCGGCATCGGCTTCCTGTTCGCCGGCCCGCCGCTGGGCATCGGCATGCTGACCGCCGGCATCGTGCTGGCGATCATGGTCATCCCCTTCATCTCCTCGGTGATGCGCGAGGTCTTCCTCACGGTGCCGACCCGCCTGAAGGAGTCGGCGTACGCGCTCGGCTCCACCACCACCGAGGTGGTCTGGGACATCGTGCTGCCCTACACCCGCTCGGCGGTGATCGGCGGCATCTTCCTGGGCATGGGCCGCGCGCTCGGCGAGACCATGGCCGTCACCTTCGTGCTCGGCAACGCCCACCGCATCTCGGCCTCGCTGCTCGAGCCGGGCAATTCCATCGCCGCCTCGATCGCCAACGAGTTCGCCGAGGCCACCACCTCGATGTACCAGTCGGCGCTGCTGGCGCTGGGCTTCCTGCTGTTCGCCGTCACCTTCATCGTCCTGGCCATCGCCAAGCTCATGCTCATGCAGCTCAAGAAGCGGGAGGGCAACTGATGTCCGCCGTCGCCGACCGCCTGTTCCTCAAGCGCCGCATCGTCAACGGCGTCACCCTGGTGCTGTCCGGGCTGGCCGCGCTGTTCGGCCTGTTCTGGCTGGTGTGGATCCTGTGGACCACGTTCACCAAGGGCGTGGACGCGATGAGCCTGCAGCTGTTCACCGAGATGACCCCGCCCCCGGGCCAGGACTTCGGTGGCCTCAAGAACGCCATCGCCGGCAGCCTGCTCATCAGCGGCCTGGCCGTGCTGCTGGGCGCGCCCATCGGCGTCGCGGCGGGCACCTACCTGGCCGAGTACGTGAACCACCGCAAGCTCGGCGAAGTGATCCGCTTCGTCAACGACATCCTGCTGTCGGCGCCGTCGATCGTGCTGGGCCTGTTCGTGTACACGCTGGTGGTTCGGACCACGGGCGGCTTCTCCGGCTTCGCCGGCGCGGTCGCCCTGGCCTTCATCGTGCTGCCGGTGGTGGTGCGCACCACCGACGAGATGCTGCGCCTGGTGCCCACGCAGATGCGCGAGGCGGCGCTGTCGCTCGGCATCCCGCAGTGGAAGGTCACCACCCAGATCCTCTACCGCGCCGCCGCCCCGGGCATCCTCACCGGCATCCTGCTGGCGCTGGCGCGCATCAGCGGCGAGACCGCGCCGCTGCTGTTCACCGCCTTCAACAACCAGTACTGGAGCATGGACCTGACCGGCGCGGTGCCGAACCTGCCCGTCACCATCTTCCAGTTCGCGCTCAGCCCGTTCGAGTACTGGAACCAGCTGGCCTGGGCCGGCGCCTTCCTGATCACGGTGTTCGTGCTGCTGGTCAGCATCACCGCCCGTTATTTCCTTCTGCGCAAGAAGATGAGCCATGACTGACGTTTCGATCGCCTTCAACACGGCCGTGAAGGTCGCCGACGAGCTGGCGCCGCGCGCGGCCAAGCTCGAGGCCCGCAACCTCGCCTTCCACTACGGCGAGTTCGCGGCCCTGCGCGACATCAACCTGGTGGTGCCGGAAAAGCGCGTCACCGCGCTGATCGGCCCCTCGGGCTGCGGCAAGTCCACGCTGCTGCGCATCTTCAACCGCATCTACTCGATCTACCCGGGCCAGAAGGCCAGCGGCGAGGTGATCCTGGACGGCGAGAACATCCTCGACCCCAAGTACCCGCTCAACAAGCTGCGCAGCAAGATCGGCATGGTGTTCCAGAAGCCGGTGCCTTTCCCGATGTCGATCTACGACAACATCGCCTACGGCATCGGCCACTACGAGAAGCTCTCGCGCTCCGAGATGGACGTGCGGGTGGAAGCGGCGCTGAACCAGGCCGCGCTCTGGGACGAGGTCAAGGACAAGCTCAAGCAGAACGCGCTGGGCCTCTCCGGCGGCCAGCAGCAGCGCCTGTGCATCGCCCGCGCGGTGGCGCTCAAGCCCGAGGTGATCCTGTTCGACGAGCCGACCTCGGCGCTGGACCCGATCGCCACCGGCAAGATCGAGCAGCTGATCTCCGAGCTCAAGCAGCAGTTCACGATCCTGATCGTGACCCACAACATGCAGCAGGCGGCCCGCTGCTCCGACTACACCGCCTTCATGTACCTGGGCGAGCTGGTCGAGCACGGCGTCACTTCCACCATCTTCACCAAGCCGACCAAGCAGCAGACCGAAGACTACATCACCGGCCGTTTCGGCTAAGGACAGGACACCGCCATGAACGACCACATCGTCAAGAGCTACGACAGCGAGCTCAAGCGCCTGGACGGCGAGATCAAGCGCATGGGCGAGATCGCCACGGCCCAGCTCGACGCCGCCGTGGACGTGTTCCAGCGCCGCGACAGCCAGGCCGCGATGCGCGTGGTGGCCAACGACGAGGCCATCGACGCCCTCGAGCACGAGGTCAGCCACGACGTGCTGCGCCTGCTGGCCCTGCGCCAGCCGATGGCCCGCGACCTGCGCGAGGTCTACGCCGCCCTGCGCATCTCGGCCGACATCGAGCGCATCGGCGACTACGCCGCCAACGTGGCCAAGCGCAGCATCGTCCTGAACCAGACCACCCCGGTCTCGGCCGGCCGCGGCCTGCCGGCCCTGGCCCATTTGGCCAACACCCTGGTCCGCGAGGCCCTGGCCGCCTACACCCACCGCGACGCCGAGCGCGCCATGGCCGTGCGCAGCCGGGACGCCGAGCTCGACGCCCAGTACACCGGCCTGTTCCGCGAGCTGCTGACCTACATGGCCGAGGATCCCCGCCAGATCACGGCCTGCACCCACCTGCTGTTCATGGCCAAGAACATCGAGCGGATCGGCGACCACGCCACCAACATCGCCGAGAACACCTGGTTCCTGGTCCACGGCGAGCAGCCCGAGGGCGAGCGCGAGAAGCGCGACCTGACCTCCCAGTAAGGGTCCTGGGGGCTTCATGCCCCCAAATTCACCCGCCCCGGGGGTAGAATGGCGGGGCTCGATGCGTGGTGCGGGAGAGGCTGGCCAAGGCCAGCGCCGAAGGCGTAACGCCCGTAATCGCTCAGGACCCGGAACCGTACCGCGCGAGCAACTCTGGAGAGACCGGAACCGACCGGCGCCGAAGGGGCATGGGACCGCAGGACGCGGCCCAAAACTCTCAGGCAAAAGGACAGAGGGGCGCCCCCGTGCATCCGTGCGCGGCCCTCCCCTATCGGTCCGGACCTGCCATGACCCGCGAATCCCTGCGTTCCCTCGAGCACCACGACGCCTTCCTCGAACGCCACATCGGCCCGAACGACGCCGAGATCGCGCACATGCTGCGCGTGGTCGGCCAGCCCAGTCTCGACGCCCTGACCGACGCCATCGTGCCGGCCAGCATCAAGTCGCCCGGCCCGCTGGCCCTGCCGGCGCCGGTGACCGAGGTCGAGGCGATCGCCAAGATCCGCGCCATCGCCGACAAGAACCAGGTCTTCCGCAGCTTCATCGGCCAGGGCTACTACGGTACCCACACGCCGAACGTGATCCTGCGCAACATCCTCGAGAACCCGGCCTGGTACACCGCCTACACGCCCTACCAGGCCGAGATCTCCCAGGGCCGCATGGAAGCGCTGATCAACTTCCAGACGATGTGCGCCGACCTCACCGGCATGGAGATCGCGAACGCATCGCTGCTCGACGAGTCGACCGCCGCCGCCGAGGCCATGACCCTCGCCAAGCGCTCGTGCAAGAGCAAGTCCAACCTCTTCTTCGTTTCCAGCGGCGTGCACCCGCAGACGCTCGAAGTGCTGCGCACCCGCGCCGAGCCGCTGGGCATCGAGCTGCGGGTGGGCGACGACGCCGACGCCGGCAACCACGACGTGTTCGGCGTGCTGCTGCAGTACCCGAACACCTTCGGCCAGCTCAACGACTACCAGGCCCTGGCCGACGCCGTGCACGCGCGCGGCGGCTTGGTGGCGGTGGCCACCGACCTGCTGGCGCTCACGCTGGTGAAGGCGCCGGGCGAATGGGGCGCCGACATCGTGGTCGGCAACACCCAGCGCTTCGGCGTGCCCTTCGGTTTCGGCGGCCCGCACGCGGCCTTCATGGCCTGCAAGGACGCCTTCAAGCGCTCGATGCCGGGCCGCCTGATCGGCGTCTCCATCGACGCCGAGGGCAAGCCGGCCTACCGCCTCACGCTGCAGACCCGCGAGCAGCACATCCGCCGCGAGAAGGCCACGTCCAACATCTGCACCGCGCAGGTGCTGCTGGCGGTGATGGCCTCGATGTACGCCGTCTACCACGGCCCGGACGGCCTGACCCGCATCGCCCGCCGCACCCACCGCCTGGCCAGCCTGCTGGCGGCGGCGCTGCGCGGCGCCGGCATCACGGTCGGCCCGGACTTCTTCGACACCCTGCACGTGGTCGGCGTCGACGCCGCCGCTATCCACGCCAAGGCCGAGGCGGCGCGCATCAACCTGCGCCGCATCGACGCCAGCAGCCTAGCCATCAGCCTCGATGAAACCAGCACCCGCGACGACGTGGTCGCGCTGGCCGCGCTGTTCGGCGTGAAGGCCGACGTGGACGCGCTCGATGCGAACACCCAGGACGCGCTGCCCTCGTCGCTCGGCCGCACCAGCAAGTTCATGCAGCACCCGGTGTTCAACACCCACCACAGCGAGCACGAACTGCTGCGCTACCTGCGCCAGCTGTCCGACAAGGACCTGGCCATGGACCGCACCATGATCCCGCTGGGCAGCTGCACCATGAAGCTCAACGCCACCGCCGAGATGATCCCGGTGACCTGGCCCGAGTTCGGCAACCTCCACCCGCTGGCCCCGGCCGCGCAGGCCGAGGGCTACCGCCAGCTGATCACCGAGCTCGAGGCCATGCTGGTCGAGTGCACGGGCTACGACGCGGTCAGCCTGCAGCCGAACTCCGGCGCCCAGGGCGAGTACGCCGGCCTGCTGGCGATCCGCGGCTACCACCGCAGCCGCGGCGAGGCCCACCGCGACATCTGCCTGATCCCCGACTCGGCCCACGGCACCAACCCGGCCAGCGCGCAGATGTGCGGCATGACCGTGGTGGTCACCAAGACCGACGCCAACGGCAACGTGGACGTGGAAGACCTGCGCCGCGCCGCCGAGAAGTATTCCGACCGCCTGGCCGCGCTGATGGTCACCTACCCGTCCACGCACGGCGTGTTCGAGGAGGACATCGTCGAGATCTGCGAGATCATCCATAAGCACGGCGGCCAGGTGTACACCGACGGCGCCAACATGAACGCGCTGGTCGGCGTGGCCAAGCCCGGCAAATGGGGCTCGGACGTCTCGCACCTGAACCTGCACAAGACCTTCTGCATCCCGCACGGTGGCGGCGGCCCGGGCGTGGGCCCCTGCGCGGTGAAGTCGCACCTGGCGCCGTTCCTGCCGCGTCCGCTCGACGCCAACGGCCTGCACACGCAGGGCCTCGGCGCCGGCGACGTCGGCATGGTCTCGGGCGCCACCTTCGGCTCCGCGTCCATCCTGCCGATCAGCTGGATGTACGTGGTGATGATGGGTGCCTACGGCCTGCGCCGCGCCACCCAGGTGGCCCTGCTCAACGCCAACTACATCGCCACCCGCCTGGCCCCGCACTACAAGACGCTCTACACCGGCCGCAACGGGCTGGTGGCGCACGAGTGCATCCTGGACCTGCGCCCGCTCAAGGACGCCACCGGCATCGGCGCCGAGGACGTGGCCAAGCGCCTGATCGACTTCGGCTTCCACGCGCCCACGCTCAGCTTCCCGGTCTCGGGCACGTTGATGGTGGAGCCGACCGAGAGCGAATCGCAGCACGAGCTCGACCGCTTCATCGACGCCATGATCCAGATCCGCGACGAGATCCGCGCCGTCGAGGAAGGCAAGCTCGACCGCGAGGACAACCCGCTCAAGAACGCGCCACACACCGCCACCGCGGTCACGGCCAGCGAGTGGACCCACGCCTACCCGCGCGAGCTGGCCGCGTTCCCGCTGCCGTCGCTCAAGCTGGTGAAGTACTGGCCGCCGGTGGCGCGCGTGGACAACGTCTACGGAGACAAGAACATCATGTGCGCCTGCATCCCGGTGGATGCCTACAAGGACGAGGCCGAGGCCTGATGGCACGGGGCAAGCGCAGCACGAGGAAGCTCCTTCTCGCCGCGCTTGCCCTGCCGCTGCTGGGCTACCTGGGCCTGTGCGGCCTGATGTATGCCCAGCAGCGCGACCTGATGTACTACCCGCAGGCGACCCGGCTCGATGCCATCCACACCGATTTCGAGCTGCGTCGCCCGGACGCCACGCTGCGCGGCTGGCGGCTGCAGCCGGGGCAGGAAGATGCGCTGATCTACTTCGGCGGCAACGCCGAGGCCGTGGAGGGCATGCGCACGCGGCTCACGCGCTGGTTCCCCGACCGAAGCATCTACCTGGTCGCGTACCGCGGCTACGGCGCCAGCGACGGCTCGCCCAGCGAGGCGGCGCTATTCGCCGATGCGCTGGCCATCTTCGACCACGCCAAGGGCCGGCATCCCGAGGGCGAGATCACGGTGGTCGGTCGAAGCCTGGGCTCCGGCGTTGCCAGCTACGTGGCGGCCAAACGGCCGGTGTCGAAACTCGTGCTGGTGACGCCGTTCGACAGCCTCGCCGCCGTCGCGGCCGGCCACTACCCGTGGCTGCCGGTGGACTGGCTGCTGCAGGACCGCTACGACTCCGTCCGCCATCTCGCGGACTTCAGGGGGCCGGTGCTGGTGATCCGCGCCGGCAACGACCGCGTGGTGCCGCCCGCCCGCACCGACGCCCTGATCGCCGCCCTGCCCACGCCGCCCGTAGTGGTGGCCGTCGAGGACGCCAGCCACGACACCGTGCTGTCGGATCCGGCGCCGGGCGAGGCCATCGTCCGCTTCCTCGCGCGCTAGTCCTTCTGGAGCCATTCCCGTCCCGGCGGCGGCACTGCCTGGTCATGCCGATGTCATTTATTTCCACTATTCTCGAACCATGGAAACGAACACCGCCCTCGCCGCCCTCTCGGCCCTCGCCCAACCCCACCGCCTGGCCGTCTTCCGCCACCTGGTCCAGCTCGGGCCGGACGGGGCCTTTGCCGGGGACTTGGCGGCGCACCTGGCCATCCCGCCGAACACCCTGTCCTTCCACCTCAAGGCCTTGCAGCAGGCCGGCCTGATCCAGCCCGAGCCGCTGGGCCGGAACATCCGCTACCGAGCCGACTTCGAGGCGATGCGCGGGCTGGTGGGCTTCCTGACCGAGAACTGCTGCGGTGGCGACGACGCCCTGTGCGCGCCCGCGGACGGCCCGGCCAAGGGCGCGGGCTGCTGCTGATCCCTTTCCCTCAGAGACCACACCCATGCCCCTCAACATCGGCATCAACGGCTTCGGCCGCATCGGACGCTTGGCCCTGCGCGCGGCCTGGGGCCAGGCCAGCGTGCAGTTCGTCCGGATCAACGACCCGAGCGGCGACGCCGCCACCCTCGCCCACCTGCTCAACTTCGACTCGGTGCACGGCCGCTGGCAGCGCGAAGCGGGCCACGACGGCGACGCCATCGTGATCGACGGCCAGCGCATCGCGGTCACCCGCAACAAGGCCCTCGCCGACACCGACTGGTCTGGCTGCGACGTGGTAATCGAAGCCAGCGGCAAAATGAAGACCAGCGCCGCGCTGCAGGCCTACCTCGACCAGGGCGTGAAGCGCGTGGTGGTCACCGCGCCGGTGAAGGAAGCCGGCGTGCTGAACGTGGTGATGGGCGTGAATGACCATCGGTTCGACCCGGCGCAGCACCGCATCGTCACCGCGGCCTCCTGCACCACCAATTGCCTGGCGCCGCTGGTGAAGGTGATCCACGAGGGCCTGGGCATCCGCCACGGCAGCATCACCACCGTGCACGACCTCACCAACACCCAGTCGATCCTTGACCAGCCGCACAAGGACCTGCGCCGCGCCCGCGCCTGCGGCATGAGCCTGATCCCGACCACCACCGGCTCGGCCACCGCGATCACCGAGATCTTCCCCGAGCTCAAGGGCCGCCTGAACGGCCACGCCGTGCGCGTGCCGCTGGCCAATGCCTCGCTCACCGACGCCGTGTTCGAAGTCGAACGCGCGACCACGCGCGAGGAAGTGAATGCGCTGTTCCAGGCCGCGGCGGAGGGCCCGCTCAAGGGCATCCTCGGCTACGAAACCCGCCCGCTGGTGTCGATCGACTACCGCACCGACCCGCGCTCGTCCATCGTCGATGCCGACTTCACGATGGTGGTGAACGGCACCCAGGTGAAGGTGTTCGCCTGGTACGACAACGAGTGGGGCTACGCCAACCGCACCGCCGAGCTGGCGCTGAAGGTGGGCCGCGCGTGAGCGAAGCCGCCGCCCGCACGATGGCGCGCCAGTACCTGGTCATCACCGGGAACTACTGGGCCTTCACCCTGACCGACGGCGCGCTGCGGATGCTGGTGGTGCTGCACTTCCACCAGCTCGGCTACTCGCCGCTGCAGGTGGCGATGCTGTTCCTGTTCTACGAAATCTTCGGCGTGGTCACCAACCTGGTTGGCGGCTGGCTGGGCGCGCGGCTGGGCCTGAACCGCACGATGAACCTCGGGCTGTTCCTGCAGATCGGCGCGCTGGTGATGCTGGCCGTGCCGGCGGCGATGCTGACGGTGCCCTGGGTGATGGCGGCGCAGGCGCTGAGCGGCATCGCCAAGGACCTCAACAAGATGAGCGCCAAGGGCGGCATCAAGCTGCTGGTGCCGGGCGCGGAACAGGCGCGGCTGTACCGGTGGGTGGCGGTGCTGACGGGCTCGAAGAACGCGCTCAAGGGCGTCGGCTTCTTCCTGGGCGGCGTGCTGCTGGCGGCGCTGGGCTTCGACGGCGCGGTGGTCGCGATGGCGGCGGCGCTGGGCCTGGTGTGGCTTCTCAGCCTGGCGCTGCTGCAGAAGGACCTCGGCAAGGCCAAGGCCAAGCCGAAGTTCACCGAGCTGCTGTCCAAGAGCGCAGCCATCAACCGGCTGTCCGCGGCGCGCCTGCTGCTGTTCGCGGCCCGCGACGTCTGGTTCGTGGTGGCGCTGCCCGTGTACCTGGCCACCACGTTGGGCTGGTCGCACGCGGCCATCGGCGGCTTCCTGGCCACGTGGATCATCGGCTACGGCGCGGTGCAGGCGCTGGCGCCGGCGGTGACGGGCCAGCGCGGCGGGCATCCGCCCGGCGGCGGCGTGGCGTTTGCCTGGGCGCTGGCGCTGGCGGTGCCCACGGCCGGCCTGGCGTGGGCGCTGGGCGCGGGCTGGCCGGCGCAGACGGTGCTGGTGGCCGGGCTGCTGGTGTTCGGCGCCGCGTTCGCGGTCAATTCGGCGCTGCACAGCTATCTGATCGTCGCCCACGCCCGCGAGGACGGCGTGTCGCTGGACGTGGGCTTCTACTACATGGCCAACGCCGGCGGCCGGCTGCTGGGCACGGTGTTGTCGGGGGCGGTGTACCAATCCCTCGGGCTGGCGGCCTGCCTCTGGTTTTCGGCGGCATTCCTGGCGCTTTCGGCGGTGGTGGTGCTGGGCCTGCCCCGACCGGCACCCGGCCCCGGCAGCCCGGACCTCGCCCCGGACTGACCCCCGGCCCGCGAAACTGAACACCCGTTAAATTTTGAACGGAACCCGCCGCACCCTCCGCTGCGGCGGTAGTCTCTTAGGGGTCATGACGATTTCATTGTTCCCCTCGATGCTCATGGCGACCTCGCCGGCGGTGACCATGGAAAACCAGGCCTGGCTGCAGGACCTCGATGCCGCCCGCGCCGGCGACCGGCCGGCGCTGGAGCGCGTGCTCACCCGCTCGCGCCAGGACCTGCGCCGCTACGCCGAGCACCACTGCGTGGTCAACGACGTCGAGGACGCCGTGCAGGAGTCGCTGTTCACCGCCTCCCGGCGCCTGGTGGACCTGCGCCAGCTGGAGTGCTTCGCGTCCTGGTTGTTCCGCATCGTCAAGCGCGAATGCAACCGCCTCAAGCGCGGCATGCGTACTTTCCTGCATGAGCCGATCACCGAGGACATCGCGGCCGTGTGCGTGATCGAGCACCGGGGCTTGGCCCGCGACTTGGCCGCCGCGCTGGAGTCCCTGACCGCGCACTACCGCGAGATCGTGCTGATGCGCGACCTCGAGGGCCTGACCATCGAGGAGCTGTCCGAGCGCCTCGGCCTGACCCGCGAGGCCACCAAGGCCCGCCTGCACCGCGCGCGTTCACTCGCGCGCGAATACCTGAAAGACTGAACCCACCCCGCGGGTCCGCCCGCAACCCACAGAGAGAGAACGATCATGTCGAACAAAACCTCCAAATCCGTTGTGATGGTCGCCGGCGCCCTGGTCCTGGGCAGCATGGCGCTGGCCAACTCCGCGTTCGCGATGAGCCCGCTGGGCCAGGGCTACGCACTGGCCGCCAGCGACCACGGCGACCACGCCGAGGGCAAGTGTGGCGAGGGCAAGTGCGGCGACGACAAGAAGGCCGAAGGCGAAGGCAAGTGCGGCGAAGGCCACTGCGGCGCCGAGAAGGGCGAGCACGAGGGCAAGTGCGGCGAAGGCAAGTGTGGCGAGGGCAAGTGCGGCGCCGACAAGGCCGAGGGCGAAGGCAAGTGCGGCGAAGGCAAGTGCGGCGCCGACAAGGCCGAGGGCGAGGGCAAGTGCGGCGAAGGCAAGTGCGGCGGCCAGGCTTGAGATCGAAATGACGGCCATCCCTTCCCTCTCTCCGGTGGCCGCCGGCCTCGGCCTGCGGCGGGCCCTGATGGGTCCGCTGCAGGCCGCAGCGCCGGGAGACTTCGATTTCCTCGAGTGCGCCCCCGACAACTGGATCGGCGTCGGCGGGCGCTTCGGCGAGGGCCTGCGCGAACTCAGCGCGAAGCACCCGCTGGTGTGCCATGGGCTTTCGCTGTCGCTGGGCGCGGTCGAGCCCTTCGACGAAACCTACCTGCTCAAGCTGCGCCGGTTCCTGGATGAACACCGGGTGCCGATCTACAGCGAGCACCTGTCCTACTGCAGCGACGACGGCCAGCTCTACGACCTGATGCCGATTCCCTTCACCGAGGAAGCCGTGCACCACGTCGCCGGCCGCATCCGCCAGGTGCAGGAAGCGCTGGGCCGCCGCATCGCGGTCGAGAACATCTCCTACTACGCCGCGCCCTACCAGGCGATGCCGGAGATCGATTTCGTCAACGCCGTGCTGGCCGAGGCCGACTGCGACCTGCTGCTGGACGTGAACAACATCTTCGTCAACGCGGTGAACCACCGCTACGACGCCCACGAATTCCTGCGCCGCCTGCCGGGCGAGCGCATCGCCTACTACCACGTCGCCGGCCACTACGACGAGGCCGACGACCTGAAGGTGGACACCCACGGCGCGCCGGTGAAGCCGGGGGTGTGGGAGCTGCTCGACACCGCCTGCGCGACGTTCGGCCCGCGGCCGGCGCTGCTCGAGCGCGATTTCAACTTCCCGCCCTACGCTGAGCTGGTGGCGGAAGTGGCCACCGTGCGCGCCACGCTGCGCCGCCACGCGCCGGCGGAGGTTCGCCATGCCCGCGCCTGAGGCGCTGCGCCGCCAGCAGTTCACGCTGGCCGCGCACATCCGCGACCCCGAACACGCGGCGCCGCCGCCGGACATCGAGGATCGCCGGCTGCAGGTCTATCGCGACCTCTTCTTCAACAGCCTCGAGGGCCTGCTGGCCGGCAACTTCCCGATCATCCGCAAGATCCTGGATGGCGGGCGCTGGCACGCGCTGGTGCGCGATTTCTATCGCGAGCACCGCTGCGCCACGCCAATCTTCCCCGAGCTGCCGCGCGAATTCCTGCAGTACCTGCAGCAGCGCGGCGTGCGCGCGGGCGATCCGCCGTGGCTGCTGGAGCTGGCGCACTACGAATGGGTGGAGCTGGCGCTCGACCTCAGCGATGCCGTGCCGCCACCGCACGACCCCGCCGGCGACCTGCTGCTGGGCCGCCCGCTGCTGTCGCCGCTGGCCTGGCCGCTGGCCTACGCCTGGCCGGTGCACCACCTCTCGCCTGCGCACCAGCCCGCCGAACCGCCGCCGCAGCCGACCTTCCTGCTGGTGCAGCGCGGCGCCGACCATCGCGTGCGCTTCAACGAGCTCACCGCGCTGAGCTTCCGACTGCTGCAGCGCCTGGCCGACGCGCCCACGCTCAGCGGCCGCGAGCAGCTGCTGGCGCTCGCCGCCGAGGCCGGCGCCGCCGACACCGAAGCGTTCCTCGCGCAGGGCCAGGCCATGCTCGAGCAGTTCCGCGCCGCGGGCATCGTCCCCGGCACCGCCACTTCCTGACGGAGACATCCCCATGCGACTTTCCCTCGGCGACCGCTGGGTCGCCCTGACCGAACGACTGGACGGCACCGGCCACTGGCTGGCGCCGCTGGGCCTGCGCCTGATCCTGGCCTGGGAATTCTGGGAGGCCGGGATGCAGAAGTACCGCGGCGAGAACTGGTTCGCCGGCATCCAGGACAAGTTCCCGGTGCCCTTCAACCTGGCGCCCGTGGACCTGAGCTGGACGCTGGCGACCTGGGCCGAACTGGTCGGCGCGGTCGCGCTGCTGCTGGGCCTCGGCACGCGCTTTTTCGCCTTCGCGCTGCTGGTGCTGACGGCGGTGGCGACGGTGTCGGTGCACTGGCCGGCCGACTACGGCAGCCTGTCGGAGCTGTGGCGCGGCTATGCGATCAGCGACAAGGGCTTCGGCAACTTCAAGCTGCCGCTGCTGTTCGCGCTGATGCTGCTGCCGCTGGTGTTCCAGGGCGGCGGCAAGCTGAGCCTGGACGCCGCGCTGGCCGCCCGCGCCGGCGCCACGCCGCGGGCGCCGGTGCAGGACGTGATGGCCTGGGGACTGGCGTCGCTGGTGCTGGGCCTGCCGCTGGCGCTGCTGGTGCCCACCGTCGGCATCGCCCTGCTGGTCGCCGGCGTCGTGCTGGTCGCGGTGGATCGCCTGCTGCTCACCTGACCCTCTGCTATCCTGCGCGGCATGGATTCCCCCTTCCTGCCGCGCATGGCCGAGCGTTTCCGCGGCTTCCTTCCCGTGGTGGTGGACGTCGAGACCGGCGGCTTCGACTGCAACCGCCACGCCCTGCTCGAGATCGCCGCGGTGCCGATCGAACTCGACGGCGACGGCTGGTACGTGCTGGGCGAAACCGTCAGCACCCACGTCGAGCCCTTCGCCGGCTCGGAGATCGACCCGCGCTCGCTGGAGATCACCGGCATCCGCCTCGATTCGCCGCTGCGCGGGGCGCTGGAGGAGCGCGCCGCGCTCGACCACATCTTCGCCCCGGTGCGCGCCGCCGCCAAGCGCCACGGCTGCCAGCGCGCGATCCTGGTCGGGCACAACGCCCATTTCGACCTCGGCTTCCTCAACGCCGCGGTCAACCGCGTGGGCCACAAGCGCAACCCGTTCCATCCCTTCAGCACCTTCGACACCGTCACCCTGGCCGGCATGGCCTACGGGCAAACGGTGCTCAGCCGCGCGGTGCAGGCCGCCGGCCTGCCCTGGGACGGCGAGCAGGCCCACTCGGCCGTGTACGACACCGAACGCACGGCGCAGCTGTTCTGCGCGGTGCTCAACCGCTGGCGCCAGTTCGCCGAGAAGGACCTGGAAGCCGCGCACGAGGATTGATCGCCGCACCCCCACCGGGAGTCACGCCATGATCCACGACAGCATCCTCGGCACCGTCGGCGACACGCCGATCGTCCGCATCAACCGCCTCGCCCCCGCCGGCGTCGCGATGTACGCCAAGCTCGAGTACTTCAACCCGATGTCCTCTGTGAAGGACCGGCTGGCGCTGGCCATCATCCTCGACGCCGAACAGCGCGGCGAGCTCAAGCCCGGCCAGATGGTGGTCGAAGCCACCTCCGGCAACACCGGCGTGGCGCTGGCGATGGTGTGCGCGGCGCGCGGCTATCCCTTCGTGGCCTTCATGACCGAGACCTTCTCGATCGAGCGCCGCAAGCTGATGCGGGCCCTGGGCGCCAAGGTGATCCTGACGCCCGCGCCCGAGCGCGGCAGCGGCATGGTCAAGCGCGCGGCGGCCTTCGCGGAAAAGCACGGCGCCTTCCTGGCACGCCAGTTCGAGAACCCGGCCAACCCCGCCTACCACCGCAGCACCACCGGCCCGGAGATCCTGCGCGACTTCGCGGCCAAGCGGCTGGACTGGTTCGTCACCGGCTACGGCACCGGCGGCACGCTCACGGGCGTGGGCGAAGTGATGAAGGCCGCACGGCCCGACCTGAAGATCGCCGTCACCGAGCCGGACGGCGCCGCCCTGCTGAGCGGCAAGGACTGGCAGCCGCACAAGATCCAGGGCTGGACGCCGGATTTCATCCCGGCGGTGCTCAACCGCGACATCTTCGACCTGATCGTGCCGGTGACCGACGTGATGGCCCGCGACACGGCCCGGGCATTGGCGACGCAGGAAGGCATCTTCTGCGGCATCTCCGGCGGCGGCACCTTCGCCGCGGCGCTGGAAGTGGCCAAGACCCTGGAGCCGGGCAGCGTGGTGCTGGCCATGATCCCCGACACCGGCGAACGCTACCTCAGCACCTTCCTCTTCGAGGGCATCAACGAAGGCTCCGACGAAGACTGGGCGGCGGCGCTGTAGGTCAGGACGGATCCTTGGGCTTGCGGAAGCGCGCGACGCGGGACTTGAGGCCGCGCCAGAGGCCGTAGCCGCTGATGGCGATCCAGGCGAGCTGCATGATCGTGGTCGAGATGACGTCGCGGAAATCCGGCGACGGGCCGAAGATCGAGACCAGGATGAACACCGCGCCGAACAGGTTCGCGAGCTGGTAGCCCAGCGCGTCGCCCGCCAGCTTGCCGGCCTGCAGCAGGAAGAAGGACACCAGCACGAAGCCGACGCCGGCCAGGCCCACGAAGTCGTACCACTGCAGGCTCATGCCTTCGCTCCCCGCTGGCGCACCACCTCGAACAGCGCGACGCCGGTGGCGACCGAGACGTTCAGGCTTTCCATTTCACCCGGCATCGGGATCTTCACCAGCCCGTCGCAATGCTCGCGGGTGAGGCGGCGCATGCCCTCGCCTTCGCCGCCCATCACGATGGCGACGTTGCCGGTGAAGTCGATCGCGTGGATGGACTGGGTGGCGGCGCCGTCAAGGCCGTAGATCCACACGCCCAGCTCCTGAAGCGCGCGCAGCGTGCGCGCCAGGTTGGTGACGCTGACCACCGGGATGCGGTCGGCGGCGCCGGCCGAGGTCTTGCGCACGGTGGCGTTGATCGGCGCGGCCTTGTCCTTCGGGATCACCACCGCGGTGACGCCGGCGGCGGCCGCGCTGCGCAGGCAGGCGCCGAGGTTGTGCGGGTCCTGCACGCCGTCGAGCACCAGCACCAGCGCCTTGCCGCCGGCGGCTTCCACCAGGCCCGGCAGCTCTTTCTCGTCGGTCGGCTTGGCCGCCTCGTAGCGGGCGATCACGCCCTGGTGGCGCAGGTTGCCGACGATGCCTTCCAGCGACTGAAGCGGGATGCGCCGCACCGAGACGTCGCGGCGGCGCGCGGTCTCCTCGATCTCGGTCAGCCGCGCGTTTTTCCCGCCCGCTTCGATCAGCACCTCGCGCACGTGCTCGAGGTCGTGCTCGAGCGCCGAGGCCACCGCGTTGATGCCGGCGATCCAGTTGTCCTTCTTGCTCATCAGAACCTCTTGCGCTTCTTCGGCGGGCCGTCCGGCACCACCAGCTTGAAATCAATGCGCTTGTCCTCGACGCTGGCCTTGAGCACCAGCACCCGCACCGGGTCGCCCAGGCGGAACTTCAGGCCCTGGCGCTCGCCCGCCAGCGAACGGCGCAGCGGGTCGAAGTGGTAGAAGTCGTGCGGCAGCTGGGTCACGTGCACCAGGCCGTTGACCTTGGAACCGGCCAGCTCGACGAACAGCCCGAAGTTGGTGACGCCGCTGACCACGCCGTCGAACTCGTCGCCGACGTGCTTCTCCATCCAGGCGCCGCGGTAGCGCTCGTCCACCTCGCGCTCCACCTCGTCGGCGCGCCGCTCCATGGTCGAGCAGTGCAGCGCCAGCGAGGACATCTCGCTGGCCGAGTAGCGGTAGCCGTCCGGGTCGCCTTTCAGCAGCGCGTGCTTGATCGACCGGTGCAGCAGCAGGTCGGGGTAACGGCGGATCGGCGAAGTGAAGTGGCCGTAGGCCTCGAGCGCGAGGCCGAAGTGGCCCAGGTTCTCGGTCTGGTACACGGCCAGGCTCTGCGAGCGCAGCAGCACCGTCTCGAGCAGGGGCGCGTCGGGGCGCTCGCGGATCTTGCGCAGCAGCTGGGTGAAGTCCTTGGGCTTGACCTTGGACCACGGCGGCAGGCTCAGGCCGAACTCGCTCAGGTACTCGAGCAGGTCGGCGTACTTGCCTTCCGGCGGGCGCGGGTGCACGCGGAACGGCGCCGGGATCTGCTTGGCGGTGACGTACTTCGCGGCTTCGACATTCGCCGCGATCATGCATTCCTCGATCAGCTTGTGCGCATCGTTGCGCTCGAGCATGCCGGCCTGGATCACCTCGCCGTTGTTGTCGAGCACGAAGCGCACCTCGCCCGACTCGAACTCGATGGCGCCGCGGCGCGTGCGGGCCTTGGCCAGCACCTTGTACAGCTGGTGCAGGCGCTGCACCTGAGGCATCAGCGAGCCGATCTGGGCGATGGCCTCGGCGCCGGCCTCGGTGTCGGCCTCGCCCACGGCCTTCCACACCTGCGTGTAGGTCAGGCGCGCGTGCGACTTCATCACCGCCTCGTAGAACTCCGAGGAGGTGACGTTGCCTTCGAAGTCCACCTGCATGTCGCAGGCGAAGCACATGCGCTCGACCTTGGGCATCAGCGAGCAGATGCCGTTGGACAGCGTCTCGGGCAGCATCGGCACCACGAAGCCCGGGAAATAGACCGAGGTGGCGCGCTTGATCGCCTCGTCGTCGAGCGCGGTGCCGGGGCGCACGTAGTGGGACACGTCGGCGATGGCGACGATCAGGCGGAAGCCGTCCTTGTTCGGCTCGCACCAGACGGCATCGTCGAAGTCCTTGGCGTCCTCGCCGTCGATGGTGACCAGCGGCACCTTGCGCAGGTCGACGCGGTCGCGGGTTTCCGCGGCGGGCACCTCCACCGGCACCAGCGCGGCCTCGGCCAGGGCTTCGCGCGGGAACACGTGCGGCAGGTCGTGGCCGTGGATCGCGGCCTCGACCACCAGCGAGGGCGTGAGCTTGTCGCCCAGCACCAGCAGGATGCGGCCGATCGGCGGGCGGCCGTTCTCGGGCGGCGCGGTCACTTCCACCACCACGAGCTGGCCTTCGCGCGCCTCGTTGCGTTCTTCCGGCGGAATCAGCACTTCGGTCAGCACGCGGCGGTCGTCCGGCACCACCATGCCGATGCGCGAGCGCTCGGAGTAGCGGCCGGTGAGGCGCGTGAGGCGGTGCTCGAGCACCTCGACGATCGCGCCCTCGCGGCGGCCGCGGCGGTCGATGTTGGTGACGCTGGCCAGCACGCGGTCGCCGTGCAGGGCCTTGCGCATTTCGTTCGGCGGCAGGAACAGGTCCTCGCCGCCGTCGTCGGCCTTCATGAAGCCGAAGCCGTCGGGATTCGCGATCACGGTGCCGGCGATCAGGTCGAGTTTGCGCGCGGCGGCATAACCCCCGCGGCGGTTCATCAGCAGCTGGCCGTCGCGCACCATGGCGTTGAGCCGGCGCGAGAGCGCGTCGAAACGGTCCGGCGCTGTCAGGCCGAGCGCACGGGCCAGGTCCTCGGCGGTGAGCGGGCCGTCGCTGTCGCTGAGGAACTCGGCGATCGCCTCGCGGCTGGTGATGGGCTGCTCGTACTTCTGCGCCTCGCGGGCGGCGAAGGGATCGTGCGCCACGTGCGCGGCGTGCGCGCCGGGGTTGCGGCCACCCGGTCCGCCCGACCGGGCCGGCTTGGGCCCACGGCCGGCGGGCGCGGGGCCGGGCTTGCCCGGGCGCGGCGGCTTGGGACCGGCCTTCTTGCCGGTCTTGCCGGGCTTGCCGGCGGTGGATTTCGCGGCCGGCTTCTTTCCCGGGGCGGACGTGCTTGCGCTTTCAGGCATCCACGGCGGCAGTTTGCCGCCGGTGCCGCGCTTCTTGGCAGGGGGTGTCATGGGCCCCATGGTACACCCGGGCACCTGTACCGGACCGCGCGCTCGCACGGAACAATTGACAAGCCCGGGGCTCGCGATTAACTTATGCGGCTTCCTCGCGGCTTAGCCGGGAAGCACCTGCCCAGGTGGCGGAATTGGTAGACGCACTAGTTTCAGGTACTAGCGGGTAAAACCGTGGAGGTTCGAGTCCTCTCCTGGGCACCAAATCAGAAAGGCCCGCTTCGGCGGGCCTTTTTCTTTGCCCGCCCGCCACGCGCCCTGCCCTACAATCGGGCGGACCCGCCGGGACGGATGTGCCGATGCCCCCTGATTCCAACCGCGTTGAACACGCGCTGTCGCTGGCCGAGGCCGGGCGGCAGGACGAGGCCGAGACCCTGCTGGCCCACCTGGCCGGCCACGATCGCGACCCGATGGCGGCCTGGCACCTGGCCTGGCTGCGGATCGGCCAGGGCGACACCGACGGCGCGCTGGCCGCGCTGGCCGACTTCCCCGACGACGCCCTGTGCAGCGAGCGCGCGCGTGAACTGCTGGTGGGCCAGCGCCGCAACGACGAGGCCCTGGCACTGCTGACGCAGGTGCCGCGGCAGCCGCCCAGCCCCGCGGGCTGGGTGGCCACGGCCATCGAGCACCACGTGCGCGGCGACTACCCTGCTGCCGTGGCCGCCTGCCGCCAGGCCCTGGCCCTGGCGCCGGCGCACGCGCCCGGCCACAACCACCTCGCGCGCGCCCTGCACAACCTGGGCGACACCCCGGCGGCCATCGCCGAATTCGAACGCGCCGTCGCGATCGATCCGCACTACCCCGAGGCCTGGCACAACCTGGGCCACGCCCTGCGCGCGACCAACCAGTTCGAGCGCGCCCGCGAGGCGCTGCGGCGCGCACTGAATATCGCGCCGGGCTACCTGTCGGCGCGCCATGGCCTGGGCGTGACCCTGCTGGCGATGGATCGCCCGGCCGAGGCGCTCGAGGCCTTCGACGACGTGCTGCGCCGCGACCGCGACCACGCGGAGGCCCTGCTGCACTCCGCGCTCAGCCTGCAGGCGCTGGGGATGCCGGCCAAGGCGCGCCAACGTTTCGAACGGGCGGTGGAGGTGGCGCCGGAAAACCCCTGGTCTCACTACTGCCTGGGCCTGCTGCTGCACGAACTGCGCGAGCTGCCCGCCGCGCGCGCGGCGCTGCAACGCTCGCTGAAGCTGCATTCCAACAGCCCCGACGCCTGGGCCGCGCTGGCCGCGGTGGCCGAGGAAGCCGGAGACCCGGCCCTGGCCGCGCTGGCGGTGAACACCGGCCTGACCCTGGCGCCGCACCACGCCGTGCTCAATCTCGAAGCCGCGCGCATCGAGCGCCGCGCCGGCAAGCCGGCCGACGCGCTGCGGCGCCTCACCGGCGTGGAGCCGCGGCGATTGGTCCCGCGCGTGCGCCAGCGCTTCCACTATGAGCGCGGCAAGGCGCTGGACGCGGCCGGCACGGACGCCGGCGCCGAGGCCTTCATTGCCTTCGCCGAGGCCAACGCGCTGGCGTTGCAGGAAGTGCGCGGGCCACGACGCGCGCCGGAGGCGCTGGCCCGGGAGTTCGCCGCGGTCACGCGCTGGGCCGCGGCGGGCGCGGCGGGCACGGAGGCCGGTGACGACGGCGGCGACCTCGGCGCCGACCTCTGCTTCCTGGTCGGCTTCCCGCGTACCGGGCAATTCCTGGTCGAACGCCTGCTGCGCGGGCATCCCGCCCTGGCGCTGGCCAGCGAGGCGGGCACGCTCGAAGGCGTGGTGGGCACGGTGGCCGGACTGCCCGGGGGCTACCCCGAGGCGATCGCGGCGCTCGACAAGGCCGACCGCCAGGTACTGCGCCGCAAGTACCGGCTGGCGCTGGAACGCGCGGGCGCAAAACCCGGGCTGACGATCGTCGACATCGCCTCGTTGCGCGCCACGCACGCCGGCCTGGTCCAGGCACTGTTCCCGCGCGCCAGGCTGCTGCGCACGCTGCGCGACCCACGCGACGTCGTGCTGCGCAATTTCATGGAGCCGCAGGCGACGCCGGCGGCCTTCCCGGCCTTCCAGACGCTTGCCGGCACCGTGGCACTTTACGAGGCGCATGAAGCCGCGTGGCAGGCGCTGGAGCCGCAGCTCCAGCTGCCGCGGCACGATATCCGGCACGAACAGATCGTGGCCGCGCCATCGGAAACGCTGGCAGCGATCTGCGGTTTCCTGGGGCTGGCCGCCGACGCGGACTGGCTGGCCGCCGCGCGCTCCCGGCTCGAAGCCGGCCGGCGCCCGGCCACGACAACCTCCGGAGCGCACTGGCAGCGCTACCGCGAGCCCCTGGCGGCGGTGCTGCCGGCGCTGGCCGCGCACGCGCTCAGGCTGGGCTACCCGGACTGACGGTTTCCGGCCCGCGCCCGCGCCGGGCCTGGGTCAGGGCGCCGCTTCGCGCTGCTTCGCCAGCTCGGTGTCCAGCGCGCGCTCGGCGCCATCCGCATAGGCGCCGCAGGTCATCGGCCGCGCATGGGGCGCGCGCGTGTCCGCCGGGGTCCAGCCGCTGCCGCCCGGGTGCGGCGTCAGCAGCAGGTCGCAGGGCAGCGCCCGCACCACGGCGAAGGTCCGTCGATAATCCTCGATGATGCGCGGGTAACGCGGATTGTCGAGCAGCCGGTAGCCCGGCGCGCTCAGGCTGTCGACATAGGCGATGCGCAGCGGCTTGCCGTCGCGCTGGTCCCGCCAGGTCCAGCTGGTGCTGCCGGGCGTGTGGCCGGGCGTGAAGTGCGCCGTGAACGCCATGCCGCCGAGCGAAACGACTTCGCCATCCATGACGATGCGGTCGACCGCGACGGGCGGGAACACCAGCTCGTCGCCGTAGTGGATGTCGTCGTCGCCGCCGCGCGCCAGCAGCACCGCGGACTCGGCGCTACCGACCATGCGCGCGCCGGTGGCGCGCTTCACTGCCGCCAGCGGGCCGATGTGGTCGATGTGCGCGTGGCTGTGCAGGATCAGCTTGAGGTCGGCCGGCGCGACGCCCAGCGCGCGCATTCGCTGCAGCAGCATGTCCGCCGCCTGCGGCATGCCGCCGTCGATCAGCACCGCGCCTTCCGGCGTCTTGACCAGCACCGCGCTGAGGCCTTCGGTGCCGATGTACCAGCTGTTGTCGGCCAGCGCGAACGGCGGCACCGGCTGCCGCCAGCTGTCGGGGGTCGTGTAGGCCTGCAGCTGCGGCAGCACGTCCTCCGCGGCCACCGCGCCGCTGCAGGCGATCAGGCCGGCGAGCAGGATCGGGCGCATCGCCGCGCTCAGGCGAACGGATCCTGCAGCACGATGGTCGACTCGCGGCCCGGGCCTGTGGAGACGATGGCGAGCGGGCAGCCCGCCAGCTCCTCGAGCGCGCGCAGGTAGGCGCGCGCGGCCGGCGGCAGCTTGTCCCACTCGGTGACGCCGGCGGTGGACTCCTCCCAGCCCGGGAACTCGAGGTACACGGGCGTGCACTCGTCCCAGCCGGCGGCGTCCAGCGGCGCGTACTCGGTGCGCTTGCCGCGGTATTCGTAGGCGATGCAGATCTTGAGCTTGTCCATCCCGTCCAGGATGTCGAGCTTGGTGATGCACAGGCCGGTGATGCCGTTGATGGCGACCGCGCGCTTGAGCGCGACGATGTCCATCCAGCCGCAGCGGCGCGGCCGGCCGGTGGTGGCGCCGTATTCCTGGCCGCGGTCGCGGATGCCCTGGCCGATGGCGTCGTTGAGCTCGGTCGGGAACGGACCGCCGCCGACGCGGGTGGCGTAGGCCTTGGCGATGCCCAGCACGTAGTCGATGGCGTCGGCGCCAACGCCGGTGCCGGCCATCGCGCCGCCCACCGTGGTGTTCGACGAGGTGACGTAGGGATAGGTGCCGTGGTCGATGTCGAGCAGCGAGCCCTGCGCGCCCTCGAACATCACGCGCTTACCCTGCTTGCGCAGCTCGTGCAGGATGCCGGCGACGTCGGCCTTCATCGGATCGACGTAGGCGCCGAAGGCCAGCGCCTCGTCCAGGGTCTTCTGGTAGTCGATGGCGTCCACGCCCAGGTACTTCGTCAGCACGAAGTTGTGGTAGTCCATGGTGGTGCGCAGCTTCTCGGCCAGCTCCTTCGGGTAGGCCAGGTCGGCGACGCGCACGCCGCGGCGGGCCACCTTGTCCTCGTAGGCCGGGCCGATGCCGCGGCCGGTGGTGCCGATGGCGGCGCCGCCGGCGGCCTTCTCGCGGGCCTGATCGAGCGCGATGTGGTACGGCATGATCAGCGGCGTGGCCGGGCTGATCTTCAGGCGCGAACGCACCTCGACGCCGTTGCCCTCGAGCTCGGCGATTTCCTTCTGCAGGGCGGCGGGGCTGAGCACCACGCCGTTGCCAATCAGGCAAAGCGCGTCGGCGCGCAGGATGCCGGACGGGATCAGGTGCAGCACGGTCTTCTTGCCGCCGATCACCAGGGTGTGGCCGGCGTTGTGGCCGCCCTGGAAGCGCACGACCGCGCCGATCTCCTCGGTCAGCAGGTCGACGATCTTGCCCTTGCCCTCGTCGCCCCACTGCGCGCCCAGCACCACCACCGACTGACCCATGACCCTGACTCCAAGAGTGAATTAAGACCCGGGGGCGACGGTCGCCGGGCGCCTTCGCGGGGCCCAGACGTGCAAAAAGCCGGAGGTCGCCCCGGCTTTGCGAAATTATCCTCGGAATGGCGGGCCGGGGCCAGCCCCGCGTGGCGGCCCCGGGGGGCCGCCGGCCCGGTCAGCGCTTGTCGGTGCCGAAGTGGCGCAGGAACTCCGAATCCGGGTCCAGCACCAGCACGGTCTGGCCGTCGGCCATGGACTCGCGGTAGGCCTCGAGGCTGCGGTAGAAGCCGTAGAACTCGGCATCCTGGCCGTAGGCGCGGGCGTAGATCTCGGCCGCCTTGGCATCGCCCTCGCCTCGCAGCTTCTGGGCGTCGCGCTCGGCCTCGGCGATGGTCACCTGGCGCTGGCGGTCGGCCTCGGAGCGGATGGTCTCGCTCTGCTCCACGCCTTCCGCGCGCAGCTGGTTGGCGACCTGGGTGCGCTCGGTGCTCATGCGGCTGTACACGGTGCGCAGGATGTTGCTGTCGTCGGGCAGGTTGATGCGCTTGATGCGCACGTCCACCACCTCGATGCCCAGCGACCGGGCGCCGCGGTTGACGGCCTCCAGGAAGCTGCCCGAGAGTTCGGCGCGGCCGGCCGACACCACTTCCTGCAGCGTGCGCTGGTTGATCTCGTTGCGCAGGGCGTTCTTGACGATGGGCGTCAGGCGCTGGCGGGCCGCGTCCTCGTTGCCGCCGTTGGCGGAACGGTAGTAGGTGGCGACGTCGGCGATCTTCCACTTCACGAAGAAATCGACGCTCACGTCCTTCTTCTCGGAAGTGAGGTAGCGCTCGGGCGCGTCGTCAAGCGAGAGGATGCGCTGGTCGAAGCGGCGCACCTCTTCCACCAGCGGCCACTTGAAGTGCAGGCCGGGCTCGAGGTCGGCGCGGACCACGCGGCCGAGGTTGAGCACGATCGCGGTCTGGGATTCGTTGACCACGAACACCGAGCCCATGGCGGCCAGCAGGGCGCCGATGGCGAGCAGGACGATCAGGGTAGCATTGCGCATCTCAGCGACCTCCCGGACGGCGTTCGGTGCGCGAATCGCGCGAGGGCGTGGCATCGGCCGGCGTGGGCGACGCGGCCTGGGTGGCCGGCAGGCGGACGACCGGGGCTTCCATTGGCACGCCGGCGCGGGCCGGGGTGCCGCCGATCGGCAGGTACAGGATGTTGTCGCTGCCGCCAACGACCTTCTGGTTGCTGGCCATCACCTGCTGCATGGTCTCGAGGTAGAGGCGCTTGCGCGTCACTTCCGGCGCCTGACGGTACTCGGCGGCGAGCAGGCTGAAGCGCTCGGCGTCACCCTCGGCGCGGGCGATGGTGGCCACGCGGTAACCCTCGGCCTCGGTGCGCAGGCGCGCCGCGACGCCTCGGGCTTCCGGCAGCACCTTGCTGGCGTAGGCGCGGGCTTCGTTCTCGATGCGGTTCTTGTCTTCGCGGGCGCTGATGGCGTCGTCGAAGGCTTCCTTCACCTCTTCCGGCGGACGCGCGTCCTGCAGGTTGAAGTTCACGACCGTGAGGCCGGTCTGGTAGAAGTTCAGCGACTCCTGCAGGCGCTCCTGCGAGGCGATCACCAGCGCGGCGCGGTCGAACAACACCGTGTCCATGGTGCTGCGGCCCACGACCTCGCGCACGGCGCTCTCGGCGGCGTCGCGCAGGGTCTGCTCGGGGTCGACCGAGCCGTACAGGAACAGCCGCGGGTCGTCGCGGCGGTACTGGGCGTTGAACTTGATGTCGATCAGGTTCTCGTCCTGGGTCAGCACGCGCACCTGGTCGCTGAGCTCGACCACCTGGGTGGCATCAACGATCGTCACCGACTCGATCGGCCACGGCCACTTGAAGTTCGGGCCCGGGGTCATGATGCGGTTGAACTCGCCGAAGCGCAGCACGACGCCGCGCTGGCGCTCGTCCATCAGCTTGAAGCTGTTGAACACCAGCCAGATGCCGACCAGTCCGACCGCCCAGGGCACGGGATTGAAGCCGCCCGCCGCCGCGCCGCCGCGGCCGGGGCCGCCGCCACCGCCGCCGCCGAACATGCCCTTGAGGCGATTGACGAAGGCTTCGACCTCGTTGCCGGGGTCTTTCCCCTTCCAGGGATCTTGGTTGCCTTTTCCAGGCTGGTTCCAGGCCATGCTTGCTCCGTCGCGCACCACGGGGGTGGTGTGCTTTAGTGGTCTTCGTGATTGTAGGTAGGGGCGCCGGGGGCCACAAGCAAGAGCGCGTGAAGCGGATGGCCGCCGGATTCCTCCGCCAGCCGCTCCGCCGCGGCCAGCGGCAGGTCCAGGTCGAGCACCCAGCCGGACTCGTCGCCCTGCTCGGCCTTCACTGCGCCGAGCGCGTGCAGGCGGGCGCGCAGGCGGCCGTCGGCCGGCCCCAGGCGCAGCTGGCCGGACAGACGGCGGTCGACGAAGCGCCGGGCCAGCAGGTCGCGCAGCAGCGCCAGGCCGTCGCCGGTGCGGGCCGAGAGCCAGATCCGCTCCCGCCCCTCCACTTCCGGGTCGTGGCGCGGCGTCGCGCCCTCGATCCGGTCGATCTTGTTGAACACCAGCACCTGAGGGATGTCGCCGGCGCCGATGTCCTCCAGCACCCGGTCGACCTGGCCGATGCGCTCGTCGCGCAGTTCATCGGCGGCGTCGATCACGTGCAGCAGCAGGTCGGCGTCGCGGGCCTCGGCCAAGGTCGATCGAAACGCGGCCACTAGCTCGTGGGGAAGGTCGCGAACGAAGCCGACGGTGTCGGACAGCACGAGCGGGGCCACCCCCTCCACGCGCCGCACCGTGGGGTCCAGCGTCGCGAAGAGGCGGTCGTCGGCATAGACACCGGATCCGGTCAGCGCATTGAACAGCGTGGACTTGCCGGCATTGGTGTAACCCACCAGGGCCACGCGCGGCACTTCGTTGCGCAGGCGCGCGCGCCGCATCTGGGTGCGCTGCACCTCGACCTTGTCCAGGCGCGCCTGCAGAGACTCGAGCCGCTTCTGCAGCATGCGCTTGTCGAGCTCAAGCTGGGTTTCGCCGGGGCCGCGCAGGCCGATGGCGCCGCCGCGCTGGCGCTCGAGGTGGGTCCAGCCACGCACCAGGCGCGTGGCCCAGTGCTTGAGCTGGGCCAGTTCGACCTGCAGCTTGCCTTCGTGGGTCGCGGCGCGCTGGGCGAAGATGTCCAGGATCAGGCCGGTGCGGTCGACGACGCGCCGTTTGAGCGCCTTCTCGAGATTGCGCTCCTGCCCGGGCGTGAGCAGGTGGTTCACCAGCACCAGGTCGGCGCCGGTCGCCTCGCAGGCCGACTGCGCCTCTTCGAGCTTGCCGGTGCCGATGTAGTAGGCGGCGTTGGGTTTCTCGACGCGCGCCATGAGCGTGCCGACCACGGTGGCGCCGGCCGACCGGGCCAGCTCCGAGAATTCCTCGAGCAGGGCGGGATCCTGCTGGCCCGGCGCGTAAGGCTGGATCAGCAGGGCTCGTTCGCCCTTGCGGGCGCGCTCAAACATCAGGCGTCACGCGGGGTGCCGGGGCGGTCAATCGTCCTGGCCCGCCTCGTCGTCGTCGCTGCCGGCCACGGCGCCGCCGCCCGGGCCCACGCGCACGTTGCGCGCCGGCACCACGGTGGAGATCGCATGCTTGTAGACCATCTGGCTGACGGTGTTGCGCAGGAGCACGACGAACTGGTCGAAGCTCTCGATGGTGCCCTGGAGCTTGATGCCGTTGACGAGGTAGATGGACACGGGGATGCGCTCGCGGCGCAGGGCATTCAGGAAAGGATCCTGCAGGGATTGGCCTTTGGACATACGGACTCCGTTTTCTTGTTGTGGCGCGCCAGCTGGCGCGATTTGCGGCCAAAAGGGTCCGTGGCCGCGAATGCCGGGATTCTACCAGCAGTGAACGTCAGCGCCGGGCGATGAAGGCCGCGAGCGCCTGCTCCAGTTCAGCCTGGTCGCGGCCCGGGTCGAGCCAGCGCGCGTCGGGCTGGCCGCGCAGCCAGGTGAGCTGGCGCTTGGCCAACTGGCGGGTCGCCGCGATGGCCTCGTCGCGGAAGCCCGCGGCATCGGTGAGGCCGTCGAGGTGGCGCCAGGCCTGGCGGTAGCCCACGGCGCGCATGGACGGCAGGTCGGGATGCAGGCGCGGATCCGCCTTGAGGCTGCGCACTTCGTCGAGGAAGCCGGCGGCGAGCATCAGGTCGAAGCGGCGGGTGATGCGTTCGTGCAGCACCGCGCGGTCGGCCGGGGCCAGCACCAGCTTCAGCACGCGGAAGGGGAAGCGACGGGGCGCGTGCTCGGCCTGCCAGGCGCTGATCGGCCGGCCGGTCAGGCGGAACACCTCCAGCGCGCGGGTGATGCGCTGCGCGTCCTGCGGCTGGATGCGGCGACCGGCGGCGGGATCGGCCGCGGCCATCTCGGCATGCAGCGCCGGCCAGCCGCGCTCGGCGGCCTCGTCGGCAATGGCCGCGCGCCGGGCCGGGTCGGCGGTGGGCAGGTCGGAGAGGCCCTCGAGCAGCGCGCTGAAGTAAAGCCCGGTGCCACCGACCAGCAGCGGCACGCGGCCGCGCGCGGCCAGGGCCTGCATCGGCGGCAGCGCCTCGCGGGCGAAGTCGGCGGCCGAGAAAATCTCGTGCGGATCGCGCACGTCCACCAGGTGGTGGCGGACCCGGGCTAGCTCGCCGGCCGTGGGCTTGGCCGCGCCGATGTCCAGCCCGCGATAGACCAGGGCCGAATCCACGCTCACCACCTCGGTGTCCAGCCGCGCGGCCCAGTCCAGCGCCAGCGCGGTCTTGCCCGAGGCGGTCGGGCCCATCAGGGCGATGGCAAGCGGGCGGGTGTCGTGCAAGCGCGGCGGTTCCGTCGGCGGGGACGGCAAGCTTAGCCTGCCCGGTGCGCGCCGGCCGCCGCTGGCCTATGCTGGGCGCAGACTCCCGGGAGCGACCATGTCACGCACCAAGGCCCTCGCCTTCCTGCTCGTGTTCCTGGTGCCGGCGCTGATGCCGGCGGCGGCCTGGCTGGGCGTGGCCAGCGGCCGGCCCGACCTGATGGCTTGGTTCCCGCTCTTCTTCCTGTTCGTGTTGCTGCCCGCGGCCGACTACGCGCTGGGCCACGACCCGGTGAACGTGCCGGCCGAACGCGAGCGCGAACTGGCGCTGCGGCCCTGGTTCAAGGCGCTGACCCTGGCCTGCCTGCCGGTGCAGCTGGCGCTGCTGGCCTGGTCGGCGCACTGGTTCGCGAACGCGGGCTTCGGGCCGGCCGGCGTGGCCGGCTGGCTGCTGTCCCAGGGCATCGTCGGCGGCATCCTGGCCATCAACACCGCGCACGAGCTGGTGCACAAGGACGGCTGGCTCGAGCCCTTCGTCGGCGGCGTGCTGCTGGCCAGCGTCGGCTACCACGGCTTCAAGATCGAGCACCTGCGCGGGCACCACGTGCACGTGTCCACGCCCGAGGATGCGTCCAGCGCGCGCTTCGGGCAGTCGCTGTGGCATTTCCTGCCGCGGGCGATGTGGCGCAACACGCTCAACGCGTGGCGGCTGGAGGCGCGGCGACTGCGCGGCCTGGGGCTGCCGGCGCTGCACTGGCGCAACGAGATGATCGGCTGGAGCGTGCTGTGGCTGGGCTTCGCCGCGGCGTTCGCGCTGTGGCTGGGGCCGGTGGGGCTGGCCTTCTTCCTGCTTCAGGGGCTGTTCGCGGCCGGGTCGCTGGAAATCATCAACTACATCGAGCATTACGGGCTCGAGCGCCAGCGCGGCGCCGACGGGCGCTACGAACGCACCACCCACCTGCACAGCTGGAACTCCGACTACGCGCTGTCGAACCTGCTGCTGTTCCAGCTGCAGCGCCACTCCGACCACCATGCCTTCCCCAAGCGCCGCTACGCCATCCTGCGCCACCATCCCGACAGCCCGCAGCTGCCGGGGGGCTATTCGTCGATGTTCGTGCTGGCCCTGGTGCCGCCGCTGTGGCACCGCGTCATCGATCCGCGGGTGCAGGCCTTCCGCCGGGCCGCCGCCGGCTGAGGCCGGCGATGTCCACACTGCCTGTGGACAAGTGTGGGAGAAGTCCTGTGGACGGATTCACGCGAGGCCCGCGGGGCGCGGGTGTCAACCGGGTTGGTCAAATCATGACCAGCGTGTGACTAGTCTTCGTCCGGCCAGCGGATCGTGGCCTTGGCGGCCGCCGGTTTCGGGGCCGGATGCGCGGCCACCGCCGACCAGACCTTGACGGCATCGACGGTGGCGGCGACGTCGTGCACGCGCAGGATGCGCGCACCGTACTCCGCCGCCAGCACCGCCGCGGCCACCGAGGCGTGCAGGCGCTCGCCCAGCTCGCGGCCGGTCACTTCGCCCAGGCTGCGCTTGCGCGACAGGCCGGCCAGCAGCGGCAGGCCCAGGTCGAGCAGGCGGGCCTGCTGGCGCAGCAGCAGGAAGTTGTGGTCGGTGGTCTTGCCGAAGCCGTAGCCCGGGTCGAGCACGATCCGCGACTTCGGGATGCCGGCCATCTCGCAGGCGAAGATGCGCTCGGCCAGGAAACGGTGCACCTCGCCGACCACGTCGTCGTAATGCGGCGCGGCCTGCATGCCGCCGGGCTCGCCCTGCATGTGCATCAGCACCACCGGCACGCCCAGCGCGGCGGCGGCGTCGAGCGCGCCCTCGCGGCGCAGCGCGTACACGTCGTTGATGAGACCGGCGCCGGCCGCGACCGCGGCGCGCATCACCTCGGGCTTGGAGGTGTCCACCGAGACCGGCAGCGCCGTCTCGCGGGCCAGGCGCTCGATGACGGGAATGACGCGGCGAAGCTCGTCCTCGAGCGACACCGGCGTGGCGCCGGGGCGGGTGGATTCGCCGCCAACGTCGAGCAGGTCGGCGCCCTCTTGCGCCAGCTTCAGGCCGTGCGCGACCGCGGCCTCGACGTCGGCGTGCTGGCCGCCGTCGGAGAACGAATCGGGCGTGACGTTGACGATGCCCATGACCCGCGGGCGGTCGAGCTTGAGCAGGCGGCCGGCGCAATCAAGCTGCGGCGTCAGGTCAAACATGATCTATCAGGTCTGGGGCATCGGGCCGCCGAGCGGGCCGGCGGCATTACCCGGACCCGGGTCGTCCTTGGAGATGCGGCCGGACTTGGCCCAGTCGGCCGGCGGACCCGGGCGACGGCCTTCCATGATCGCGTCGATCTGCACGGCGTCGATCGTCTCGTAGGTCAGCAGCGCCTCGGCCATGAGGTGCAGCTTGTCCATGTTCTCGGTCAGGATCGTCTTGGTGCGCGCGTAGGCCCGGTCGAGGATGCTGCGCACCACTTCGTCGATCTTGCGCGCCGTGTCGTCCGACACCGACTTGTGCTGGGTGACCGAACGGCCCAGGAACACCTCGTCCTCCTCGTCCCCGTAGGCGATCGGGCCGAGCTCGTCCGACAGGCCCCACTTGGTGGCCATGTTGCGGGCCATCTTGGTGGCGCGCTCGATGTCGTTGCTGGCGCCGGTGGTGACCTTGTCGGCACCGAAGATCAGTTCCTCGGCGACGCGGCCGCCGTACAGCGAGCTCAGCATCGACTCGATGTGGGTGCGGTTGTAGCTGTACTTGTCGCCTTCCGGCAGGTACATGGTGACGCCCAGCGCGCGGCCGCGGGGAATGATCGTGACCTTGTACACCGGGTCGTGGTCGGGCACGACGCGGCCGACGATGGCGTGGCCGGCCTCGTGGTAGGCGGTGAGCTTCTTCTCGTCCTCGCTCATGATCATCGAGCGGCGCTCGGTGCCCATCAGGATCTTGTCGCGGGCGCGGTCGAAGTGCTCCATGCGCACGGACTTGGCGTTCTCGCGGGCGGCGAACAGCGCGGCCTCGTTGACCAGGTTGGCCAGGTCGGCGCCGGAGAAACCGGGGGTACCGCGGGCAATGGTCATCGCCTCGACGTCGGCGTCCAGCGGCACCTTGCGCATGTGCACCTTCAGGATCTGCTCGCGGCCGCGCACGTCCGGCAGGCCGACGGTGACCTGGCGGTCGAAGCGGCCCGGGCGCAGCAGCGCCGGGTCGAGCACGTCCGGGCGGTTGGTGGCGGCGATGATGATCACGCCCTCCCCGCCCTCGAAGCCGTCCATCTCGACCAGCAGCTGGTTCAGGGTCTGCTCGCGTTCGTCGTGGCCACCGCCCAGGCCGGCGCCGCGGTGGCGGCCGACGGCGTCGATCTCATCGATGAAGATGATGCAGGGCGCGTGCTTCTTGGCGGTCTCGAACATGTCGCGCACGCGGCTGGCGCCGACGCCGACGAACATCTCGACGAAATCGGAGCCCGAGATCGAGAAGAACGGCACCTTGGCCTCGCCGGCGATGGCGCGGGCCAGCAGGGTCTTGCCGGTGCCCGGCGGGCCCACCATCAGCACGCCGCGCGGGATCTTGCCGCCCAGCTTCTGGAAGCGGCCCGGGTCGCGCAGGAATTCGACCAGCTCGCCGACTTCTTCCTTGGCCTCGTCGCAGCCGGCGACGTCGGCCAGGGTGACCTTGACCTCGTTCTCGCCCTGCATCTTGGCGCGCGACTTGCCGAAGCTCATGGCGCCCTTGCCGCCGCCCTGCTGCATCTGGCGCATGAAGTAGATCCAGACGCCGATCAGCAGCAGGATCGGCAGGAAGCTGGTGACCAGGCTCCAGAACAGCGAGCGCTCGGTCGGCTTCTCCTGGATGGTGACCACGTCGTTCTCGAACAGCGTGTCCACCAGCAGCGGGTCGCGCGGGTTGGCGGTGGTGAACTTGCTGCCGTCCTTGCGCTCGCCGACGATGCCGATGTTGTTGGCGTCGATGTTGACCTTGGCCACGCGGTCGGCCTTCACCTCGTCGATGAACTGGTTGTAGGTCAGTTCGCTCGACGGGGCGTTCACGGGCGCGGACATGCTCTGGAACACCGCCATCAGGACGACGGCGACGATCAACCAGAGCAGGAGGTTCTTGGCCAGGTCATTCATTTGCTGCTTCCTCGGCGCTTGCCCAATGCCAGCGCATAGACTTCGTTCGATCGGCGGCGGGAGGCCGCCGGCTTGCGGATCACCAGCTTGTCGTAGCGGGTCCTGAGATCCTTGACGTAGGCATCGAAGCCTTCGCCCTGGAACAGCTTGATCAGGAAGTTGCCGCCCACCTTCAAGTGGCTTTCCGCGAAATCACGGGCCAGTTCGGACAAGTACATCGCCCGGGCCTGGTCCACGGTATCCACACCCGTCATGTTGGGGGCCATGTCGGAAAGGACAAGGTCCACCGGCTTGCCGCCGAGCAGGGATTCCAGCTGGGACAATGGCCCGTCCTCTCTGAAATCGCCGTGAATGAACTCGACCCCGGCGATCGGGGGCATGTCGAGGATGTCGAGCGCGATCACCCGGCCCTTGTCGCCGAGGTCGCGGCGCACCACCTGGGACCAGCCGCCGGGGGCGGCGCCGAGGTCCACCACCACCATGCCGGGCTTGAGCAGTCGGTCGCGCTCGATCAGCTCCTCGAGCTTGTAGGCCGCCCGCGAACGCATGCCCTCCGCCTGGGCCTTCTTCACGAAGGGGTCGGCGAAGTGTTCCTGGAGCCAGCGTGGGCTGCTTTTGCTGCGTGCCATGGGTCGGCCGGGCGGCCCTTGGGGAGTAGGAAGTGGCCGCCATGATACCCTACGCCCCCTTTCGAACCCGTCCGGAATGTCATGGCCGCCGCCCTCAGCAACCCCCAGAAGCGTTACCTGCGCGGCCTGGCCCACGACCTCAAGCCGGTGATCCTGGTCGGCGCCAAGGGCATCACCGACAACTTGGTCGCCGAGACCGGCCTGGCCATCGAGCGGCACGAGCTGATCAAGGTGCACGTGGCCGCGGGCGACCGCGAGCTGCGCGACGAGTGGATCGCCGAACTTTGCACCCGCGCCGACGCGGCCCTGGTCGCGCGCATCGGCAACATGGCCGTGCTGTATCGCCGCAGCCAGGACAACCCGCTGATCGTCCTGCCCAAGGCCTGAGCCCGCCGCCCACGTGCAGCTTTCCCAGGAAAATCCCGATTTCATCTACGTCCTGCGCGGCATCAGCCCCGCCGGCGTGCTGGTGAACCAGGAAACCCTTGGCACCAGCTTCGTGCTGACCCCGAACCAGCTGGTCCAGGACTGGCGCCCCGCGTCCGTGGACGAGCTGCAGCCGCAGGACATGGACGCGGTACTGGCGCTGCAGCCGGCGCTGGTGCTGCTGGGCACCGGTCCCCGCCAGCGCTTCCCCGCGCCTGCCGTCATGGCCGCCCTGCTCACCCGCGGCATCGGCATCGAGGTGATGGACAGCGCCGCCGCCGCCCGCACCTTCAACGTCCTGGCCACCGAAGGCCGCAAGGTCGTCGCCGCCTTCCTCGTCCCCGGCTAAGCGGGTCAGAGCGGCGGCAGGACGGTGAGCGGGTCGACGGGCTTGCCGTTGCGGCGGATCTCGAAGTGGAGCATGTCGCGGCTGGTGCCGCTGCGGCCGAGTTCGGCAATCTGCTGGCCGGCGGTGACCGCGGTGCCCTCGCCCACCAGGCGCTGGCGGTTGTGCGCGTAGGCCGAGAGCCATTCGTCGCTGTGCTTGACGATGATCAGCTCGCCGTAGCCGACCAGGCCCGCGCCGGAATACACCACCACGCCATCGGCGGCGGCCAGCACCGGCTGGCCGGCGGTGCCGGCGATGTCAATGCCCTGGCGCTTCGGGTCGCCCGCGGCGAAGCGGCCGATCAGCTGGCCCCGCGTGGGCCAGCGCCAGCCGGCGGCGCTGACCGTGGCCGGCACGACCGGCGCGGATGGCACGACCACGGGCGTGCCTTGCACCGTGCCGGCAGCGGCAGGCGAGGAGGAAGCTGCGGGCCGCGCGGGAGGCGCGGTCGCGACCGGGGCGCCGGACGGCA
>NZ_JALHQI010000022.1 GCF_022842045.1 Arenimonas sp. | reverse complement strand
CACGCCGGCCACCGCCGCGCCCGCCGCCGGCGCCGCCGCGGCGGTGCCGCGCCAGGCCAGCACGGTGCAGCAGATCTCGGTGATGGTCGGGCGGGCCGAGGACCTGGCCTACGTCGAGGAAGAGTTGAATTCCCTGCTGCGCCAGCGCCATCGGATCGCGCCCGGCGCCGAGGATGACTTCGCCGTGCGCAACATCGCCGAGATCGTCAGCACCCGCACCCAGACCACGCGGCTGATGTCGCTGCTGCTGGGCGCGGTGGCCAGCATCTCGCTGATCGTCGGCGGCATCGGCATCATGAACATCATGCTGGTGTCGGTGACCGAGCGCATCCGCGAAATCGGCCTGCGCATGGCGGTCGGCGCGGGCCCGAAGGAAATCCAGGCGCAGTTCCTGGCCGAGGCCATGCTGATCTCGCTGGGCGGTGGCTTCATCGGCATCGCGCTGGGCGTGGGCGGCGCGCTGCTCGCGAGCAAGTTCGGCGCGCTGCCGGTGATGCTCGATGCCAAGGTGGTGCTGATGGCCACCGGGTTCTCGGTCGCCACCGGTCTGTTCTTCGGGTTCTACCCGGCGCGCAAGGCGGCCCGGCTCGACCCCATCGAGGCCCTGCGCCACCAGGGCTGAAGCACCAACCCCTGTGGGAGGGACTTCAGTCCCGATGCCTTTCGCGAGGCGCATCGGGACTGAAGTCCCTCCCACAAGGGAACGCCCGGGCCAGGCTGGCTGCCCCGGGCGGTGGTGGATCAACGCGTGTAGAGAAGGCGGTTCGGCGAGCCGGTGCCGATGCCGGTGAGGCGGTTGGTGGTCGCCTTCGAGTACAGCGCGTTGCGGACCGTCGCCGGCGAGGCCGACGGGTTGGCCGCCAGGTACAGCGCGGCCGCGCCCGCCACGTGCGGCGAGGCCATCGAGGTGCCGCTGATGGTGTTGGTGGCGGTGTTGCTGGTGTACCAGGCCGAACGGATCGAGCTGCCCGGCCCGAAGATGTTCACGCAGCTGCCGAAGTTCGAGAACGACGAGCGGGCGTCCGTGGACGTGGTCGAGCCGACGGTGATGGCGTTGGCCACGCGGGCCGGCGAGTAGTTGCAGGCGTTGGCGTTGTCATTGCCCGCGGCCACCACCACGGTGACGCCCGCGTTGATCAGGTTGTTGGTCGCGGTGTCGGTGGCCGAGGACGCGCCGCCGCCGAGGCTCATGTTCGCCACCGCCGGCTTGACGTGGTTGCTGGCCACCCAGTTGATGCCCGCGATGATCGTGGAGTTGGCGCTGCCGCCGGTGCAGCCGAACACGCGCACCGGCACCAGCCGCGCCGCCTTCGCCACGCCCCAGGTAGCGCCGCCCACCGTGCCCGCCACGTGCGTGCCGTGGCCGTTGCAGTCGCTGGTGCCGCGCCCGTCGTTGATGGCGGTGTAGCCCGACAGCACGCGGCCACCGAAGTCGGAGTGGCTGGCCAGGATGCCGCTGTCGATCACGTACACGCGAACGCTCGAGGCGGTGTAGTCGTAGATGTAGCTGCCGTTGAGCGGCCGGTCGCGCTGGTCGGAGCGGTCCAGGCCCCAGGTGGCGCCGGTCTGGGTGGCGCCGATGTAGGACATCTCGTCCTCTTCGACGTAGTCCACGCGCGGGTCCTTGAGCAGGCGCTGGATCTGCCCCTCGGTCGCCTCGACCGCGAAGCCCTGCAGGGCGACGTCGTACATCTGGTGCGGGCGCAGCGCGAAGCGGTCCGACAGGTCCACCGCGGCGTTGGCGACCGCCATGGACATGGCCTCGCGGCCGTTGCGGGCGTTGGCGGGCAGCACGAGGCTGTTGGGCTTGAGCACGACGATGTAGCTGTTCTTGATCGGATGCTCGGCACGGCGCAGCTCGGACGCGAGCGTGGACGTGGTGCCCAGCGCAAGGGCAAGGCCAAGCGCGAGCAGGTTGACGGTCTTCATGGTGTGACTCCCCGAATGTTTCGAACAGGTGGTGGATCTTCGTCGGTCCTTCCCCTGTCGGACCGGCCCGCGGCTTCCGGTCGGCTTCCCGCCGTATCCTTCGCCGCGTGGCAGGCCGTGGATAGGGGACGCACGCCGGGGCTGTCAACGCCCCCGCGCGATGCGGCGCATGCTGCGGCGCGGCCACCGCGCTGCAGCATCGCCGCAAGCCGCGCCGTAGTGGGCTCGACCCGTGAAGACCGCCGCATCGCAGCACGCGGGGGCGAGGCGCGGGGTCGCCGGAAATGCTGCCATGCGGCAGGAATTCTGCGCGGCCTGCACGGTCGTGCACAGGGCCTTCGCCGCGCCCGGCTAGACTGTGGTCCCGCGTTTCCCGAGAGCCTTACCGCCATGATCCGAAACCTGCTCGTGCTTGCCTGCCTCTTCGCCGCGCCGGCCTTCGCGGCCCCGCCCGCGCCAACCGCCCTGGTGCTCCACGGCGGCGCCGGCGTGATCGAGCGCACTGCGCTGTCGCCGCAGGACGAGCGCGAAGTGCGCGCGGCGCTCGACCGCGCGCTCGACGCCGGCCAGGCGGTGCTCGAGGACGGCGGCAGCGCGCTCGACGCCGTCACCGCGGCGATCGTGGTGCTGGAGGAATCGCCTTGGTTCAACGCCGGCAAGGGCGCCGTGTTCAACGCCGAGGGCGGGCACGAGCTCGATGCCGCGATCATGGAGGGCCACACCCGCCGCGCCGGCGCGGTGGCGGGCGTGCGCACGGTGCGCAACCCGATCAGGCTCGCGCGTGCCGTGATGGAACACTCGCCGCACGTGATGCTGGCCGCGGGCGGGGCCGAGGCCTTCGCCGACACCCGGCCCGAGATACAGCGCGTGGCGCCCGACTGGTTCGACACCGACCGCCGCCGCGAGCAGCTCGAGCGGGCGCAGGAGCGCGAGCGCGCCGCGATGCTGCCCGCGCCGGGTGCCTACTTCGGCACCGTCGGCGCGGTGGCGCTGGACGCCCGCGGCCACATCGCCGCCGCCACCTCGACCGGCGGAATGACCAACAAGCGCTGGGGCCGGGTCGGCGATGCGCCGGTGATCGGCGCCGGCACCTGGGCCGACGCCCACTGCGGCGTGTCCGGCACCGGCTGGGGCGAGTTCTACCTGCGCACCGCGGCCGCGCACGCCATCTGCGCCCGGGTCGGCCTGCGCGGCGACGCCCTGGCGACCGCCGCGCACGCGGTCATCAACGAAGATATCGTCGCGCTTGGCGGCGACGGCGGCGCCATCGCCCTCGACCGCCGCGGCAACATCGCCATGCCGTTCAACACCAGCGGCATGTACCGCGCCTGGCTCAAGCCCGACGGCACACGCGGCACCGCCATCTTCCGCGACGACAAATGAACTTGGTTCATTTGGTGTTGGTGGCTGCGGAGGTGGTGGCGTTGGAGCCGGTGACGGTGACGGCGACGCGGCGGGAGGCGAGTGTGTTCGATACGCCGGCGGCGGTGTCGGTGCGCACGGCACCGGACGCGGCTCCGGGGCTGAACCTGTCGGAGTGGCTGGGCGGCGTGCCCGGCCTGTTGGCGCGCGATCGCCAGAACTACGCACAGGACACGCAGGTGTCGATACGCGGCTTCGGCACTCGGGCCAGCTTTGGCGTCCGCGGGCTGCGGGTCATCATCGACGGCATTCCCGCGACCCAGCCCGACGGCCAGTCGCAGCTTTCCCACGCCAACCTGGCCAGCGCCGAGCGCGTCGAAGTGCTGCGCGGTCCGTTTTCGGCCCTGTACGGGAATTCCTCCGGCGGCGTGCTCCAGGTCTTCAGTGGCGACGGGATCGCGCCGGGTGAGGCGCGCCTGGCTGCCGCCGCATCGGAGGCTGGCGACTGGCGCGTGTCGGCCGGACTGCGGACGCGATGGCGCGGCGCCGGCGTGGTGGCGGGGCTGTCGCACCTGCGCGTGGACGGGTTCCGGCCGCATTCGGCCGCCGAGCGCACGTCGTTCAACGCGCGCCTGCACTGGCCGGGCGAAGGGGGCGACGGTGGCTCGGTGGTCTTCAACCACCTGGACGCGCCGGACGCGCAAGACCCGCTGGGCCTGAACCGGGCGCAGTTCCTGGACGACCCGGGGCAGACCGCCCCGCAGGCGCAGGCGTTCAACACCCGAAAGTCGGTGCGCCAGTCGCAGCTCGGTGGCACCTGGCAGCGCGCACTCGGCGCGGCGCGCCTGCAGGCGATGGCGTATGCCGGCCAGCGGCACATCGAGCAGTTCCTGGCCATTCCGGTCGGCGTGCAGGGCAATCCGCTGCAGTCCGGCGGCGTGGTGGACCTGGGCAGCGATTTCTTCGGGGGTGAACTGCGCTTGGATGGCGAGTCCGTCGTCGGCGGGCGCGCGCTGCAGTGGACCGCGGGCCTGGGCTGGGAAGGACTGGTGCAGCAGCGCCGCGGCTTCGAGAACTTCGTCGGCGCGCGGCTGGGCGTGCGCGGCCGGCTGCGGCGCGACGAGCGCAACGACGTCGCCGCTTACGACCAGTTCGCCCAGGCCGACTGGCGCTTCGCGGACGACTGGTCGCTGCTGGCCGGGTTGCGCCACAGCCAGGTGCGCTTCCGCTCGGACGACCGCTACGTCACGGCCGGCAATCCGGACGACAGCGGTGCGGTCGACTTCGAGCGCTGGACGCCGGTGCTGGCGCTGCAGTGGCGCGCGCGACCGACGCTGAACCTGCACGCGAGCGTCGGCAGCGGCTTCGAGACGCCGACGCTGGTCGAGCTGGCCTATCGCCCGGACGGCAGTTCGGGGCTGAACCTGGACCTGCGCCCGGCCCGCAGCCGCAACCTGGAGCTGGGCATGAAGTGGCGACCGCGGCCGGGCTTCAGCGCGGACCTCGCCGTGTTCCGCACCGCCACCCGCGACGAGCTGGTGGTGGCAACCAATGCCGGCGGCCGCGCCAGCTACGCCAATGCCGCGCGCACCCGTCGCCAGGGCGTGGAACTGGAGTTCGCCGCGCCGCTGGGCGAGGCGATGTCGCTGCAGCTGGCCTGGACCGGGCTCGACGCCACGATGCGCCAGGACTACCTCGCCTGCAGCGGCGCACCCTGCACCGTGCCAACCCAGCGGATCGCGCGCGGCACCCGGCTGGCGGGCGTGCCGCGTTCCCAGGGCCGGCTGCGCTGGGAAGGCTGGCGCGGCGACTGGCGCGGCTTCGTCGAGCTGCGCGGCGCCTCGGCGGTCTCGGTCAACGACGTCGGCAGCGAGCAGGCCGCCGGCCACGGCCTGGTCGACCTCGGGCTGACCTGGGCCGCCACGCGGCGGCTGGAAACCTTCCTGCGCCTGGACAATGCCTTCGACCGCCAGCACGCGGGCTCCGTGATCACCAACGACGGCAACGGCCGCTACTACGAGCCCGGCGCGCCGCGCACGCTGTGGCTGGGGGTGGGATTCCGCACCGCGAATTGAAGCGGACCCGGTTTTCCGGGCCCGCGTCGCCGACCTCGCCGTGGCGCGCGGCGTGCGGTCAGAACCCTCGGTCGCCGGAGATGATGCCGCCCAGCCCGCCGAGCACCGAGCCCTCGCCCTTGCTGCCGCCGCGCTGGTAGGCCGCGCTGAACATGCGCCCGGCCAGGCGCGAGAACGGCAGCGACTGCAGCCAGACCTTGCCCGGTCCGGTCAGCGTGGCCAGGAACACGCCCTCGCCACCGAACAGCATCGACTTCACGCCGCCGACCGGCTGGATGTCGAAGTTGACCGTGCTGGTCATCGCCACCACGCAGCCGGTGTCGACGTCCAGGCGCTCGCCGGGGCGCAGCTCGCGCTCGACGATGGTGCCGCCGGCGTGGATGAACACCAGGCCGTCACCGGTGAGCTTCTGCATGATGAAGCCCTCGCCGCCGAACAGCGCGGTCATGATCTTCTTCTGGAAGAACAACCCGATCGACACGCCGCGTGCCGCGCAAAGGAAGCTGTCCTTCTGCGCGATGATGGTGCCGCCGTAGTTGCTCAGCGTCATCGGCACGATGGTGCCGGGGTAGGGCGCCGCGAACGCGACCTTGGCCTTGCCGCTGCCGCCGGTGTGCGAGAACACCGTGGTGAACAGGCTTTCGCCGGTGATCAGGCGCTTGCCGGCGCCGACCAGCTTGTCCATGAAGCCGCCGCCGGCGGTGCTGGCCGAGCCGTCGCCGAACACGGTGTCCATGTTCACGACCGCGTCCTTGTACATCATCGAACCGGCCTCGGCGACGGCGCTCTCGCCCGGGTCGAGCTCGATCTCGACGAACTGCATGTCCTCGCCGTAGATGCGGTAGTCGATCACGTCGCTGCGCTGGCCCGCCGTGCTGGCGGCGGCCGGCGGCGGCACCGGCGCCATCATCGCGCCCGGCGCCGACTCGGCGCGCAGCTCGGTGCAAGCGGAAATCGGGATCCACTCGGGGAAGCCCTGGCGCCAGCAGTGGCCGGCCGGGTCGCGGGTGGCCTGGGCGATCGCGGCGGCGTGGTCTAGCGGACCGATTTGCTGGCCGTTGTAACTGAGGTACCACTGGTGCATGGCGTACTCCGTTGCGGGGGGAGGAATCAGGACGTCAGTCCCGAACAATGTCAGGGCATGGCGGGGATGCCGAGTTGGGCGTGGATGTCGGCCCGCGTCGCGGCATCGAGTTCCAGCTGCGCCGCCATCTTGTCGAGGAAGGCACGCTCCTCGGCGGTGTCGGCGGTGATGGCGATCAGCGCTGCGGCATAGGTCTCGGCGCGCTGGCCGGCCGGCGTGCGCACGGTGAGCTGTTCGAGCGTGAGCGGCGCGCGGATCTCGGCGTCGAGCGCCCGCAGGCTGTCGGCGTCCATGCCGGCCTGGCGGGCGCGGCCGAGGATGGCCTCGCGCTCGTCGGCGTCGATCAGGCCGTCGGCGTGGGCCGCGGTGATCATGGCGCGCAGCAGGTGCATGGCCTCCTCGACCCGGGCCGGCGACGGGTTGACGGCCGGCGGGGGCGGGGGCGGCATCGCCCCGGCGGCCGGCGGCGCGGGCGGCGGAACCGGGCCCATCACCGGCTGCGGGGCCGGGGTCGCGGCGCCGCCCTGCTGCGAGTAGTGCTGGTAGGCCGCGTAGGCCACGCCCAGCAGGCCCAGGCCGACCTTGGCCTTGGTCGCGGTGGACATCCCGCCCGAGCCGCCCAGCAGGGCGCCCAGGCCGGACTTTGAGCGCTTGCGCTTGCGGCCGCCCAGCTGGCCCGACATCGCGTCGCCCATCAGCTGGCCCAGCAGTTGCTCGGGGTTGAACATTTTCGGCTCCGTGGTCGCAGGGGTGAGTTTTCGAGAATGGGGTGGCCCGCCCCAGTGCACAAGGTCAGGGACGGACGGGCAGGGCGGATGTGTCAAAATGCGGCCCTCGCCCTTCCACCCCGGGACCCCGATGGCCGACAGCAACGGCAGCCACGCGCCGCGCAGCCCGTTCCGGGTCTGGAACGCGTTCGTGTGGTCGCTGCAGGGCCTGCGTGCCTGCTGGCAGCTCGAGTCCTCCTTCCGGCTCGAGGTCTATCTGTTCGTGGTGCTGGCGCCGCTGGGCCTCTGGCTCGGCGCCGATGGCGTCGAACGCGCCCTGCTGGTCGGCTCGCTGTTGGGCGTGCTGGTGGTCGAGGTGCTCAACTCGGCGGTCGAGGCGGTCGTGGACCGCTGGGGCGCCGAACACCACGAGCTCGCGGGCCGCGCCAAGGACATGGGCTCGGCGGCGGTGTTCCTGGCCGACATGAACGTGCTGCTGTGCTGGGGATTGATCCTCGGCCCCCGTTATCTCTAAAGGCTGCTGCGCGATGGATTGGCTTTTCAGCACTGAACTGTGGATCGCGCTGCTCACCCTGGCGACGCTCGAGATCGTGCTGGGCATCGACAACCTGGTCTTCATCTCGATCGCGGTGAGCAAGCTGCCGCCCGAGCAGCGCCCGAAGGCGCGCCGCTTCGGCCTGATGCTGGCCTGCGTCACCCGCATCCTGCTGCTACTGTCGCTGGCGTTCCTGGCCAGCATGCAGCACAACCTGTTCAGCCTGTTCGGGCAGGACTTCTCGGTGCGCGACCTGGTGCTGATCGCCGGCGGCCTGTTCCTGCTGGTCAAGGGCACGATGGAGATCCACGACTCGGTCGAGGGCCGCGAGGACGAGGAAGACATCACCACCAAGCCCTCCGCCGTGTTCGGCTACGTGATCGCGCAGATCGCGGTGATCGACATCGTGTTTTCGCTCGACTCGGTGATCACCGCGGTCGGCATGGTCGACAACCGCTGGGTGATGGTGGCGGCGATCCTGATGGCGGTGGCGGTGATGCTGTTCGCGGCCAACCCGATCGGCGACTTCATCGACCGCCATCCGACGGTGAAGATGCTGGCGCTCACCTTCATCATCCTGGTCGGCGTGGCCCTGGTGGCCGACGGCTTCGATTACCACATCGACCGCAAGTTCCTGTACTTCGCGATGGCCTTCTCGGCCGGCGTGGAGACCCTGAACATCCTCTCGCAGCGCAAGAAACGACGGCCAACCTAGCCGCCGCCACGCCCCGACGGAGCCTGCATGACCCTGCTGCACGACATCGACCCGATCGCCGTCCCGCTGCCTTTCTGGCCGCACGGCATCCACTGGTACGGCGTGATGTACCTGCTGGCCTTCCTGGGCGCCTGGTGGCTGGGCACGCGGCGCATCCGCGGCGGCCGGCTGCCCGGCATCAACGAGGAGGCCTTCGGCGACCTGCTGTTCTACGGCATGCTCGGCGTGGTGCTGGGCGGGCGCGTGGGCTACGTGCTGTTCTACGTCTTCGACGAGTTCCTGGCCAACCCGCTGATGATCCTGCGCATCAACGAGGGCGGCATGAGCTTCCACGGCGGCCTGCTGGGCGTGATGCTGGCGGCGGCGTGGTGGACGCGCAGGCACCGCCGGCACTTCTTCGACGTGATGGACTTCGTGGCGCCGCTGATCCCGCTGGGCCTGGGCTTCGGCCGGCTGGGCAACTACATCGGCGGCGAACTCTGGGGCAAGCCCACCGGCGGCGGCTGGGGCGTGGTGTTCCCGGACGCACTGCCGGCCGAGCTGGCGGTGCAGCCGGTCGAGCAGCTGCGCCAGCTGCACGCCAGCGGCGCGCTCGACGCCTACGCGCGGCATCCCTCGCAGCTCTACCAGGCTTTCCTCGAGGGCGTGCTGCTGATGGCGGCGCTGTGGCTCTACTCGCGCAAGCCGCGGCCGCGCTACGCCGTGTCGGGGCTGTTCGCGCTGCTCTACGGGTCGTTCCGGTTCCTGGTGGAGTTCGTGCGCGAGCCCGATGCCCACCTCGGCTACCTCGCCTTCGGCTGGCTGACCATGGGCCAGGTGCTGTCGCTGCCGCTGGTGCTGCTGGGCCTGTTCCTGCTCTGGAAGTCGCACACGGCGCCGACCCTGCAGCCCGATCTTTCCAACGTGAAGCCGACCTGATGCGCCAGTACCTCGAACTGCTGCGGCACGTGCTGGAACACGGCGCGGAAAAGGCCGACCGCACCGGCACCGGCACCCGCTCGGTGTTCGGCTGGCAGATGCGCTTCGACCTGTCGGAAGGCTTCCCGCTGGTCACCACCAAGAAGCTGCACCTGCGCTCGATCATCCACGAGCTGCTGTGGTTCATCCGCGGCGAGACGAACATCGCCTACCTGCGCGAGAACAAGGTCAGCATCTGGGACGAATGGGCCAACGCCGACGGCGAGCTGGGCCCGGTCTACGGCAAGCAGTGGCGGCGCTGGACCGGCACCGACGGCCGCGAGATCGACCAGCTGCGCAACGTGGTGGACGAACTGCGGCGCAATCCCGACTCGCGCCGGCTGGTGGTGAGCGCCTGGAACGTGGCCGACCTGCCGGCGATGGCGCTGCAGCCCTGCCACACGATGTTCCAGTTCTACGTCGCCAACGGCAAGCTGAGCTGCCAGCTCTACCAGCGCTCGGCCGACATCTTCCTGGGCGTGCCGTTCAACATCGCCAGCTACGCGCTGCTCACGCACATGGTGGCGCGCCATTGCGGGCTGGGCGTGGGCGACTTCGTGCACACGCTGGGCGACGCGCACCTGTACACCAACCACTTCGACCAGGCCCGCGAACAGCTGTCGCGCGAGCCGCGGCCGCTGCCGAGCCTTGTGCTGGCGCCGGAGGCCACCGACCTGTTCACGATGCGCTTCGAGGACATCGCCATCGAAGGCTACGACCCGCACCCGGCCATCAAGGCCCCGGTGGCGGTGTGACGGCGCTGGTGCTGGTGGCGGCGCTCGATCGCGCCGGCGCCATCGGCCGCGGCAACGACCTGCCCTGGCGGCTGCCCGACGACCTGAAGCACTTCAAGGCCTTGACCCTGGGAAAGCCGGTGCTGATGGGGCGAAAGACCGCGGAATCCCTGGGTCGCGCGCTGCCGGGCCGGCGCAATCTCGTGCTCACGCGCGGCAGCCGGGTGCCGTTCGACGGCATGGAGGCGGTGGATTCGCTGGCGCGCGCGCAGGCGGTTTGCGGCGCGGACGAGCTGATGGTGATCGGCGGCGGCGAGGTCTATGCGCTGGCGCTGCCGCTGGCCACGCGCATGCACCTCACGCACGTGGATACCGCCGTGGACGCCGCCGACGCGTTCTTCCCCGCATTCGACCCGGCGGACTGGCAGGTGGTGTCGCGGGAAGCGCACGGCGCGGATGCGCGCCATGCCTTCGCCTTCGCGTTCGTCGAGTACCGGCGCCGCTGAGCGGCGCCGGCGGGCGGATCAGGGCAGCTGGCTGCCCGCGATCTCGTAGCGCTGCAGGGTGGCCAGGCGAGCCTCGGCCTGCACGTAGGCCAGGGCCTTCTTCGGCGCGATGGCGCGGCTGAGCGTGCGGTAGGTGCGCTCCATCAGCTTGGCCTGGTCGACTTCGATCGCCACGGCCTCGTCGGCCAGGTCCTCGGCGTCGTCCTCATCGAGCTCGGTGCGCAGGCCGTAGGCCACCGCGGCGGCGTTGGCGCGGCGACGCTCGGCGAGCTCGGCCAGTTCCTCCTGGACCTTGTCGTAGACCGGCCAGAACGCGGCCTGCTCGGCCGGGTCCATCGCCAGCTGGCGCGAGATGTAGGCCTGCTTGCCCTGGGCCACCTCGGCCTGCAGCGCGACCATCTTCTGCGCGGCATCGGCGCCCTGCTGGGCAAAGGCCGCCGGGGCGAGCAGCGACAGGGCGAGCACGAGGGCGGGGATGGATCGGTTCATGGGTGGGTTTCTCCTTTGCAGCCTGACTCAAGACCATACTGGGCCAGTACCGAGGCCCTGCACTAAAAAAGGGGCGACGCGACTCAGTCGTCGCCGCGGGGACTGCCGTCCGGGGGGTCGCGGCCGGCAACCTGGTGCAGGCGCAGCTCGGGGCCCAGCTCCATCGCGGTGAGCTTGCCGCCCCAGACCGCGCCGGTGTCGATGGCATACACGCCCAGCCCCATGAACAAGCCCAGGGTCGACCAGTGCCCGCAGACCAGGGGCAGCTCGCGGGTGGCGTGGCCCGGCACTTCGAACCACGGGTACATGCCCGGCTTCTGGGTGCCCGGCCGGCCCTTGTCCTCGAAACCGATGCGGCCGGCCGGCGTGCAGTAGCGCAGGCGGGTGAAGACATTGATGATCGCCCGGTGCCGGTCGACGCCGGTGAGCTTGGGCGACCAGGCCGGCTTGTCGCCGTACATGTTCTTGACCAGCTTGAAGAACCCGTCGCCCTGCAGTTTTTCCTCGACCTCGCGGGCACGCGCCTCGGCCAGGCTGATGGTCCACTTCGGCGCGAGGCCGGCGTGCACCATCGCGAAGCCCAGCGTGCGGTCGACGTGGAAGAGCTTCTGCCGGCGCAGCCAGCCGATCAGCACCTCGTGGTCGTCGGCGAACAGCACGCGCTGCAGGTCCGGGTTGACCTTGCGCTGGTCGGCCTCGCGGCGGGTGGAGATGGCCAGCAGCGAGAGGTCGTGGTTGCCCAGCACGATGGTGCTGTGGATGGCCAGCGAGTGGATCAGGCGCAGCGTTTCGAGCGACTGGCCGCCGCGGTTGACCAGGTCGCCGCAGAACCACAGGCGATCGGCCGCCGGGTCGAAGCGGATCTTTTCGAGCAGGCGCTGCAGCGCGTCGTAGCAGCCCTGCACGTCGCCGATGGCGTAGGTGGCCATGTCAGTGCAGGGTCCGCGGGATGGACAGGGTGAACGGGTCGATCAACGCATCGAACGAGGTGCCGTCGTCGGCCAGCATCTGGTAGCTGCCGTGCATGGTGCCCAGCGGGGTCTCGAGCACGGCGCCCGAGGTGTACTCGAAGTGCTCGCCCGGCCGCAGCCAGGGCTGCTCGCCCACCACGCCCTCGCCGCGGACCTCCTGCACCTTGCCGTTGGCGTCGGTGATGATCCAGTGGCGGCTGAGCAGGCGGGCCGGCACCTCGCCCAGGTTCACGATGCGGATGGTGTAGGCAAAGACGTAGCGGTCGTCCTCGGGGATCGACTGGTCCTCGAGGAAGCGGGTGGCGACGATCACCTCGATGGCGTGCTGCGGGGATTCCATGCCGCCATTCTACGCAGGACGGTCGGCCGGGGGCAGCGCACCGAGGAATTGCGCCAGTCGCACGAAATCCGCAACCGCCAGCTGCTCGGCGCGGGCGTCCGGGCGCAGGCCCGCGGCCTCGATGTCGGCGCCGGTGCAAACCTGGGAGAGCGCGTTGCGCAGGGTCTTGCGGCGCTGGCCGAAGGCATCGCGCACCACCCGCTCGAACAGCGCCGGGTCGGCGATGCCGATGTCCGCCGCCGGCTTGGGCACCAGCCGCACCACCGCCGAGTCCACCTTCGGTGGCGGCCGGAACGCGCCCGGCGGCACGTCGAACAGCGAGGTGACGCTGCAGTAGGCCTGCAGCATCACGCTCAGGCGCCCGTAGACCTTGCTGCCGGGATCGGCGGCCATGCGGTCCACCACTTCCTTCTGCAGCATGAAGTGCATGTCCTGCACCGCGCCGGCGTGTTCGAGCGCGTGGAAGAGGATCGGCGAGGAGATGTTGTAGGGCAGGTTGCCGACCAGGCGCAGCGGGCCTTCGTCGCCGGCCAGCTTGCTGAAGTCCACCTGCAGCACGTCCTTGTGGATGATCGTCAGCCGGCCCACGCCCTCGGAGGCCTCCATCAGCGGCGTGATCAGGTCGCGGTCGAACTCGATCACCGTCAGCTCGCCGTGCTTGCGCAGCAGCGGGAAGGTGATCGCGCCCTGGCCCGGGCCGATCTCGACCAGGCGGTCGCCCGGCTTCAGGTTCACCGCCATCACGATGCGGTCGATGTAGCTTCGGTCGGCCAGGAAGTGCTGGCCGAGGTTCTTCTTGGGCGGTGCCTTGAAGTGGCTCATGCGGGCCTCCGGTGGCGGGCGAGCCGCGCGCACAGCGCGCTGGCGGCGAACAGGCTGGACGGATCGGCGCTGCCGCGGCCGGCGAGGTCGAGCGCCGTGCCGTGGTCCACGGCCACGCGCGGGTAGGGCAGGCCCAGCGTGATGTTCACGGCCTGCTCGAAACCCGAGTGCTTGAGCACGGGCAGCCCCTGGTCGTGGTACATCGCCAGCACCGCGTCGTAGCCGGCCAGCTTCTGCGGCAGGAAGGCGGTGTCGGCGGGCAGCGGGCCTTCGAGCTGCAGCCCCTCGGCGCGCAGCGCTTCGAGCACGGGGATGATCGTGTCGAGCTCCTCGCGGCCGAGGTGGCCGTCCTCGCCGGCGTGCGGGTTCAGGCCCAGCACGGCGATGCGCGGGGCGTCCAGGCCGAAGTCGCGGCGAAGGGCAGCGTGCAGGATGCGCAGGGTGCGTCGGATGCCGTCGCGGGTGATGGCGTCGGGCACGAGGCGCAGCGGCAGGTGGGTGGTGGCCAGGGCGACGCGGAGGCGGGGGTTGGCCAGCATCATCACCACCTCGACGCCGGCCTGCGCGGCCAGCAGCTCGGTGGTGCCGGTGTAGGCGATGCCGCCGGCGTTGATGCTGGCCTTGTGCACCGGCCCGGTGACCAGCCCGTCCAGGGTGCCGGCCAGGCAGGCGGCGCCGGCCTGGTGCAGGGCCGCGATGACGGCCGGGGCGTTGGCCGGGTCCGGCTGGCCGAAGCGGGTGGCATGGGCCTGGCGCACCGGCTGCAGGGCCAGCTCGCCCGCGCCGGCGTCGCGGTCGGGATCGAGCAGGCGCAGGGGCAGGCCCAGCGCCGCCGCGGCGGCCAGCAGGGCATCGGGGTCGGCGTAGGCGACCAGGGAGGCATCCGGCGGCCGTTGGGCCAGCCGGACGCAGAGCTCGGGCCCGATGCCGGCCGGCTCACCAGGAACCAGGGCCAGCCGGGTCCGCACGGGGCTCAGCCCGCGGCCGCGAGGCGCGTCTCGACGTAGGCCTCGGACCGCAGCTGGCGCAGGAAGCGCTCGAACTCTTCCTCGGCCTTGCGCGTGCCGATGACTTCGCGGGCCTGGTTGCGGCGGTTGAGCTCGGTGACGTCCTGCTCGCGCACGCCCAGGCGGCGGATGACGTGCCAGCCGCTGTCGCTCTGGAAGGGCGCGGACAGTTCGCCGTCGGCCAGCTGCTGGATCTGGCTGCCGATCGCGGCGCCCCAGGCGTTGATCGCGAACCAGCCCATGTCGCCGCCGTCGGCGCGGGTCAGGGTGTCGTCGGAATTCTCGCGGGCCAGGGTGGCGAAGTCCTCGCCGGCGACGAGGCGCCGGTGCAGGTCCTCGATCTTCTGGCGCGCGGCCTCCGGCGGCAGGGTCGGCGTCGGGCGCACCAGGATGCCCTGGGCGTTGTATTCGATGGCGGTCTGGCGGCCGGCTTCGCGGGTCTCGACCAGCTGCACCAGCTGGTAGCCGCTCGGGCCGCGCAGCGGCTGGCTGATCTCGCCCGGCGACATGGCCCGGATCATGCCGACGTAGTTCTGCGGCAGGGCGTCGTAGCCGCGCCAGCCGATATCGCCGCCCTCGAGGGCGTTCGAGGCGTCGGAGTAGCGGATCGCGGCGGCGCGGAAGTCGAGTTCGCCCCGCATGATCACTTCGCGGATGCCGGCGATCTTGCGCTCGGCGGTGGCGATCTGCTCCGGGGTTGCGCCATCGGGCAGGGCGACCAGGATGTTGGACAGGCGAACTTCGGGGCCGCCCATCTCGCGCACGGCGAGCAGCTGGTCCACTTCGGCCTCGCTGACCTGCACGCGCGACTGGACGTAGCTCTGGCGCAGGCGCTCGAGCATCAGCTCCTCGCGCAGGCTGTTGCGGAATTCCTCGTAGCCCAGGCCGTCCTGCAGCAGGCGGGTGCGAAGCTGGTCCTGGGTCATGCGGTTGCGGGCGGCGACGGCCTGGATGGCCTGGTTGAGCTCGCCGTCGCTGACGCGGATGCCGTTGTCGCGGGCGCGCACCAGCTGCAGGCGCATCAGCACCAGGCGGTCGAGCACCTGGCGCTCGAGGATGTCGCGCGGCGGCAGCTGGCCGGGCTGGTTGGCGTACTGGGCCAGGATGTTGCCCACGGCGCGGTCGAGTTCACTGCGCAGGATCACCTCCTCGTCGACGACGGCAACGATGCTGTCCAGCGGCGTGGTGTCCTGGGCCAGCGCCGGGGTCGGGGCGAGGGCGGAGCCCAGGGCCAGCAGGCCGGCGAGGAGGAGGGTCAGGGCGTTCTTCATGCGGGTCGTGGCTCCGGCGCCGGGGCCGGCGCCATGGGTTCAACGGGAGTAATCAAGGATAGCATCATCAAGCAAACGGGCCGTGTCGCGGCCCAGGCTGCCGACGCCGTTCAGCTCCAGCTCAAGGTAGATGCCCAGGTTGCGGTCACCGCCGAATTCACGGATGTATTCCCGCGCCAGCACGCGCACCGCCAGGCAGCAGCTCTTCCACTCGATGCCGCCCATCGCCTCGAGCGTCTCGCGGTCGCGCAGCGAGTAGTTCCAGCGGCCGAGCACGCGCCAGCGGTCGTTCACCGGCAGCACGAAGGACAGGTCGCCCTGCTCGAGCACGTCGGCGCGGTAGCGGTAGGCCGCGTTCACCAGGCCGCCCTCGCCGAAGCGCCACTGGCTGCGCACGGCCGAAAGGTTGGTGCGCTCGCGGTCCGGGTCCCACTGCTGGGCCAGGCCCAGGCTCCAGCGCTGGCCCAGCGCAAGGCTGGCCTCGGCGACCCAGGCCGAGCCGTCGTCGGACAGAGGCGGGGCGCCGGGCACGGTGACCCGGGGCGGGTCGAAGTAGTGGATGCGGCCGAGGCTGGCGCTCAGGCGCTCGCGGCCGTCGGCGGTGTCCAGGATCCGGCTGGTCACGGCCAGCGTCACCTGGTCGGCATCGCCCTGGCGGTCGGCGCCGCCGAAACGGTTGTCGCGGAACAGGCCGGGCCAGCTGAAGGTCAGCGGCTGGGTGTCGAACAGCGGCAGGTCGTCCTGGTCGCGGTAGGGCACGTTCAGATAGACGAGGCGCGGCTCGAGCGTCTGCAGCAGGCGGCCGTCGCCCCAGTTGAACTCGCGCTCGAAGAAGGCGCCGGCGTCGAAGCGGGTGATCGGCAGGCTGCGGGTGGGCGAGCGGTCGGCGCCCGGCGCCAGCAGGCCGCCGTCGAGCGACCAGCGCGTGTAGCGCCAGGAGAACTCGGGCGTGGCGTACCAGGCGGCGCCGCCGAAGGGCAGGCGCAGGGTCGGGCGCAGGTCCACGCGCTCGCCACCGGCCAGGGTTTCGTGGTCGAAACGCACGGCCTCGGCCTGCACGCCGAATTCCATCCAGGGCAACAGGGCCTTGTTCCAGCGCAGGTCGGCGGCGGGCAGTCGGCGGTAGGGCTCGGTGCCCGGCAGCACCAGCGGGTTGGCGATCTGCCAGCGCTGGGCGGAAAGGCTGGCGGTCCAGCCGTAGCCGCGGCCGTAAAGGCCGGCAGTGCTGGGCAGCAGGGTGATCGAGGTCGACGCCAGCGAGTCGTTGAAGTCGTCGAAGTAGAAGACGTCGCTGACGTGGTTGAGGTCGGCGTTGATGAACCAGTTCGGGCCCAGCGACGTGGTGTGCCGCAGCGAGGCGACGCCGCGGTCGTAGCCGCGGCCGGGTTCGTCGTCGTTGCCCAGCCAGCTGCCTTCGACCACGCCGCGGCTGTTGGCGGTGAGGTAACGGAACTGGCCGCCCAGCATCAGCCCGCGCTGCGACATGTAGCGCGGCAGCAGGGTCGCGTCGTAGTTCGGCGCGAGGTTGAGGTAGATCGGCTGCTCGTAGTCGAAGCCGTTGCGGTCGTCGAAGCCGATCTTGGGCGAGAGCAGGCCGGTGCGGCGACGGTCGTCGGTGGGGAAGCGCAGGTAGGGCAGCCACAGCACCGGCACGCCGCCCAGGCGCAGGGTGGCGTTGCGGGCGGTGCCCATCGCCTCTTCCTGGTCCACGTCGATGCGGCTGGCCGAGAACTCCCACTGGCGCTGCCCCGGCGGGCAGGTGGAGTAGGTGCCGCCCTCCATCTCGCCCAGCTCGCCGCGCATCGTGATGCGGTCGGCGCGGCCGTTGCCGGCGTCCTGGTTGAACTGGTACTGCACGCCGTCGAGCACGATCGTGTCGGCCTTCTGGTCGCCCGCGGCCTGGTCGGCGGTGAAGCGGATGCCGTCGTCCTGGAAGCGCACCGGGCCCTCGGTGACGAAGCGTTCGCTGTCGTGCGAATAGGTGAGCTTGTCGGTCCCCAGCCATTGCCCGCCGCGCCGGAGTTCGACGCCACCTTCAAACACGGTGGTGTCGCGGCCGCTGACGTCGAGGTTCTCGGCGCTGATGTCGGTGGCGAGCGTGGCCGGGTCGGTGGCCACGGCCGGATCGGCCAGCGGCTGGAACAGCGGCAGGCCCTCGGGCGAGGGGCAGAGCGCCCAGTCGGCGGCGGGTGCGGGGTCCTGTGCGCGGGCTGCGCCGGCGATGGCCAGGCAGAGCGGAAGCAGTCGAAGGGCTTGACGGCGCACGGAGGCATCCCTGGAAAAGACGTGATAGCTTGGCCCAAGGCGCCTGACGGGGCAACACGAAGGCACGGGAATGACCGCCAAGATCGAAAAGACCGACGCCCAGTGGCGGGCCGAGCTGAGCCCCGAGCAGTACGCCATCTGCCGCTGCTCGGAAACCGAGCGGGCGTTCACCGGCAAGTACTGGAACCACCACGCCACAGGCACCTATGTCTGCGCGGCCTGCCGCGCCGACCTGTTCGCGTCCGAGGACAAGTACGACTCGGGCAGCGGCTGGCCCAGCTACACGCGCCCGGTGGCCGCCGGCGCGGTGGGCGAGCACGAGGACGCCAGCCACGGCATGCGCCGGGTCGAGGTGCGCTGCGCGGCCTGCGATTCCCACCTCGGCCACGTCTTCCCCGATGGGCCGCAGCCGACCGGGCTGCGCTACTGCATCAATTCCGCCGCGCTGGACTTCAGGCCGGCGTAGTGCCGGCCAACCCGTGCAGGTGGGCCACGCTGCAGGCCCGCAGCGCCGCCAGGCTGTAGCCACCTTCGAGCATGGACACCAGCCGCCCGCCCGCGTGGCGGTCGGCGAGCGCGGCGAGTTCGGCGCTCAGCCAGCGGTAGTCGTCGGCCTCGAGCATCAGGTCGGCGAGCGGGTCGAGGCGGTGGCCGTCGAAGCCGGCCGAGACCAGCACCAGCTGCGGACGGAAAGCGTCCACCTGCGGCAGCAGGTGCTCGCGCCAGGCGTGGCGGAAGGCCTCGCCGTCGGTACCCGGCGACAGCGTTGCGTTGACCACGTTGCCGACGCCGCGCTCGTGCGCGAGGCCGGAGTTCGGGTACAGCGGATGCTGGTGCGAGCTGGCGTACATCACCCGCGCGTCGCTGGCGAAGATGTCCTGGCTGCCGTTGCCGTGGTGCACGTCGAAATCGATGATCGCGACGCGCTCGAGCCCGTGCACGTGCACGGCGTGCGCGGCGGCCACCGCGATCGAGTTGAACAGGCAGAAGCCCATCGCCACCGGTCCGGTGGCGTGGTGGCCGGGCGGGCGCACGGCGCAGAAGGCGTGGCGCGCTTCGCCGCGCATCACCGCGTCGACCGCGGCGATGCCGGCGCCGGCGGCGCGCAGGGCGGCCTCGGGCGAATCGGGCGACATCGCGGTGTCTTCGTCCAGGCGCAGGCTGGCCTCGAACGGCGTGTCGAGCACGCGCGCCACTAGCTCGCGGGTGTGTACGCGCAACAGGGCATCGCGCCCGGCCCGCGGGGCCTCGCGCCAGGGCGCCAGGGGGAAGTTGGCGCGCACCGCGTGCAGCACCGCCTCCAGCCGCGCCGGGCATTCCGGGTGGCCGGCGCCCGGATCATGCGCCAGGCAGGCGGGGTGGGTGTAAAGCAGCACGCCTAGCCTTTCCGGCGCTCGTGGTTCCAGAGCACCTCGCCGTGGCCGCTGGCGCGCGCCAGCACGCGGGCGATCACGAACAGCAGGTCGGAGAGGCGGTTGAGGTAGCGGATGGCCTCGGGCCGCACCGCGTCGTGGTGCGAGAGCGTGACCGACTCGCGCTCGGCGCGGCGGCAGATGGTGCGCGCCAGGTGGCAGTGCGCGGCGGCCAGGCCGCCGCCGGGCAGGATGAAGTCCTTGAGCGGCGGCAGGTCGGCGTTGAAGGCGTCGAGCTGGTCTTCCAGGCGCTGGATGTCGGCGTCGAAGATGGCGGCGTGGCCCGGGATGCAGAGCTCGCCGCCCAGGTCGAACAGCTGGTGCTGCACCGACACCAGCACGCTGCGGACTTCCTCCGGGATATCGCAGGCCAGCACGATGCCGATGGCCGAGTTGGCCTCGTCCACCGTGCCGTAGGCGGTGACGCGGGCGGAGTCCTTGGCCACGCGCGATCCGTCGCCCAGGCCGGTGCTGCCGTCATCGCCCGTGCGGGTGTAGATCTTCGACAGCCGGTTGCCCATGGCGGCCTCAGCGCGCGGTGGCGACGGCGGCGCGGCGGGCCAGGGCCCAGGTCGCCACGACGTGCAGCGCGGCGGCGGCCGCGACGTAGGCGCTGGCGTTGCGCAGGTAGGGCAGGAACCAGTCGGCGTAGTTCTTGGCCCAGCCGGCGACGGTGGGCTCGGCGACGGCGCTGGCCAGCCAGTAGAAGCCGCCCTGCGCGAAGAAGTGGCAGGCGGCGACCGAGGCGAACACCGACACCGCCAGCAGCGCCAGCGCGCGCGGCTCCAGGCCGCGGTAGGCGCGGCGCAGCAGGCTGCCGCCCAGCCACATCGCCGCATGCGCCGGCACCAGGAACCAGTAGCCGGGCGACATGCAGTAGTGGCTCCAGAAGCTCTGGCCGCTGCCGGTGATGACGAGGTAGTCGACCGCCACCGCCAATGCCATCAGCGCCGGGAAGGCCCAGCGCACGCTGCCGCGCAGGTAGAAACCGGCGACGAAGAACACCGCCCACGACGCGTCCGGCACCAGGCCGAAATGATTGAGCCGGGTCGCGGCCATGACGGCGGCGAGCACCAGGAACACGGCCAGTCGCGAACGGTGGGTCAGGGTCATGATGAGCGGGCTTCCGGAGGACAGGCCCGCATTTTAGACGAACTGCGCCCCGAGCGGGCCATGCATGGGCCTTCACCGGACGGGCGCGTATCATCCCGCCATGCCCGGCACCGACGGCTTCGATCACGACATCCTCATCCTTGGCGGCGGCCTGGTCGGCAGCGCGCTGGCCTGCGCGCTCGACGGCCGCGGCTGGCGCGTCGGCCAGGTCGAGGCCAGCCCGCCGCAGGCCGGCGCCCCCGGCTTCGACGAGCGCAAGCTGGCGCTGGCCCTGGCCAGCCTGAATGCGCTGTCGGCGCTGGATGTCCTGCCGCGGTTGGCGACCCCGCCGGCGCCGATCCGCCGCGTCCACGTCAGCCGCGCCGGCGATTTCGGCAGCGTGCGCCTGGCCGCGGCCGACCACGGTCGCGAGCAGTTCGGCGGCGTGGTGCTGGCGTGCGAGCTGGGCCAGGCGCTGGAATCGCGGCTGGCCGATTGCGCCGGGCTGGTGCGCCATCGCCCGGCGCGCGTGGTCGCGGTCGCGCCCGACCCCGACGGCCCGGTCGTCACGTTCGAGCAGGACGGCGCCACCCGCCGCCTGCGCACCCGGCTTCTGGTGGCCGCCGACGGCAGCCGCTCGCTGGCGCGCGCCGCCTGGGGCATCGGCGCCGAGGAACACGACTACGGCCAGACCTTGCTGGTGTGCAGCGTCGCCACCGACCGCGCGCCCGATGGCACCGCCTACGAGCGCTTCACCCCGGAAGGCCCGGTGGCCCTGCTGCCGATGGCGGGCGGCCACTACGGCGGCATCTGCGGCGTGCGCCGCGAGGCCGCGGAGGCTGCACTGGCGATGGACGACGCGGCGTATCGCGACTATCTGCAGCGGCGCTTCGGCTGGCGCGCGGGCCGCATCACGCGGGTCGGCGCCCGCAGTGCTTATCCCATCACCCGCCTGGTGGCCGAACGCCTCACCGCGCCGCGCGGCGTGGTGATGGGCAATGCCGCCCAGACCCTGCACCCGATCGGCGCGCAAGGCTTCAACCTTGGCCTGCGCGACGCACTCACGCTGGCCGAGGTGCTGTCCGGCGACGATCCCGGTGCCGCAGCCTTGCTCGATGCCTACGCCGAAGCGCGACGCGAGGATCGCGAGCGCACCCTGGCCTTCAGCGACGGCCTCGCGCGCATCACGGCGAGCGAGGGTTTCCCGCTGCACGTGTTGCGCTCGCTCGGCCTGCTGGCGCTGGGCCACGTGCCCGGGCTGGCGGATCCGCTGGTGGCCGGGGCGATGGGCTTCCGCGGACGCGTGCCTCGACTCTCCCGGGGGCGCGCATGAGCCGGCGCGACACCTTTGACCTGGTGGTGGTGGGCGCCGGCGTGGTCGGCAGCGCCACCGCGCTGGCCGCCGCGCGCGATGGACTGCGCGTGGCGCTGGTCGAGGCGCATGAGCCCGCCGCGTGGTCGCCCGGCGACGCCGACCTGCGCGTGTACGCCTTCGCGCCGGACAACGCCGCGCTGCTCGACGACCTCGGCGCCTGGCAATCGGTCCGCGCGGCGCGCGCGCATCCCTACCGGCGCATGCGGGTCTGGGATGCCGCCGGCGGCGGCGAGCTCGACTTCGACGCCGATGCCTTCGGCCGCGACCACCTGGGCCACATCGTCGAGCATTCGCTGCTGGTGGATCGCCTGTGGGCGGCCTGCGGGCGCGAGCCCTCGCTGCGCCGCGTGGTGCCGGCGACGCTGGCGACGATCGAGCAGGATGCCGATGCGGCCACCGCCGTGCTCGGCGACGGCCAGCGCCTGCGTGCGCGGCTGGTGGTCGGCGCCGATGGCGCCGCCTCGCGCGTGCGCGCAACTGTGGGCCTGGACACCGAGGCCCACGACTATGGCCAGCGCGGCCTGGTCGCTTACGTCCACACGGAATCGCCGCACGGGGACACTGCCTGGCAGCGCTTCCTGCCCACCGGTCCGCTGGCCTTCCTGCCCTGCGCCGATGGCCGCAGCTCCATCGTCTGGACGCTGCCGGAGGCCGAAGCGCAGCGTTTGCTGGCGGCCGACGACGCGAGCTTCCTGCGCGAGCTCACGCGCGCCTTCGATGCGCGCCTGGGCGAGGTCACCGCGGTGTCGGCGCGCGCGGCGTTCCCGCTGCGCCGGCAGCTGGCCCGGGACTACGTGGCAGGTCGGGTGCTGCTGGTCGGCGACGCGGCCCACGCGGTGCATCCGCTGGCGGGGCAGGGCGTGAACCTGGGCCTGCGCGACGTCGCCGCGCTGCGCGCGTCCTGGCGCCGCGCGGCGGAAGTGCACGCCGACTTCGCGGCGCCGCACCGCCTGGCCCGCTGGGAGCGTACCCGCCGCAGCGAGAACGCCGTGGCGGCGCATTCCTTCGAAACCATCAACCGCGTCTTCAGCAACGACGCCATGTGGCCGACCCTGCTGCGCGGCCACGCCCTCGGCCTCGCCAACCGCCTCACCCCGGTTACCCGCGCCCTCTGGCGCCGCGCCGCCGGGGTGTGAGGGGTCCGAATAGGTTGGTTTTTCGACGGCTGATGCAATCCGCGAAAACCCAATCCCTTCTCTGTTTTATCCGCTTTTATCCGATTTGATCCGCTCTGATCCGCGTTCGAATCAAGGCGCCCACACCGAAGCCGGACCTGTGCTTACGCCGCCTCGGCCTGGGACTTGCGCGGGCCGTGGAGGAGGGCGTGGCGGATGTGGGAGACCACGAGGTCGATCTCGCCGCTGGTGACGGCGAAGTGCGGGGTGAAGCGCAGCGAGTTGGTGCCGCCGTGAATGACGCCGATGCCGCGCTCGCGCATGTATTCCTCGGTGGAGCCGGTGCCGAAGCACTTGAACTGCGGGTGCAGCTCGCACGAGAACAGCAGGCCGGTGCCCTGGACCTGGGTGATCAGGCCGCCGCCCAGTTCGTCCTTGAGCGCGTTGATCTTGTCGAGGAACTCGCGGCCGCGCTCGACGATGTTGCGGCGCAGTTCCGGCGTCAGCAGGCCCAGCACGGTCGATGCGATGTCGAGCGCGCGCGGGTTGGCGGTCATGGTGTTGCCGTACGTGCCCTTGCGGTACAGGCCGGCGGCGCGCTCGTTCACCGCCAGCACCGACATCGGGAACTGGCCGCCGTTGAGCGCCTTGGAGTAGGTTTCCATGTCCGGCGCCTCCAGGCCTTCGAAGCCCGGGTAGTCGACGATGGAGAGCACGCCGTGCACGCGCAGGCCGGCCTGGATCGAGTCCACCAGCAGCAGCGTGCCGTGCGCCTTGGTCAGCTCGCGCGCCACCGCGTAGAACTCCGGCGGCACCGCGCGGCCCGGGTCGCCTTCGCCCATCACCGGCTCGAGGAACATGGCCTCGAAGTACCAGCCATTGGCCTCGGCGTCGGCGAAGGCCTGCTTCAGGCCCTCGATCGAGTAGGGCTCGATGGTGATGAGTTGGTCGTTGTGGTGCTTGTAGCTGGCCAGGTGCTGCAGGTAGTTCTTGCGCGAGGAGTCGGAGTACAGCGCCGGCAGCTCGGTGCGGCCGTGGAAGGCGCCCTTGACCGCGATGCGCTTGACCCGCTTGCCGGCATGGCGGCCACCGGCGTCGGTGTGGATCTTGGTGTTGACGTCGGCGATGCGGCCGGCCAGCGACACCGACTCGGAGCCGGAGTTGAGGCACAGGAACTTCGCGAACGGGCAGCCGCCGCGGGTGTGGCCGATTTCCTTGCGCAGCGCGCGCACGACGCGCAGCTGCGACAGCGACGGGGTCATGATGTTGGCCAGCACCTGCGGCTTGGCCATCGCGTCGAGCACGGCCTTCGGGGCGTGGCCGAAGCCGAGCATGCCGTAGCCGCCGGAGTCGTGGATCACCGCGCCCTTGAGCGTGACCACCCAAGGGCCGCGCGCGGCGATCGCCACGTACGGGTTCACCGCGTCATCGGGGTAGAAGTTGACGAAGCCGGCCTGCACGGCGTCGATCTGCGCCTGCTCGTCGAGGTCGAGCAGGTCGGCGAACTCGGCGGCGATGGCCGCGTGCTGCGCGACGGCGGCCTCGACGGCCTCCACCAGCTCGGGATAGCGCCCGGCGAGATCGAGCACGGTGGCGTCGTCCAGGCCGGCGGTGCGGACCTTGCCAGCGTGGCTGCGCAGGGGCTTGAGGGTGTCGATCAGGTTCATGGCGGGCTCCGGACCCAAAGCAAGACGCGAGGCGGGCCCTCGCGCGTCGGGTCTTGCGTTGAAAATCAAATACTTGCGGCGGATGTTACCACCGCGGTGAAGGGCGCGTAACCCCCAAGCGTTTGAATCCGCGGCGGCCGCGGATGACAGCTGTCAGGCGGGATCGTTGACGCCGGCCACTGCGCCGCCACCCGCGCGGTCGGGACACTGGCCCTGCCCAAGAGGAGCCCCGCCATGTCCCCTGATCCGAACCGCCCGCCCGTCCTCGCCCGGCTCGCCGCCGCCGGCAAGCGCTACGGCGCCGTCCAGGCCCTGGAGGCCGTGGACCTGGCCATCCACGCCGGCCAGGTGCTGGCCGTGCTGGGCGCCAACGGCGCCGGCAAGACCACCGCCCTCGGGCTGCTCACCGGCCGGCTCAGTCCGGACGCCGGCCGGGCCGAGTTGTTCGGCGGCGACCCGCGCGACCCGCGCCGGCGCCGCGGCATCGGCGTGATGCTGCAGGACGGCGAACTGCCCGACACCCTGCGGGTGGCCGAGCACGTGCGCCTGTTCTCGAGCTACTACCCCTCGCCGCGGCCGCTGGCTGAAACCCTGGCCCTGGCCGGCCTCGCCGACCTCGCGCGGCGTCCCTACGGCGCGCTGTCGGGCGGCCAGAAGCGGCGGGTGCAGTTCGCGCTGGCGATCTGCGGGCGGCCGCCGCTGCTGTTCGTGGACGAACCGACCGTGGGGCTGGACGTCGAGTCGCGGCGCGCCTTCTGGGCCGTGCTGCGCCAGCTGCGCGAGGAGGGCACGGGCATCGTGCTCACGACGCATTACCTCGAGGAGGCCGATGCACTGGCCGATCGCATCGTGCTGATGGCCGGCGGCCGCATCCTGGCCGACGACAGCCCGGCCGGCATCAAGGCCCGTGCCGACGGCAAGCGCCTGCGCGCCCACAGCACCGTCGCGGCCGCCGAGCTGGCGTCGTGGCCGGGCGTGCTGCGCGTGGACACCACCGCTGCCGGCACCGAGCTGGTGACCCGCGAGGCCGAACAGGTGCTGCGCCGCTGGCTGGCGGCCGACTCTGGCCTGGCCGAGCTGGAAGTGCGCCCGCTGAGCCTCGAGGAGGCCTTCGTTTCCCTGACCCGAGATCCCGCGGCCGCCGGCCGCCTGGAGCACGCCGCATGAATCCCCTGCCTTCGTCCACCCACGCCGCCCCCTCGCTGCTGCGCATCCAGGCGCTCGAAGCCTGGTACGAACTGCTCGCGGTGCTGCGCCAGCCTGCCTTCGCCCTGCCGACCCTGCTGTTCCCCGTGGTGTTCTACCTGCTGTTCGCGGTGGTGCTGCCGGGCAAGTGGGGCGGGCTCGAGCGCGCCGCCTACCTGCTCGCGACCTACGGCGTGTTCGGGGTGATCGGCCCCGCGCTGTTCGGCTTCGGCGTCGGGCTGGCGATCGAGCGCGAGAAGGGCTGGCTCGAGCTCAAGCGCGTCTCGCCCATGCCGACGCTGGTGTACTTCCTCGCCAAGATCGCGATGAGCCTGGTCGTTGGCTTCACCGTGGTGTGCCTGCTGACGATCGCCGCGGTGGTCGGTGGCGGCGTGCGGATGTCACCCGGTACCTGGGGCCTGCTGGTGGCGACGCTGCTGCTGGGCACGCTGCCGTTCTGCGCCATGGGCCTGTGGCTGGGCACGCTGGTGCGCGGGCAGGGCGCCGTGGCGGTGGTCAACCTGGTCTACCTGCCGATGTCGGTGCTGTCGGGGCTGTGGATCCCGATCTTCGCGTTCCCGGCGCTGCTGCAGAAGCTGGCGGTGGTCTGGCCGGCCTGGCACCTGGGGCGGATGGCGCTGGGCGTGGTGGGGCAGGCGCAGGACGTGCGCTGGGGACTGCACATCGCGGTGCTGCTGGGCACCACGGCGCTGTGCCTGGCCCTGGCCGCGCGCCGCCTGCGCCGTGGCTGAGGCGGCGGCCATGGCGGGAAATCCGATAGTCTGGAAAGCGATGGGCCAGCCCGCACCGCGACCGCAGGAAGACGAGACCTACGACGAGCTCATGGGGCGGCCGTGGCTGGGCCTGGTCTACCTGCCGTTCGTCTTCCTGCCGCTGGCTTTCTGGACCGACGCCCCGGCGCGGGCCTGGGTGGCCAGCGTGCTGGCGATCGCGGTGTTCCTGCCGATGTATTTCGCCTTCCGCACCTGGCGCGGCCGGCGCCAATCCGTCCTGGTCGCCGCGACGGCGATCCTGGGCCTGGCCCTGATCGCGATCCAGCCCGGCGGCAACACCTTCGTGATCTACGCCTGCGCGATGGCGGCCACGATCCTGCCGGCCCGTCGCGCCATCGCGGTGACGGTGCTGCTGGTGGCGGCGATGGTGGCGTGCTTCCTGGCGGTGATGCCGCTCCCGCTGGCGCTGGCTTATGCGGCGATGGCGACGGCGATCTGCGTGCTGGTGGTCGCCGGCGTGCTGATGACCCGCGCGCGCCTGCGCCGCGACGCCGAGTTGAGGCTTACCCGCGACGAAGTGGCGCGCCTGGCGGCCATGGCCGAGCGCGAGCGCATCGGGCGTGACCTGCACGACCTGCTGGGCCACACGCTGTCGCTGGTGGCGCTCAAGAGTGAACTGGCGGGCCGTCTGGTGGATTCGAACCCGGCCGCCGCGCGCACCCAGATCGGCGAGGTCGAGAGCGTCGCCCGGCAGGCGCTGGCCCAGGTGCGCGAGGCCGTGGTGGGCATCCGCGCCACCGGCCTGGAGGCGGAGTTGGCGGCGGCGCGGTTGGCCCTGCTTTCCGCCGACGTGAGCCTGGACCAGCGATTGGCGCAGGTGGCGCTGGATCCCGCGCTGGAATCGGCCCTGGCCCTGGCCCTGCGCGAAGCCGTCACCAACGTGCTGCGACACGCCGGGGCGCGCCGCGTCGAGGTCGAGCTGGTCGCCGATGACGGCGAACTGCGGCTGTGCATCGCCGACGACGGGCGCGGCGGCGCCGGCGCGCCGGGCAACGGCCTGGCCGGCATGCGCGAACGCCTGGCGGCGTTTGGCGCCGAACTCGAAGTCGACAGCCCGCCGGGCGGCGGCACCCGCCTGCAGGTCACGCTGCCGCGGCGCGCGCTGGAGGCCGGCGCGTGATCCGGCTGGTGCTGGCCGAGGACCAGGCGATGGTGCGCGGCGCGATCGCGGCGCTGCTGGGCCTGGAGTCCGACCTGGAGGTCGTGGCCGAGGCCGGGGACGGCGAGGCCGCGTGGGTCGCGGTGGCGAAACAGGCGCCCGACCTGCTGGTGACCGACATCGAGATGCCCGGCCTCACCGGCCTGGACCTGGCGCTGCGCGTGCGCGACGCCGGGCTGGCCACGCGCGTGGTGATCATCACCACCTTCGCGCGCGCGGGTTACCTGCGTCGCGCGCTGGATGCGGGCGTGCGCGGCTACCTGCTCAAGGACGCGCCCTCGGGCCAGCTCGCGGCGGCCCTGCGCCAGGTGCACGCCGGTGGCCGCGTCATCGACCCGCAGCTGGCCGTGGCGGCCTGGGGCGAGGAAGACCCCCTGACCGAGCGCGAGCGCCAGGTGCTGCGCCTGGCCGGCGAGGGCGCGCGCAGCGCCGACATCGCCGAGAAGCTGCACCTCTCGCACGGCACCGTGCGCAATTACTTGTCGGAGGCGATCGGCAAGCTGGGCGCGGCGAACCGGATCGAGGCGTATCGGGTGGCGCGGGCGAAGGGGTGGCTTTGAAGGCGAAGGAACTAGTGAAGAGGAACCAGGAACTAGTAAAGGCGGCGGGCCTGCGGCTTTTCACTAGATCCTAGTTCCTCTTCACTAGTTCCTGCGTTTACCGGCGATAATGCCGGCCTCGCCGACACGCCCCGTGCCCCTTTGAAAAAGTCCGACTTCCATTTCGACCTGCCGCCCGAGCTGATCGCCCAGGCGCCGCTGGCCGAGCGCTCCGCGAGCCGCATGCTGGTGGTGCCGCCGGACGCGCCGCCGTACGCCGACCGCCAGGTGCGCGACCTGCCCGACTACCTGCAGGCCGGCGACCTGCTGGTGTTCAACGACACCCGCGTGATCCCGGCGCGGCTGTTCGGCACCAAGGACAGCGGCGGCCGGGTCGAGATCCTGCTCGAGCGCCTGGTCGGCGGGCACGAGGTGCTGGCCCAGGTCGGCGCCAGCAAGTCGCCCAAGCCCGGCGGCCGCATCACGCTCGACGAGGGCACGGCGCTGGAGGTGCTGGGCCGCGAGGGCGAGTTCTACCGCCTGCGCTTCCTCACCGACGAGCCGCTGGAAAAGCTGCTGCTGCGCGCGGGCCGGATGCCGCTGCCGCCCTATATCCAGCGCGAGGCCGGCCACGACGACCTCGAGCGCTACCAGACGCTGTTCGCGCGCCACACGGGCGCGGTGGCGGCGCCGACGGCCGGCCTGCACTTCGACCAGCCGCTGCTGGCGGCGCTGCAGGCCAAGGGCGTGCAGTCCGGGCACGTCACCCTGCACGTCGGCGCGGGCACCTTCCAGCCGATGCGCGTGGAGTCGGTGCACGAGCACACGATGCACAGCGAATGGCTCAACGTCGGCGCCGAGCTGTGCCAGCAGGTGGCGCGCACCCGCGCCGCCGGCGGGCGCGTGGTGGCAGTCGGCACCACGGTGGTGCGCGCGCTGGAAACCGCGGCCCAGGACGGCGAGCTCAAGCCCTATGCGGGCGACACCAACATCTTCCTGTTCCCGGGCAAGCGCATCCGCACCGTGGATGCGCTGCTGACCAACTTCCACCTGCCCGAAAGCACGCTGATGATGCTGGTGTCGGCCTTCGCCGGCCGCGAGCGCATCCTGGCGGCGTACGCGCACGCGGTGCGGGAGAAGTACCGCTTCTTCAGCTACGGCGACGCCATGCTGCTCTACCCCGAGGCCGCGCCGTGAGCCGTATGCGTTTCGAGAAACTCGGCCAGGACGGCCAGGCCCGCCGCGGGCGCCTGCATTTCCCGCGCGGCACGGTCGAGACGCCGGCCTTCATGCCGGTCGGCACCTACGGCACGGTGAAGGCGATGCTGCCCGAATCGCTGCGGGCGATCGGCGCCGAGATCATCCTGGGCAACACCTTCCACCTGTGGCTGCGACCGGGCATGGAGGTGATCGACCTGCACGGCGGGCTGCACGGCTTCTGCCAGTGGGACGGTCCCATCCTCACCGACTCGGGTGGCTTCCAGGTCTGGTCGCTGGCCAAGCGCCGCAAGATCACCGAGGAGGGTGTCACCTTCGCCTCGCCGACCGACGGCAGCAAGGTGTTCCTGTCGCCCGAGGTGAGCATGCAGGTGCAGCGCTCGCTCGATTCGGACATCGTGATGATCTTCGACGAGTGCACGCCGTATCCGGCCACCGAAAAGGTGGCGCGCACCTCGATGGAACTGAGCCTGCGCTGGGCCGAGCGCAGCAAGCGCGCGCACGAAGGCAACGACGCGGCGCTGTTCGGCATCGTCCAGGGCGGCACCCATCCGGAGCTGCGGGCGCGCTCGGCCGAGGGCCTGAAGGCGATCGGTTTCGACGGCTACGCGGTCGGCGGCCTGGCCGTGGGCGAGCCGCCGGAGGAGCGCGACGCCACGCTGGACGCCCTGGTGCCGCTGCTTCCGGAAGACCAGCCACGCTACCTGATGGGCGTGGGCAAGCCCGAGGACATCGTCGAGGCGGTGGCGCGCGGGATCGACATGTTCGACTGCGTGATGCCCACCCGAAACGCGCGCAACGGCCACTACTTCGTCCGCGGCGGCCAGGTGCGCATCCGCAACGCGCAGTACGAGAAGGACCTGCGCCCGATCGAGGAAGGCTGCACCTGCTACACCTGCGCCAGCGGCTACACCCGCAGCTACCTGCGCCACCTCGACCGCTGCAACGAGATCCTGGCCTCGATGCTGGGCACCATCCACAACCTGCACCACTACCAGCAGCTGATGCGCGACATCCGCGCCGCCATCGACGCCGGCCGCTTCGAGGCCTGGCGCGCCGCGTTCCACGCCGCCCGCACCCCCGCGCCCTAGCCCCCTCCTACAGGGGCACGGGTGGGTGGCTACCGGGGGGTGGGGTGGGGTGTGGCATACTTGCGCGCTTGATTCCCTACGCAGACGGTAAAGCCATGTCCCTGCTCGATATTTTCGTTTCCCCGGTGGCGGCCCAGGCCGCGGGTGGTGCCGCGGGCCAGCCCAGCATGCTGGGCAGCATCCTGCCGCTGATCATCATCTTCATCGTGTTCTGGTTCCTGCTGCTGCGCCCGCAGATGAAGCGCGCCAAGGAACACCGCGAGCTGCTGGCCAAGCTGCAGAAAGGCGATGAAGTGATCACCAGCGGTGGCCTGGCTGGGCGCATCGAGGACCTGGGCGACAGCTTCGTCACCGTCGAGGTCGCCGACAAGGTCAGCATCAAGGTCCAGCGCGGCGCCGTCACCGCGGTCCTGCCCAAGGGCACGTTGAAGTCCGCCTGATCCGTCCCCATCCGAATCACCCACGGCCCTGACCGGGCCGCCAACGGTTGTCGCCCATGCTGCAGTTCCCTACCTGGAAATACGTCGTCGCCGCGCTCGTGATCGCGCTGTCGGTGTTCTATTCGCTGCCCAACCTGTACCCGCAGGACCCGGCGGTGCAGATCGCCGCCAACCGCGGCAGCGCCATCGACGACTCGCTGGCCCTCCGGGTCCGCGGCGCGCTCGAGGCCGCCAAGGTCGAGGCCAAGTCGGTCGCGGTCGAGGGCGACAACCTCGTGGTCCGCACCGCCAACCCCGACGTGCAGACCCAGGCGGCCGACCTGCTGCGCGCCGAGCTGGGGCAGGGCTACACGGTCGCGCTGAACCTCGCTTCCACCGTGCCCTCCTGGCTGACGGTGATGGGCGCCGACCCGATGTCCATGGGCCTGGACCTGCAGGGCGGCGTGCACTTCCTGCTGGAAGTGGACCAGCAGGCCGCGATCGACAAGCGCACCAATGGCTTCGCCGACGAGATCTCGGCGATCCTGCGCGACGGCAAGTTCGCCTACACCAGCGTCTCGCGCACCGCCGAGGGCATCCAGGTGCTGCTGCGCGACGGCGCCGACATGGCGCGCGTCCGCGCCGCCATCAGCCGCGACGCACCCGAACTCGAACTGATCGTCGACGAGGCCCAGCCCGAGCGCCTGCTGGCCCGGGTCACGCCGGCCCAGATCAAGGCGATCATGGACGGCGCGATCGAGCAGAACCGCACCACGCTCGACAACCGCATCAACTCGCTGGGCGTCGGCGAGCAGGTCATCCAGCGCCAGGGCGAGAGCCGCATCGTGGTGCAGCTGCCCGGCGTGCAGGACACCGCCGAGGCCCGCAAGCTGATCGGCGCCACCGCCACCCTGGAGTACCGCCACGTGGTGGACGCGGGCGCGCAGGCCATCGAAGCCGCGCGCACCGGCGCGGTGCCGGCCAATGCCCGGCTCTACTACATGCGCGAGCTGGGTGCCGACGGCAAGCCGCGACCGATCCTGCTCTCGCGCCGGGTCATCGTCTCGGGCGACCAGCTGGTCAACGCCACCTCCAACCCGGACCCGCAGGGCGGCGGCCCGGCCGTGCAGATCGAGCTCAACAACGCCGGCGGCAACCGCATGCTGGCGCACACCCGCGAGAACGTCGGCCAGCTGATGGCGGCGGTCTACATCGAGACCATCCCGGAAGTGCGCATGGTCGATGGCCAGGAAGTGCGCAGCTCCCGCGTCAGCGAGGAAGTGATCAACGCCGCCACCCTGCAGGGCGTGTTCGGCAAGAACTTCCAGACCACCGGCCTCGACAGCCAGGAAGAGGCGGCCAGCCTGGCCCGCCTGCTGCGCGCCGGTTCGCTGGCGGCGCCCATGGTGATCATCGAGGAGCGCATCATCGGCCCGAGCCTGGGCGCGGAGAACGTCGAGCGCGGCCTGTCGGCGGTGTTCTGGTCCTTCGTGTTCGTGCTGGTGTTCTTCCTCGTCTACTACAAGATGTTCGGCATCGTCACCAACCTGGCGCTGCTGCTGAACCTGCTGATGGTGGTGGCGGTGATGTCGGTGATCGGCGCCACGCTGACGCTGCCAGGCCTTGCCGGCATCGCGCTGACGGTCGGCATGTCGGTCGACGCCAACGTGCTGATCAACGAACGAATCCGCGAAGAGCTGCGCAACGGCAACACACCGCTGGCCAGCATCGCCAACGGCTACGACAAGGCCTCCGGCACCATCACCGACTCCAACACCACGGCGCTGCTGGCGGGCGTGGCGATGGCGGTGTTCGGCTCCGGCCCCATCCGTGGCTTCGGCATCACGCTGATCATCGGCATCCTGACCTCGATGTACACCGCGGTCTCGGTGTCGCGCGGCATCGCCACCCTGATCTATGGCAAGCGCAAGAAGCTTGCCAAGGTCTCGATCTAACGCATTCCTGGAGGCGGCGTGGAACTTTTCCCGTCCAATAGCAACATCAACTTCATGCGCGTCCGCTACGCCTCGCTGGCGGCGGTCGCGCTGCTCATGCTGGCGTCGCTGTTCTTCCTCGGCACCAAGGGCTTCAACTACGCGCTCGACTTCACCGGCGGCACCGCCACCGAGATCGAGTTCGCCGAGCCGGTGGACGTCGAGCAGGTACGGCAGCGGCTCGAGACCGCCGGCTACACCGGCGCGGTGGTCCAGACCTTCGGCGCCGGCAACGACATCGTCATCCGCCTGCAGCCGCAGGAACCGGGCGAGGACGCGGCCGCCACGCGGGAATACAGCGGCGCGGCGATCCTGGCGGCGGCCCAGCCCGAGGGCAACCCGGGCAAGGTGCTGCGCAGCGACTTCGTCGGCCCGCAAATCGGCAATGAGCTCGCGCTCAACGGCGTCTACGCGGCGATCTTCGTGGTGCTGGGCTTCCTGGCCTACATCTGGGCGCGCTTCGAGCTCAAGTTCGCGATCGCGGCCATCCTCACCACGCTGGTCGACTTGCTGGTGGTTTGCGGGTGGTTCGCGCTCAGCCAGCACGAGTTCGACCTGACGGTGCTGGCGGGCATCCTGTCGGTGATGGGTTTCTCGATCAACGACACCATCGTGGTCTTCGACCGCGTGCGCGAGAACTTCCGCAGCCTCAAGCTCGAGCCGAAGGAAATCCTCAACAAGTCGGTCAACCAGACGCTGTCGCGCACGATCATCACGTCGTTCGTGGCCTTCCTGACGATCCTGGCGCTGTATCTCTACGGTGGCCAGTCGCTCAAGGGCATGGCGGAGTCGCAGATGATCGGCATCGTGTTCGGCACGCTGTCCTCGATCTTCGTGGCCTGCCCGCTGCTGCTGTTGATGGGCGTCACCAAGCAGGACCTGATGCCCCGCGCCAAGGACGACATCGAAGCAGAGCTCGCACGCCGGCCCTAAGTCGGTAGCGTGTTGCTTTCGGAAAGGCCCGCTTCGGCGGGCCTTTTTCGTGCTCCTGGGTCTGGCGCCGGGGCCACCGCGGAAGCGAAGGTCACTTCCTCCTCCGTGAAGCCTTTTATGTCGGAGGAAGTGACCTCTCGCTTCGCGGTACCGGCGGCGCCAGATCCCGGCGCCAGATCCATGAGCACAAGAGGCCCGCCGAAGCGGGCCTCCCGATGCAGCAACCGCTCCCGGCTCAGACCGAGAACGCGGCCGCGTAGTTGGTGGACACGATGGCCTTCTGCAAGTGCTCGGTAATCTTGAGGTTGCCCGCAACGATCTGGCCGGACATCAGCAGCTTGTCGCCGCCGCCCCGGAAATCGCAGACCCGGCCGCCGGCCTCGCGGACCAGCAGCAGGCCGGCCGCGATGTCCCAGGGCTTCACGCCCGCCTCGAAGTAGGCATCGGCCCGGCCGCAGGCCACGTAGGCCAGGTCGAGCGCCGCCGAACCGGTGCGGCGGATGTCCTCGGCCTCGCCCAGTACCGCCTCCAGCGCCGCCAGGTGCGGCGCCAGCCGCTTGCGCTCCCGCGGCGGGAAACCGGTGATCAGCATGGCCCCGTTGAGGTCCTTGCGCTCGCCGATGCGGATCTTCTTGTCGTTGAGCACCGCGCCGGCGCCGCGCGAGGCGGTGAACAGCTCGTTGCGCAGCGGGTCGAAGATCACCCCGTGCACCGGCTCGCCGCCCTCGCACAGGGCGATGGACACGCAGAAGTGCGGGAAGCCGCGCAGGAAGTTCGAGGTGCCGTCCAGCGGATCGATGACGAAGGTGTGGCGCCCGGTGCCCATCGCGCCCGATTCCTCCGCCAGGATGGCGTAGTCCGGGAACGCGCGGCGCAGCTCGCGTATGATCTCCGCCTCGGCCTGGGCATCGACTTCGCTCGCGTAGTCCTGCTTCGACTTCTCGAAGACGCTCAGGCTGTCGAGCTTGCTCATGTGGCGCAGGATCAAGTTGCCGGCCGATCGGGCCGCCTTGACCATGACGTTGACGACAGGTTTCTGCATATGCCCGTCCAAAGGTCCGCTGGATTGTGAAGAGAACAAGGGGCCGGTCGAGCCGGCGCGGCGCAAAGGATAACAGGTTGCCCTGAACGGGGCCTCTAAAACCATGATCGACGGCCTTCCCAACCTCCGCATCGTGCTGGTCGGCACCCAGCATCCGGGCAACATCGGCTCCGCCGCGCGCGCCATGAAGACCATGGGCCTGTCGGCCCTGCACCTGGTCGCCCCCGAACGCTTCCCCGACCCCGAGGCCAACACCCTGGCCGCCGGCGCCGACGACCTGCTGGCCGGTGCCCCGGTGCACGCCGACCTGGACGGCGCCCTGGCCGGCTGCCAGCTGGTGGTGGGCACCAGCGCCCGCCGCCGGCACGTGCCCCTGCCCGAGCTGAGCCCCCGCGAAGCGGCCCAGCGGCTGGTCGAGGCGGTGGGGCAGGGGCCGGTGGCCCTGCTGTTCGGCCGCGAGCGCACCGGCCTCGAGAACGCCGAGCTGCAGCGCTGCCACTACACCGTCGGCATTCCCACCGACCCCGGTTTCAGTTCGCTCAACCTCGCGGCCGCGGTGCAGGTGCTGTCTTACGAATTGCGGCTGGCCGTGCTGGCCCGGGCTGGGGACGCCCTGGCCTCGGGTCGGCCCATGCCGCCGCCGGACGTCGAGCCGCCGGCCACCGCCGACGAGCTCGAGGGCTATTTCCGGCACCTCGACCAGGCCCTGCACGACATCGATTTCCACAAGGGCAAGCCGCCCGAGATGGTGATGTCCCGGCTGCGCCGCCTGTACTTGCGGGCCGGGCTCGATGCCCGCGAGGTCAAGATCCTGCGCGGCATCCTGGCCGAGGCCCAGCGCATGGCCCGGCTGGCCCGGGGCGGGGCCGCCTAGCGCGGTCGCCGTGGGGCGAATAGAGTAGGCCCCAGTAGTCCAGACGCCCCCGAGCCCGAAGTGACGCCCAAGCCACCCCGCGATAAATCCGGCGCCCGGCGTCTGCTGTTCCTCCTGATCGTGCTGCTGGCGGGCCCGGCCGCCGCCGCGGATGGCGTGCTGGTGCTGGGCCGCATCAGCGACGACCCCCGGCGCCACCACGAGCAGCTCAAGCCCCTGCTCGACTACGTCGTCCCGCGCATGCGCACGGTGGGCATCACCCAGGGCCGCGTGCTGATGGCCCGCGACCCGCAGCAGATGATGAGCTACCTGCGCCGCGGCAAGGTCGACTGGGTCACCGAGACCCCGGGAACCGCCCTGTTGCTGGCCGATCGCGCCGGCGCCCGCCCGCTGCTGCTGACCGAGCGCAGCGGCGCCCGCGAGTACCGCAGCGTCGTGTTCGTGCGCCGCGACAGCGGCATCACCGAACTCTCGCAGCTGCTGGGCAAGACCATCGCCTTCCAGTCGCCGTCCTCCACCAGCGCCTACCTGGTGCCGGCGCTGGCGCTGCGCGAGCGCGGGCTGCCGATGGGGCTGATGGTGTCGCCGCTCGAGGGCCGCGAGCCCGGCAGCGTCGGCTACGTGTTCGCCAATACCGACGCCAACCTGGCCGCCTGGGTGCACAAGCGCCTGGTGGACGCGGGCGGCTTCAGCGACCAGGACTGGGACCAGCTGCAGCGCGTGTCCGAGGCCTTCCGCCGCGACCTGGTGGTGATCCACACCACCGACCCGGTGCCGCGTGCGATGGAGCTGGTCAACGGCGACATGCCGCCGGAGGTCGAGGCCCGGCTGCGGGAAGTCCTGCTGGGCGCCAGCACCGACCCGCAGGCGCGCGACGCGCTGCGCCAGTTCTTCCGCACCACCGGCTTCTACCAGGCCGATGCGGCCACCCAGGTGCAGCTCGATAAGCTGCGCCGCGGCGCCCGCGAGATCCGCGAGGCGCTGGAATGAAGCTGCCCGTGAAGCTGGGCCTGCGCGGTGAACTGCTGCTGATCATGTGCGGCGTGCTGCTGGTCGTGGCCGCGCTGGTGGCCGCGCTGTGGCTGCACGAGAAGTCCAGCAGCCGCGACGCCCGCGAGCTCAGCGCCAGCGCCATGCGCGAACTCGCGCGCGAGGGCCTGCTCGGCCGCGGCCAGACGCTGTCGAGCCAGCTCGCCGATGCCGCCACCAATCCGCTTTACTACCTGGACCTGGCCAAGCTGGGCGAACTCGCCCGCGCCACGCTGCGCCAGCCCGACGTGGTGTACGTGGTCATCCACGACGCCGAGGGCCAGGTGGTGCACGACGGCTCCGGCGACATCCCGGCCTTCGGCCAGCCGATGTCCGACCCGATGGCCTACGAGGCGCTCAACGCCGAAGGCGTGCACGGCCAGTGGAGCGACAAGCTGCTCGACGTCGCCAGCCCGATCCGCATCGGCGGCGAGCGCATCGGCGGCGTCCGCGTCGGCCTGTCGCGCGAAAGCGCCAACCGCCGCGAGCAGGAAATGCTCGAGCCGTTGGCCGAGCGCCTGCAGGCCGCCAGCAACGAACACCTGGGCTGGATCCTGGCGCTGATGGCCGCGCTGGCGGCGATGGGCATCAGTGCGGTGAGCCTGCTGCAGCGGCGCATCGTGGCGCCGATCAGCGGCCTGGCCGAGGCCGCCGCGCGCATCGAGCAAGGCCGCTACGCCGACGTCAAGGTCGCCTCGGACCGCCAGGACGAGATCGGCGAGCTGGTGCGCGCCTTCGCGCGCATGAGCGAATCGGTGGCGCGCCACGACCGCGACATCCGCCGTATGGCCTACACCGACTCGCTGACCGGGCTGTCGAACCGCCTCGCCTTCCGCGAGGCGCTGGACGCTCGCCTGCTCACCCTCCAGGCCAGCAGCGGCGAGCTGGCGCTGCTGTTCGTCGACCTCGACGACTTCAAGCGCGTCAACGACACCCTGGGCCACGAGGCCGGCGACGAAGTGCTGGGCCAGCTGTCGATGCGCATCCGCATGGCGGTCGAGCGCCTGGGCGGCGTCGGTGCCGAGATCGCGCGCTTCGGCGGCGACGAGTTCATCGTGCTGTTCATGGCCGAGGACATCCGCACCAGCTCCGGCCACCTGGCCGAATCGCTGATCGAGGAGATCCAGCGGCCGCTGGTGCTGCGCGGCCGCCAGGTGTTCCTGGGCGCGTCGGTGGGCATCACGCTGTTCCCGTTCGATGCCTCCAGCGCCGGCCAGCTGCTCAAGAACGCCGACATCGCGATGTACCAGGCCAAGGTCGCGGGCAAGGGCTGCTACCGCTTCTATTCCAAGGCCATGGACCAGGCCGTCGAACGCCGCGTGCAGCTCGAGGAAGAGCTGCGCGGTGCCTGGGACCGCGGCGAGCTGAGCCTGCACTACCAGCCGATCTACCGCCTCGCCGACAAGCGCCTGATGGGCGCCGAGGCCCTGTGCCGCTGGCAGCATCCGCGCCTGGGCGTGGTGCCGCCCTCGGTCTTCATCGAAGTGGCCGAGCAGAGCGGCCTGATCGAATCGCTTGGCCGCCACGTGCTGGTGCAGGCCTGCCAGGACGCGGCCACGTGGTCGCAGCCGGGCATGGAGCCGCCCTTCGTGTCGGTGAACATCTCGCCGCGCCAGCTGCGCACCGGTGACCTGCCCGACGTCGTCGCCAGCGCGCTGGCGGCCACCGGCGTGATGCCGCGCCAGCTGCACCTCGAGCTCACCGAAACCGCCGTGCTCGGCGACGAAGTGCAGGCCAGCGCACTGCTGTCGCGCCTGCGCGCCACCGGGGTGAAGGTGTGGCTGGATGACTTCGGTACCGGTTTCTCGGGCCTGAGCCACCTGCGCCGCGTGCCCGTCGACGGCGTCAAGATCGACCGCAGCTTCGTCGCCGACGTGCTGCGCGATCCCGACGACCTGGCGTTGACCTCGGCCATCATCGCGATGGCGCATTCGCTAGGCATCACCGTGGTGGCCGAAGGAATCGAGTCCGAAGGGCAAAACGAAGTGCTGCGCGAGCGCGGCTGCGACCAGGGCCAGGGCTTCTGGCTGGGCCGGCCGATGCCGGCGGCCGAGATCCAGCGCCACTTCCGCGAGTAATCAGCGGAACAAGTCGCCCACCCACACCGCGATCTGGCCCGAGAAGAAGCCCACCACCACCAGCTCGGCGATGCCCAGCGCCCACGCGGCCAGCATCAGCCGGCCGTCGCGTTCGATCAGGGCGATGGCGAAGGCCAGCAGGATCAGGCCGAAGGGATAGTTGGTGGCCGGCAGCGGCAGCGCCAGCAGGAAGCCCAGCAGCACCAGCATCAGGCCGGTGAAGGTGCGCGCCGCGGGATGGTCGATGATCGCTTCGGTGCGCGGGCGGCTGATCTTTTCCAGCCAGCCCAGCAAGCGCGAGGTGCGGTTGCGGAACTTCTCGACGCCCTCGCGCGAGAGCTCGCGCCGCGAGAGGAAGCCCGGGATCCAGGGATGGGCCAGCTGGAACATCAGCTGCAGCCCGATCAGCGACACCAGCGGACCGCTGATCGCGCCGGCGCCGATCGGCAGCGGCACGAAGGCCGGCAGCACCGCGATCAGCAGGAACACGCCGAAGGCCCGGGCCCGGAATTGGTCGAGCAGGTCGCCCAGTGTCAGCGAATGCCCCGCGCGCCCTTCGGCCAGGGCATGCAACAGGGCGCGCGTGCTGATTTCTGGGCTCATTGGGCCGGAGTCTGTGGGGGGCCGGCTTTATCGGCCCTAAATCGCAGGGGAATCGTCGGCGTCCGGCAGCCTTGAAATCAGCAGCTTGTCGATGCGGGCGCCGTCCAGGTCCACCACTTCGAAGCGCCAGCCTTCCCAGTCGAACAGTTCGCCGGCGTGGGGGATGCGTCCGAAGCGTGCGATCACCATGCCAGCCACGGTGTGATAGTCGTGTTCTTCCTCGCCCGGCAGGGCGTTGACCGACAGCACCTCGCGCAGCTCCTCGGTCGAGAGGCGGCCGTCGACCAGCAGCGAGCCATCGGCGCGGGTGACCACCAGGGCCTCGTCGTCCTCGGTCTCGGTGGCCTGCACGCGGCCCAGCACGGCGCCCAGCAGGTCGTTGGCCGACACCATGCCCTGGATGTCGCCGTATTCATCCACGACCAGGGCCATGGTTTGCTGTTCCTCGCGGAAGATCTCCAGCAGCTTCAGGGCGTGGGTGGACTCGGACACGAACAGCGCCGGGCGCAGTTCGCGGAACAGGTCGGGGGTGGTGGTGGCGCCGGCGCCCAGCAGGCCGGTCAGCGACTTCACTTCCAGGATGCCCAGCACGTCGGCGTCGCTGCCGCGGTAGACCGGGTAGCGCGCGAACGGCGTCTCGCGCATGGTTGCCAAGTTTTCCTCGGTGCTGGCGGCGGCATCCAGCCAGACGATGCGGGTACGCGGCGTCATCAGGCCGGCGCTGCTGCGGTCGCCCAGGCGCAGCACGCGGTTGATCATGTTGCGCTCGTCGGCGTCGATCACGCCCTGTTCGTGGCTTTCGGCCACCAGCAGGCGGATCTCCTCTTCGGTCACCTGGTTGTCGCTGCCGGTATCGAGGCGCAGCAGGCGCAGGATGGTGCGGGTGCTCAGCGACAGCAGCCAGACGAAGGGCATGGCGATCTTCGAGACCCAGGACATCGGCAGCGACACGCCGGCGGCGAACTTCTCCGGCGCCAGCAGGGCGATGCGCTTGGGCACCAGCTCGCCCAGGATGATCGAGAAGTAGGTGATCAGGACCACCGCCATCGCGGTGCCGATGGCCTGGTTCACGTCCAGGTCCATGCCCAGCCAGGCCAGCACCGGGCCCAGCCAGCCGCCGATCAGCGGCTCCAGGCCCAGCGGGGTGATGGCGGCGGCGATGCCGTCGCCCAGCGCGTCGCCGCCGAACATGCCGGTGAGGATGCCGATCGAGGTGATGCCCACCTGCACCGTCGAGAGGAAGCGCTCGGGGTGCTCGGCCAGGGCCAGGGCGGCTTCGGCCCGGCGGCTGTCCTGCGCCATCTGGCGCAGCTTGGGCTTGCGGGAGGCGACTACGGACATCTCCGACAGGGCGAAGAAGCCGTTGCAGATGATCAGGAACAGGACGATGGCAAGGGCGAGTGTCATGGGCTGCCGGGACGGGCCGGCACGGGGTTCCGTTCAGGGAGGGGTGGGTGGAGGGTGAACTATGCCACAGCGCCCCGGCCCGGCTGGCCTTCGGGTGCCCGTGGGAGGCCATTCCGGCAGCGCCGCGGCGGGCGCCCCGTTTTCATGGGGCGGTAACATTCACCGCGCGCCCATGAAGCCTTGGCTTAATCCATCTTCATCAGTGTCCGTCGGCGGCCAAACCGCCAAAACCGCCCAAACCGCACTTACAGAAGGTCGCCGCCGGCGGAGAGCATGCGCTCCATCTGGTCGCCGAGGCCGCCGATCTCGAGCACGAGGCGGTCGATCTCGGCCGCGGTGAGGGTGTCGTAGGGGCGGTTTTCGCACAGCTGCAGGTAGGGCACCGAGTCGAGCTCGCCGATGGCGAGGTAGCCCACGCGCGACTGCCAGTTGAACTGCAGCATGCGGCGGGCGTCGATGCCGGTCATCGGCGCGATCACGGTGCTGACCCGCAGGTAGGGGCGCTCGTCCTCGCCCACCATCTCCGACAGGAAGATGCTCTGGTGACGCTTGCCCTTGTCGAGCGAGAGCTGCACGCAGGCCAGGTAGGGCTCGCTGGCGGTGAGCTTGTACTTGCCCTGGAGGTGGCTGCGGATCTGTTCGAAGTTCTGCATGGCGTGGTGGAAATCTGGGGGAGGGGTATCCTAAACCCGCATGCCCCCAAAGCCCAATGCCAGCCCTCCGGCCGACGCCGCCCGCCAGCGCATCCTGGCGGCGGTGCGGGCCATTCCCGCCGGCGAAGTCGCCGGTTACGGCGAGGTGGCGCGGCGCGCGGGCCTGCCGGGGCGGGCGCGGCTGGTGGCCCGGATACTTTCCGCGGGCGACGTGCCGGGGCTGCCCTGGCATCGCGTGCTGCGCTCGGACGGGCGCATCGCCTTCCCCGAGGGTTCGGAAGGCTTCGACGCGCAGGTGCAGCGGCTGCGCGCGGAGGGCGTGCGGGTCGAGTCCGGCCGGGTGCGCGGGCAGCGTGCGGCGCCGACGCTGGACGAAATGCTGTGGGCGCCGCCGGCCGCGAAGCGTTGACGGATGGCCTGCAGCGCCCGTTGACGCTGGGCCGGCGGTCGACGCCCGGCGGGTGCTTCAGGTCCGGGGGCGCTGGCGGAACCAGGCCGCGACGCTGTAGCGGGGCTGCGTCGCCGGCAGCACCTCGTGGTCCACGTCGGCGCTGAGGAAGATCGCCACGGTGCCCATCCGCGGCGCGATGTCCACCGCGCCATCGGGAAGGTGCAGCCGAAGCTGGCCGCCGGCGTCGTCGGGCCAGTCGGGGTTGAGGTAGACGACCAGCGAGAGCACGCGCGCATCGTCGCTGCGGAAGCGATCGCGGTGGCGGGCGTAGCCGGCGCCGGGCGGGTAGTGCGCGAAGTGCGCCTCGACGTCCTCCAGGCCCAGCAGCAGCCGGCGGTTCAGGCCGCTGCGCAGCGCATCCAGCGAGTCGAGCAGCTCGCGCGCCGCTTGCCCGCAGGCAGGCTCGTCGAGCCAGAGCGTGGCGTCGCCGCGCAGGCCGGCGAACTGGCGGCCGTCGGCGCGGCCGGTCGCGGCCGGCG
>NZ_JALHQI010000021.1 GCF_022842045.1 Arenimonas sp. | reverse complement strand
GGACGGCGCGGCGGGCTCGGCCGGGGCGGCTGGCTCGGACGGCGCCTGGCTGCAGGCGGCGAGGGCGAGGACGAGCAGGAGGGTCAGCAGGCGCTTCATCGGGTCGTGCTCCTAGAGGGGACAGCCAACCAGACCACGCCTGGCCGGCAAAGGTTCACCGGGGCGGCGACGCGCCGCCGGCCGCGGGGTTCAGCCCTGCGGCGGCGCGGCGTCGGCCAGGGCCTCGGCGTCGGGCGCGTCGGCGACGTTGTGCAGGCCTTCGATGTAGGTGGCCAGGGCCTGGATCTCTTCATCGGTGAGGTTGCCGGCCACGCCGGCCATCAGGGCGTTGGCGTTGCCGTCCTTGCCCCAGACCATGCCGTCGCGGAACGCGATGAGGGTGTTGGCGGTGTAGCCGGCGTGCTGGCCGCCCAGCTGCGGCCAGGCCGCGCCCGGGTTGCCCCGGCCGGCCGGGCCGTGGCAAGCCTGGCAGGCCGGCACGCCAAGGTCGGGGTTGCCGTAGCGGTACAGGCGCTCGCCCACTTCGAAGAACTTGCGGTCGGCATTCGGGCCCGAGGCGATCACGGTGTCGTCGGCGACGCCCGGCACCACCTTCTGGCTGGCGAAGTAGGCGCCGATGTCGCGCATGTCCTGCGCGCTGAGGGTGGCGGAGAAGCCGAGCATGATCGCGTTGTTGCGCTCGCCGCTCTTGTACAGGGCGAGCTGGCGGGCGATGTAGCGCTCGTGCTGGCCGGCCAGCTTCGGGTACTGCGGGTCGGAGGAGTTGCCGTCGAGGCCGTGGCAGGCGGCGCAGGCGGCGGCCTTGCCGGCGCCGGCCTGGGCATCGCCCCAGGTGGCCGGGGTGTTGTCGGCTTCAAGGGTGGCGACCGGGGCGGCTTCGGCCTCCGGGGCCGGCGTCACGGTGGCGGCTTCCTGGGCCAGGGTCGAGCCGGCGGCCAGGAGGGCGGCGACACCGAGGATGCGCGAGAACTTCATGGACTGCTCCGGAACGCTGGAATTCGGGTGGAGGGGGCTCGGCGCGAAGGACGCGCGGGAAGGCGCGGATTATCCCAGCCCGCGCCGTGAGGGGTCAATCAAGCCGGCGCGAACGCGCCCCGGCGCTGGTCAGGGCGGCCCGGGCAGGCCAAGCTAGTGGCCTTTCCCGCACCGGCCGACCCGATGGCAAACCCCCTGGCCCGCGCCAAATACACCTTTTCCGCCCACGCCCTGAAGCAGCTGCCCCCGGACGACTGCAAGGAAGTGGCCTTCGCCGGCCGCTCCAACGCGGGCAAGTCCACCTCGCTTAATGCGCTCACCAACCAGCACGGCCTGGCCCGCGTGTCCAAGACCCCGGGCCGCACCCAGGCCCTGAACTACTTCGAGGTCGCGCCCAACAAGCACCTGGTCGACCTGCCGGGCTACGGCTACGCCAAGGTGCCCGAGGAGATGCGCGAGCGCTGGAAGGAGTTCATCAACGTCTACTTCCAGACCCGCCAGTCCCTGGTTGGCCTGGTGGTGGTGATGGACATCCGCCACCCGCTGCGCGAGTACGACCTGCAGATGCTCGATTACGCCTTCGGACGCGGCTTGCCCGCGCACTGCCTGCTGACCAAGGCCGACAAGCTGGGCCGCGGCGAGCAGGGCAATACGCTGCTGAAAGTCCGCAAGGAACTGGGCGAGCGCGCTTCGGTGCAGGTGTTCTCGGGCGACTCGAAGATCGGCGTTGATGAAGCCCGCGCCGTTGTCGCGCGTTGGCTGGAGCTTTGAGAGCAGGAACTAGTCAAGAGGAACTAGGAACTAGTAAAAGCCGCCGCGTGGCTTCGGCATGCAGCTTTTACTAGTTCCTATTTCCTATTCACTATTTCCTGCTTCTTCCTAGTCGTCCCTCAACCGCGGATCCATCCACCCCCGCACCGCGTCAACGGCGGCGTTGATCAGGATGATGGCGGCGCCAATCACAAGCACGACGCCCAGCACCAACGTGTAGTCGCGGTTCAATGCGCCCTGCACGAAGTAGCGGCCGATGCCGGGAATGCCGAACACCTGTTCGACCACCGCCGAGCCACTCACGACATTGATCAGCGCCGGGCTCAGCCACGCCACCACCGGCAGCAGCCCCGGGCGCAGGGCGTGCGCGAACAGCAGGCGGGCTTCCGAGAGGCCGCGGGCGCGGGCGGCGCGCAGGTAGTCGGCGCCCAGCACCTCCAGCATCGCCGCGCGCGTGAGGCGGGCGCAGTAGGCCAGGTTGGGCAGCGCCAGCGCGATGATCGGCAGCACCGCGCTGCGCCAGCCGCCGTCCCAGCCGCCGGCGGGCAGCCACTGCAACGTCACCGCGAACAGCAGGATCAACAGCGGCGCCGCCACGAACTTCGGCACCGCCAGGCCCAGCCCGGCGCCGAACATCAGCACGCGGTCGGTCCACCGCCCGGCGCGCAGCGCTGCCCAGATGCCCAGCGGCAGGCCCAGGCCCAGCGCCAGCAGCAGGGCCAGCCCGCCGTTCACCAGCGAGATCGGCAGGCCGGCGGCGATCAGTTGGTTCACCGTGTAATCGGGGTACTGGAACGAGGGGCCGAGGTCGCCGCGCAGCACGTCGCCCAACCAGTGGCCGTATTGCGACAGCAGCGGCTGGTCGAGTCGGTACTGAGCGGCCAGCGCGGCTTCGACTTCCGGCGGCGCGGTCTTCTCGGCGTCGAAGGGGCCGCCCGGCGCCGCGCGCAGCAGCACGAAGCACAGCGTTGCCAGCAGCCACAGGGTGAGCGCCGCCTCCAGCGTGCGCGCGGCGAATCGCTTCATTCGCGGGGCGCCAGGGTGAGGAAGCGGGTGGGGTGGCGGTCCAGTGGATTCGCCTCGAAGCCGCCAACCTCGGGGCGCACCAGGTGCTTCGAGGTGTAGAAGTAGACCGGCAGGATCGCGTGCGCGCGCAGCAGGTGCGCTTCGGCTTCGCGCAGCCGCGCGGCGCGGGCCTCGAGCGTCGGCGCGGCGTCGGCGGCGTCGAGCAGGGCGGTGAACGCGGGATCGTCGTAGCCGGTCCAGTTGGCGTTGCTGTCGCCGCGGAAGTTGTCGAGGAAGTTGCGCGGGTCGTCCACGTCGGCGATCCAGCCGCCGCGGAACACCTGCGTGATCACCCGCTGCCGGCGGTTGCCCACGAACACCTTCCACTCCTCGTTGCGCAGGCGCACGCGCGCGCCCAGCACCTCGCGCCACATCGCGGCGACCGCCAGCGCGAGGCGGCGATGCGGCGTCGAGGTGTTGTAGCGCAGCTCCACTTCCAGCGGCTTGTCCGGTCCGTAGCCGGCCTCGGCGTAGCGGCGGCGGGCCAGCGCCTCGCGCTGCGCCTGGGTCGCGCGGCCCCAGCCCAGGCTCGCCGGCGTGTAGCCCGCGACGCCCGGAGGCACCAGTCCGTAGGCCGGGACTTCACCCAGGCCGGTGACGTGGCGGGTGAGGATGTCGCGGTCGATCGCGAGCGAGAGCGCCTCGCGCAGCGCCGGCGCGTCCTTGAACGGCGGCTGGTCGAGGTTGTAGCCCAGCCAGAAGCTGCCCAGGTAGGGACTGATGCGCAGCTGGTCGCCGAAGCGCGCGCGCAGCGCCGGCAGCGGCTGCGGCGGCACGGTCTCGGTGAGGTGCAGGCCGCCGGCCTCGAAGCGCTTGAGCTCGCTGCTGGCATCTTCGGTGACGTGGAAGCGCACGCGCGGGATCGGTGCGGGCTCCCGGAATTCCGGATTGCGCTCAAGCGTGATCATGGCCTGCGGCAGCCAGCCGGCCAGCCGGTAGGCGCCGTTGCTCACCAGCCGTCCGGGCCGCGTGTGCTGGGCGCCGTGCTCGGCCAGCGCCGGCAGGTAGACCGGGAAGGCGGTCGGCAGGGTCAGCAGGCGCGGCAGGTCGGCGCTGCGGACAAGGGTGAACACGACAGTCTGCGCATCCGGGGCCGCAATGCCGAGCCGGGTCGGCGGGAGTTCGCCGCGCTGCACCGCGCCGGCGTTCTCGATCGCCTCGAAATGGCCGGCGAACGGCGCCGCCGTGGCCGGCGCGAACGCGCGCCGGAAGCTGGCCACCACCTGCCCGGCGTCCAGCGGCTCGCCGTTGGACCAGCGCAGCCCCGGCCGGAGGTGGAAGGTCCAGGTGCGGCCGTCCGCCGACACTTCCCATCGCTCGGCCATGCCGGGCACCCGACGCCCGCCGCCGTCCTCGGCCACCAGGCCTTCGTACAGGTCGCGCAGCACGTTGGCGCAGGCCACTTCCGGGCAGCGATGCGCATCCAGCGTGGACGGCTCCGGGCCGTTGCCGCGCTCGAGCACCTGGCCCAGGGCCGGCCCGCAACACAGCAGCAGCAGGGGCAGGACGCCGGCTTTCACGGGTTGCGGGATAAGATCGCCATCCTTGCGATTGTAGGCCAGCGCCCGCACATCGCTTCCACCCCAGCAAGGCGCGCCCCGTGTCCGGACCCAGCAACGTCAAGGAAAGCCCCCTCACCGGTCGCGACCAGCTGGTCGAGTACCTGGCCACCGGTTCGCGGCCCGAGGCTGAGTGGACCATCGGCACCGAGCACGAGAAGTTCGGCTTCCGGCTCGACGACCTGCGCCCGCCCACCTGGGAGGGCCCGAACGGCATCGAGGCGATGCTGCGCGGCCTCACCCGCTTCGGCTGGGAGCCCTACGAAGAGAAGGGCAAGCTGATCGCCCTGTCGAAGGACGGCGCGTCGGTGACGCTGGAGCCGGCCGGCCAGCTCGAGCTCTCGGGCGCGATGCTGCAGGACATCCACCAGACCTGCCGCGAGACCAACCAGCACCTGCGCGAGGTCAAGGCGGTCAGCGAAGAGCTGGGCCTGGGCTTCCTCGGCATGGGTTTCCAGCCCAAGTGGCGCCGCGACGAGATGCCGTGGATGCCCAAGGGCCGCTACAAGATCATGCGCGAGTACATGCCCAAGCGCGGCAACCTGGGCCTGGACATGATGACGCGCACCTGCACGGTGCAGGTGAACCTGGACTTCTCCAGCGAAGCCGACATGGTGAAGAAGTTCCGCGTGTCGCTGGCGCTGCAGCCGATCGCGACCGCGCTGTTCGCTGATTCGCCGTTCACCGAGGGCAAGCCGAACGGTTACCTGAGCTACCGCTCCCACATCTGGACCGACACCGACCCCGACCGCACCGGCATGCTCGACTTCGTGTTCGAGGAGGGCTTCGGCTTCGAGCGCTACGTCGACTACCTGCTGCAGGTGCCGATGTACTTCAGCTACCGCGACGGCGAGTACCTCGACCTCAGCGGCCAGGACTTCCGGAAGTTCCTGCGCGGCGAGCTGCCGGCGCTGCCGGGCGTGCTGCCGACGATGAAGGACTGGGCCGACCACATGACCACCGCCTTCCCCGAAGTGCGGCTGAAGAAGTACCTGGAGATGCGCGGCGCCGACGGCGGTCCCTGGAACCGCCTGTGCGCGCTGCCGGCGTTCTGGGTCGGCCTGCTGTACGACCAGGAATCGCTGGACGCGGCCTGGGACCTGGTGAAGGATTTCTCGATGCAGGAGCGCCACGCACTGCGCGATGGCGTGCCCAAGCATGCGCTGAAGCTGCCTTTCCGCGGCGCCACCGTGCGCGAGCTGGCGCTCGAGGCGCTCAAGATCGCCGGCAACGGCCTCAAGCGCCGCAACCGCCTCAACGCCACCGGCGCCAGCGAAGCCGTGTTCCTCGAGCCGCTGCTGGAGTTCGCCCTGGCCAACGAAACCCCTGCCGAGCGCAAGCTGGCCCTGTTCCACGGGCCGTGGAAGGGTAGCGTGGACCCGGTGTTCAAGGAATTCGCGTACTGACATGGCCACCGTGAAAGCCGACTGGTTCCGCGCCAACGACCCGCGCATCGATGAACTCGACCGCCTGCTGGAGCAGCGGGCCGTGCCCTTCGGCGGCTACGGGCTCGAGCAGCTCGATGGCTACCTGAGCGCGCTGGTGGTGAGCCCGGGCGAGGTAATTCCCGTCGAGGAATGGCTGCCGCGCGTCTGGGGCAAGGCGCCGCCGCGCTGGGAGAATGCCGCCGACGAGGCCGCCGCCCGCGCGCTGCTGATGCTGGCCTGGAACACCGCCGCGCGCCGCGTGCGCTTCAACTCCGACGAGATGACCGTGGACGGCGCGCTGTTCTGGTGGCTGCCCGACGACGTCGAAGGCGAGCACGGCGACGACGTGGACATCGGCGCGGCCTGGGGCGCGGGCTTCCTGGACGGCATGGACCTGCGCTCGGAAGCCTGGGACGCCTGGATCGCCAAGGACGAGTGGATCGGCGAGGTCGAGGGCTACGTCGAAGCGCTGGCCGTCGGCAGTTATCCGGCCGAGCAGGAGGGCGGGGCGCCGACGCCGCTGCCCTACAGCGAGCGCCTGGAGATCCACGCCGGCCTGCCCGACATGCTGCACGACCTGCACGTGCACCGCATCGAGGACCTGACGCCGCGCGAGCCCGTGCGCCGCGCCGCCGCCCCCGAGCGCAACGACCCCTGCCCCTGCGGCAGCGGCAAGAAATACAAGAAGTGCTGCGGCGGCCACTGACCGCAGCCCTTTTGGCCGCTATCGAACGCGAAGCCCGGCAAGCCCCGCGCAGGGGCCGTCTCCTCAGAAGTCGAGGTTCACGCCGAACTGGATGCCGCGCGGGGAGCCGGGCATCAGGTTGTTGTCGTTGTGCGCCGAGGCGAAGTACTCGGTGTCCAAGAGGTTCTCGATGTTGACCTGCAGCTTCACGTTCTTGCTGGCGGCGTAGTAGACCGCGGCGTCCACGCGGGTATAGGCATCCAGCGTCACGTCGTTGCTGATCGTGCTGAACACTTCGCCCCGGTGAACGACGCCCAGCCCCAGTCCCCAGCGCGGCGTGACGTCGTAGCGGTTCCAGATCGCCGCACTGTGGCGCGGCAGCTGCGCCAGGCGGGTGCCGGCCGGCGTGACGGACGTGGCCGACGTGCGCAGGTCCGACAGTATCTCGCCGTCCTGATAGGCGTAGGAGGCGAGGATCTTCCAGGCATCGGTGATTTCGCCGGCCAGGCCCAGCTCCAGCCCGGTGCTGCGCTGCCCGTCCACCAGCAAGGCCTTGCTGTTGTCCAGCGGATCGACGGTGAACACGTTGGTGCGGTCGAGGCGATAGATGGCCGCCGTCAGCGCCAGGCCGGGGGAGACGTCCCACTTCGCGCCGATTTCGTAGTTGTGGAACTCCTCCGGGTCGAGCGATGCGCTGGTGCTCGACAACGAGGACAGCTGCTCGCCCGCCCGCGGCAGTGCCGCGGTGCTGTAGCTGGCGTACAGCGACAGCGGCGCCACGGGCGTCCAGATCAGGCCCAGGCGCGGCGACCACAGGCCGTCGCTCGAGGACAGCACCGCGCCGGTGCGATTGTCGCGCACGTCGACCTCGAAGCGGTCGTGGCGCAGCCCCAACACGGCCTGCCACTGCGGCGAGAATTCAATCTGGTCCTGCACGTACAGGCTGGCGACGTCGGCGTCGCTGCGGTTGTTGGCGTCCGAGGCCCGGTTGGCGAACGTGACGCCACCGGCGTAGCGTGGGTTCTCCAGCGGCACCAGGTTGGATTGTGTGAACGTGCCGCTCTGGCGCAGGTTGTCGGTCTGCTGGCGGCCGAACTCGGCGCCCACCAGCACGGTGTGGCGCACGCCGCCGTGGCTGAAGTTCCACACCAGGTCGGTCTGGTTGAACAGGTTCTCGCGCTTCATCGAGTTGTTGTAGGCGGCGATGATCGCGCTCAGGTTGCCGCCGCCATCGGCGACGACACCGTTGGGATAGACGTTCTGGTAGAAGCGGTCGTAGTCGCCGTAGCGCGTGCGGTTGCGCAGCGACACGCCGTTGTCGAACTCATGTTCGACCAGCGCGCTGAACGCCGACACCGACGCCCGGATCGGACTGAGCTCGGGCGAACCAAAGAACGTGTCGGACGGGACGTCGACCGGGCGGCCGATGCCGACGCCCAGCAGCGACGGCACGCCGCGATCGGCCACGCGATGGTCGCGGAAGTATTCGTAGCCGAGCGTCACCCGGGTGGCTTCCCCCGCGGCGAAATTGACCGTGGGGTTGATGCCGGAGCGTTCGAGCTCGAAGCCGTCACGGAAGCTTTCGGAATCCTCGTACAGGCCGGTCACGCGGACGCTGGCCTCGGCGCCCATGGGCTCGCCGATGTCGACGACGGCCCGGCGGCGGTTCCAGTCGCCGACCTGGAGCGACAGGCTGCGATGGGCATCGCCGTCGGCCTGCTTGCTGACCCGGTTGATGATGCCGCCGACCCCGCCCCGACCGAAGATCATCGCATTCGGGCCCTTGAGCACTTCGACGCGCTCGACGTTGTAGAGGTCGCGGATGTACTGGACGTCGTCGCGGATGCCGTCCACGAACATGTCCGAAGTCGAGGTGTTGCCCCGGAAGATCGGCGCGTCGCGGTGGCCTTCGCCCTGGGCGACACCCACGCCGGGCACCAGCCGCAGCACGTCGGTCAGCGAATTCATGGCCTGGTCCTGGATGGCCTCCTGGGTGACGACCGTGATGGCCTGGGGTACGTCGCGCAGCCCGGTTTCGGTCTTGGTCGCGGTCACCGTGGACTCCGCGCGGTAGCCATCGCGCTGGCCATACACGTTCAGGGTGTCGAGTTCGGTCACGTGGGGGGCGGTGACGGCCCAGGCGGGCGCGCTGAGGGCGAGGGCGAGTGCGGCGGCGAGCGGGGTGCAGCGGAGGGAGCGGGGCATGGAATCCGTCCTTGGCAGGGGAGGTGTGGTTCGAGGTGGGCGCAATGGTAATGCGAACGATTCGCATTAGCAAGCATCCGTGCAGCCGTGGCTTCCGGATTCGCCAGAGCGCACTGCGCAATGCGCAGGCAAGCCGGGCGGGGGCCGGACGCGAAGCGCACTCGCGGATGCACCGTGGCCGGCGGAGGCGTTAGGCTGGCCACATGAATGAACGCCCCGAAGACGACACCCCCATCGAGTCCCTGCGTGCCATCGACCTGCCGCCGACCGACGTGCTGCTGCGCGAGGACGTCAAGCGCCTCGGTGCGCTGGTCGGCGAGATCCTGGCCGAACAGGTGTCGTCGGACTTCCTGGCCGATGTCGAGGCCCTGCGCGTCGCCGCCATCCGTCGCCGCGAGGCCGGTGCCCCCATCGAGGCGCTGTCCGATCGCCTGCACGGCCTGCCGCTGGACCGCGCCGAGCTGCTGGTGCGCGCTTTCGCCGCGTACTTCCAGGCCGTCAACCTGGCCGAGCGCGTGCATCGCATCCGTCGCCGTCGCGACTACCAGCGGCTGGGCGAATCCCCGCAGCCCGGTGGCCTCGAGGCCTCGCTGCGCCAGCTCAAGGCCGAAGGCGTGGACGCCGCCACGCTGTCGGCACTGGTGGCCCGGATGCGCATCGAGCCGGTGTTCACCGCGCATCCCACCGAGGCCGTGCGCCGCGCGCTGCTGGAGAAGGAGAGCGAGGTCGTGCGCTGCCTGGTCGAGGACATCGACCGCAACCTCACGCCGCAGGAGCGCCGCGCCGACGTCGAACGCATGCGCCTGGCGCTGACCGCCAGCTGGCAGACCGACGAGACGCCGCCGGAGAAACCCAGCGTCGCCGACGAGTTCGAGCACGTGGCCTTCTATCTCTCGGACGTGCTGTACCGCGTTTTGCCGGTCTTCCACGAAGTATTCGAGGATGCGCTGCAGTCGGTGTACGGCGACGACGCCCCGCCGCTGCCGCCGCTGTTGGGCTTCGGCTCCTGGGTCGGCGGCGACATGGACGGCAACCCGAACGTGGGTGCCGCCACCATCGAGGCCACGCTGTCGGGCCAGCGCGCGCTGGTGCTGGCGAACTACCGGCGCGACCTGGCGCGCCTGGGCGAGGTGCTGAGCCAGTCCTCCGGCCGCGTCGGCGTGTCGGCCGGGCTGGTGCAACGCGCCGACGACTACGCGCGCCGCTTCCCCAAGGCCGCCGACAAGATCAAGGCCCGCCACGCCGACATGCCCTACCGCCGCTTCGCGGCGCTGGTGTCGGCGCGCCTGGCCGCCACGGCGCAGGACAAGCGCGAGGGCTACGAGGACGCCACCGGCTTGCTCGACGACCTCCGGCTGATGGAGGCCAGCCTGGCGGCGCATCGTGGCGAACACGCCGGCGGCTTCGCGGTGCGGCGGCTGCGGCGGCGTGCGGAGGCGTTCGGGTTCCATCTGGCCACGCTGGACCTTCGGCAGGAGTCGTCGCAGCACGACCTGGCGCTGGCGGAGCTGCTGGGCGATGGCGAGTGGCCTGAGCGCGGCTGGCAGGACAGGGCGGCACGGCTGCGCCAGCTGATCGACTCCGGACAGTCGGGCCTGAAGGCCCTCCTACAGGAGCCGCATGTAGGAGGGCCTTCAAGCCCGAACGCTCCCGAAGGGAGCGAAACCTCCGCCCGCGTGCTCGACGTCTTCCGCACCGTCGCCGAGTCGCTCCCGCGCTACGGCCCGCGCGCCTTCGGCCCCTACATCATCAGCATGAGCCGCAGCGCCGCCGATGCGCTGGCGGTGCTGGCGCTGGCGCGCATCGCCGGCTGCGTGGACGGGCAGGGGGCGGTGCCGCTCGACGTTGCGCCGCTGTTCGAAACCGTGGACGACCTGCAGGCCGCCGCCGAAACGCTGCGCTCGCTGTTCGCGGACCCCGTGTATCGCGAGCACCTGCGCGCGCGCGGCGACCGCCAGATCGTGATGCTGGGCTATTCCGACAGCGCCAAGGACGGCGGCCTGGTCGCTTCGCGCTGGGCGCTGCAGCAGACCCAGGTGCAGCTGACCGCGCTGGCGGCCGAGGCCGGCGTGCGCATCGCGTTCTTCCACGGTCGCGGCGGGTCGCTGTCGCGCGGTGGCGGCAAGACCGAACGCGCCGTCATCGCCGCGCCGCGCGGTTCGGTCGACGGCAGCCTGCGCCTGACCGAGCAAGGCGAGGTCATCCATCGCAAGTACGGCATCCGCGCCATTGCGCTGCGCAACCTCGAGCAGGTGAGCGGCGCCGTGCTGCGCGCCAGCCTGCGTCCGCGCGCGCCGGAGCCGCGCGAGGCGGCGTGGCGGGCAATGGCGGCGGGGATCGCCACGGCGGCGCGCGCGCACTACCGCGGGCTGGTTTACGAATCACCTGGCTTCGTCGATTACTTCCGCGCGGCCACGCCGATCGACGTCATCGAGCGCTTGCGCATCGGCTCGCGGCCGAGCAAGCGCGGGCAGGCGGGCGGGGTGTCGTCGCTGCGGGCGATTCCGTGGGTGTTCGCCTGGTCGCAGAACCGCTGCGGGCTGACCGCGTGGCTGGGCGTCGGCACCGGCCTGGCGAGTGCGGTGGAAACCCACGGCCGGGACGCCGTGGCCGAGATGGCGCGTGACTGGCCGTTCTTCGCCACGCTGGTGGACGATGTCGAGATGGTGCTGGCCAAGTCGGACCTCGGCATCTTCGAGCACTACTCGCGCCTGGCCGGCGACGCCCACGACGCGTTCTTCCCCGGCATCGCCGCCGAGTTCGCCCGCACCCGCGACACCATCCTCGCGCTCAAGGGCACCGACGAACTGCTGGCGAACGATTTCCGCCTGCGCGAGTCGATCCGCCTGCGCAATCCCTACGTGGATCCGATCAGCCTGCTGCAGGTGGACCTGCTGGCGCGCTGGCGCGCGGCCGGCCGCCCCGAAGACGCGCTGTTCCACGCGCTGGTGACCACCGTGAACGGCATCGCCGCCGGCGTGCAGAACACCGGTTGAAGTTCACCCGAAGCGCACGTCGGCCAGCTCCCAGTGGCTGCCCGCCAGCAGCCGCATGCGGTGCCGGAACACGCCGTGCGACAGCGCCGTGCGCGCCTCGAGCTCGATCTTGAGGTCGCGCTGCACGCCGGTGACGCGGGCCTCGGGGTCGACGGCGCCCAGCGACTGGTCGACCTCGTCGGGCTCGTCCTGCATCGCGCGCCAGCGCTCGAACAGCGCCGGCGTCCGCAGCGCCGCCTCCAGTTCCGCCGCGAGGCCCTCGGCCCCCGAGGACTGGAAAGAAAGTGTCGGCTCCTCCCCGCGCGCCAGCGCCGGATCGTTCAACCGCACGATGAATCGACTAGCCATAAATAATTGAACCAGGTTCATTTGCTGGGGTTAGTGGGGGTGTTGGGTGCCGGACTTGGGGCAGTGGCAGGGGGCGGTGGGGCCGTATTCGACGCCCACCTGGACGCCGTTGCCCTGGCGCTGCCAGAAGAAGGTCGGGGCCGGGCGCTGCTGGCCGCCGATCTCGGACATGTCGGCGGCGTTGAACAGGCGGCCGTTGACCATCACCAGCGCGGTGTCGTCGCTCCGGCGGATGTCGGCCAGCGGGTTGCCGTCCACCACCACCAGGTCGGCGCGCTTGCCGGCCTCGAGCGAGCCGATTTCCTTCGCCAGGCCCAGGTAGGCCGCGCCGTCGATGGTGGCCGCGCGCAGCGCTTCCCACGGCGAGAACCCGCCCTGGGCCAGCGACCAGATCTCCCAGTGCGGCGCCATGCCTTGCAGCTGGCCGTGGCCGCCGACCAGGATCAGCGTGCCGTTGTCGCGCAGCTGCTTGGCCGCCTTGGCCACTTCCACGTGGTAGTAGTCCCACTCCGGCGCGGTGTCGCGGCGGATGGTCTGGCCGTAGAGCGAGTTCTTCGGGAAGAAGCGCAGCAGGCGCTCGTTCTCCCAGACGTTGTCGCGGGCGTACCAGTAGCGCTCGGCGTTCAGGCCGCCGTAGTTCACCACCAGGGTCGGCGTGTTGCCGACCTGGGTGTTGCGCCACAGCTCGGTCACGTCCTTGTACAGCGGCGCGATCGGGATGTTGTGCTCCACGCCGGTGACGCCGTCCACGATCATGGTCATGTTGTGGTGGAACGTGGAGCCGCCTTCCTCCACCACCAGCATGCCCAGCTCGCGCGCGGCCTGGTTGATCTGCTGGCGCTGGTCGCGCCTGGGCTGGTTGTACGACTTGACCGAGAAGGCCCCGTTCGCCTGCATGCGGCGCAGGTGGCCGCGGGCGTCGTCGATCGAGTTCACCACCGCCTTGAAGTCGCCATCGGCGCCGTAAAGGATGGTGCCGGTCGAGAACACGCGCGGCCCGACCATGCGCCCGGCCTTCACCAGCTCGGACTGCGAGAACACGAACTCGGTGGTCGCCGACGGGTCGTGCATGGTGGTGATGCCGAAGGCGAGGTTGGCGTGGTAGGCCCAGTTCTGCTGCGGGACCACGCCCTGGCCGAAGTGCGCCGCGTGCGCGTGCGCGTCCACGATGCCCGGGAACACGGTCTTGCCCGACACGTCCACCTCGCGCGCGCCGGCCGGGATGGCCACGTCGCCGCGCTTGCCCACCGCCACGATGCGCTCGCCGCGCACCACCACCACGCCGTCCTCGATCACTTCCTCGGCGCTGTTGGCGTTGCGCATCGTCACCACGCGGCCGCCGACCAGCGCGAACGTATCGGCCGGGCGGTCGGTCGGCAGGCGCAGGCCCACCACCACGCCGCCGTCGGCCTTCGAAGCCCCCAGCGCGCGCGAGTGGTAGCGGTCGCCCACGATCCAGTGCACCGACTTCGAATCGGCGCCCCAGTGCAGGTAGCTGCCCATGTCGGTGCCCAGCGCGGTCACCGGGATGGCCTTGGTGTCCTTGTTGAGCTCGATCGAACCGCCGGTGAGCGGCAGCGGCGCCACGTAGCCGTTGAACAGCTCGGTGAAGGCGACGGACTTGCCGTCCGGGCTGATCGCCACGTGGTCCACGTACTTGAGGTTGAACACTTCGCGCGGCAGCTCGCCGTTGAGGCCGACGCTCATCAGCTTCTTCTCGAGGCCGCCGCCGGTGAGGAAGAACACGCGCTGGCCGTCGGCCGAGAACTGCGGGTCGGCGCCGTTCTTCGCGACCTGCACGGCGTCGCCGCCGGCCGCCGGCACCACGAACACGCCGCGGGTGCCGCTCCACAGGCTGCCGGTGAGGCCGCTGCCGCCCTGGCGCGAATACACGATGCGGGCGCCGTCGCGCGAGTATCGCGGGCCGTAGTAGAAGCCCGGCTGCGTCGTCAGCAGGCGCGACTGGCCGGTGGCCAGGTCGAGCTCGCGGATCGCGCCCATCTTTTCATCCGACCAGGTCGTGTACAGCAGCTTGCGTCCGTCCGGGCTGAAGGCCGGCTGGTACTCGAAGTTGGCGCCGTCCTGGGTCAGGCGCTTGGGGGCGCCGCCGGGCAGCGCCTTGGTCCACAGCTGGCCGACCGCGTGGAAGACCAGCGTGCGGCCATCGGGGCTGGTGGCCACGTCGCGAATCATGCGCGGCGAGAAGCTGTCGCCGTCGAAGGCCGCGGACTGGTCGGCGCGCAGCGCCGGCAGCACCGTCTGCGAGACCTCGGCGGTGAACGGCACGTTCTTCGCCGTGCCGCTGGCCATGTCCACGTGCCAGAACTTGCCCTGGCCCCAGACCACCACCGACTTCGAGTCCGGCAGCCAGTCGAAATTGGGGTAAGGCCCGAAGATCGCCCAGGCTTCCTGCTGGTCGTGCGAAAGGCCGTCCCAGACCGCGCGCACCTCGCCGGATTCCAGGTCGAGCAGGTGCAGCACCGACTTGTCGCGCACGCGCTTCACGAACGCCAGCGACTTGCCGTCGGGCGAGGGCTGCGGCCGCACCGCGCCGCCGGCGCTGGACACCACGTTCTCGATCTCGCCGGTCTCGCGGTCCAGGCGCCGGATCGCGTAGATCATGTCGTGCACGTTCCGGTTGTAGTCGAACGCACCGCCCGGGCTCATGTCCTCGGAGAAATACAGGTAGCGGCCGTCGGGCGAGAACGCCGGTTCGCCCTGGTCCTGCTGGTCGTTCTTGCGCTTGGTCAGCTGCAGGCCGGCGCCGCCGTCGCGGTGGTACATCCACAGTTCGCCCGCGCCCAGCGAGCGCTGCGAAGTGAAGTGCTTGCGGCCGACGATGAACTGGCCGTCCGGCGTCCAGGCCGGGTTGTTGAGCAGGCGGAAGTCTTCCTTGCTGACCGCCGTAGCGCCGCTGCCGTCGGCCTTCATGCGCCAGAGGTTGTTGCCGCCGCCGCGGTCGGAGGTGAAGGCGATCTCGCTGCCGTCGGGCGAAAAGCGCGGCTGGATGTCCCAGGCCGCGCCGCGGGTGATGCGCTGCGCCTGGCCGCCGGTGATCGGCAGGCTGTAGATGTCGCCAAGCATCGAGAACACGATGCGGCGCCCGTCCGGGCTGACGTCGAGGTCGAGCCAGGTGCCTTCGTCGGTGCTGAAGCTGACCACCTTGCCCTTGGCGTGGGCGGCGTTGACGTCCCATTTGGACTCGGCGGCGGTGGCGGGGGTGGACAGGCCGAGGCTGATCAGGACGGCAAGCGCGAGCGGACGGGACGGCATGGGCGACTCCGGGAAAGGGACCCGCCGATGCTAGGCCAAGCACCCCCGAACCCCCTAGGCCGAAGGTCATGGGCCGGTGAAAGCGTGAGCCGGTTGGCGATATCCAAATGCCAAGCGAAACAGTCGCTTGTTTCGGGGGGCGCGGTGGCCGACAGTAGCCCCATGAGGCCTTCCCACCGCCCTCGCCGCATTTCCGCCACCGCGCCGCTGTCCCTGTTGATGGCGGCGACGCCCGCGTTCGCGGCCGCTCCGTCCGGGCAGGTGACGGCGCTCTGGTTCGCGCTTGGCTTCGCCGCGGCCCTGGCCGCCGCCCTGGCCCTCGCCTCGCGCGTGCTGACGCAGCGCATGGTGCCGGGCGCAGCCTGGCTGCCTTACGCCGGTGCCAGTGTCGCCTTGCTGTTGGCGGGCGCCTGGCTGGCCGGGCGTTGGCCCCTGGTCGGGCTGGTGCTGGCCATCGCGGTGCTGGCCTGGGGCCTGCTGCTGGTGCGCGAACTGCTCGGCCGCATGCGCCGCCTGCTCGAAGAGCGCGACCACGCCCGGGCCGAAGCCTCGCGCGTGAAGCAGAGCTCCGAGCGTGACCCGCTCACCGGCGTGCTCAACCGCGGCGCCTGGCGCGGGCGGCTCGAGCAGCTCGCCTCGGATGCCCGCGAGGCGCAGCCGCCGCGCCCGCTGTCGGTGCTGTTCTTCGACATCGACCTGTTCAAGCTGATCAACGACAGCCTGGGCCACCACGTTGGCGACGAATGCCTGAAGGCCGTGGCCACGACGGTGGCGGCCGAGCTGCGCGGCGGCGACATCCTGGGCCGCATGGGGGGCGAGGAGTTCGCGGTCGCGCTGCCGGGCGCGCGCCGGGTGAACGCCATCGCGGTCGGCGAGCGCATCCGCATGGCGGTGCAGCAGCACTGCCAGGTGGTCGGCGAGGAAGTGGTCGAGCTCACGGTCAGCATCGGCGTCGCCGAATACCTGGGCGAGGCCGAACCGCTGGACGCCCTGGTCGACCGCGCCGATCGCGCGATGTACGTCGCCAAGGACTCCGGCCGCAACATGGTGGTCGCGGCCGAAGGCAGCTTCGGGCCGAACTGACCGGCGAACCGGCCCACGGCGCCGGCCTTGCCGGCGCGCCGCACGACCTTCCCCTACGTCAGGCTTGCGTCCACCGGCCAGAGCGCCAGCACCGCCCCGATCAGGGTGAACTGCAGCGTGTGGTATCCGCCGTTGATCAGGAACAACCGAAGCGACTTGCGCTCGAACAGGTAGTTGATGCCGAAGCTGGCCGTGACCCAGCACAGACCCGCCGCGAAGCCGGCGCCCACGCCGAGTTCCAGACTGGGCTTCGGCCCCAGGAACATCGCGAACACCGCGCTGGCCACCAGGCACAGCACGAAGGTGGTGCCGAAGATCAGCGCCATGTTGCCCTTGGCGAGCACCTCGTCACTCAGGCCGGTCTCGCGCTGCCAGGCCTTGCCGAACAGCACCGGCGAATACCACAGCCCGCCCAGCACGAACCCCGATAGCGCGGCCACCAGCACCGCCCAGACATTGAACTCCGGCATCGCACGTCTCCCCGTGTGGATGGATGCCGGCACGGCTCCCCGCGGCGCCGGCCCCAAAAGACTACGCCCTCCCCGGTCTCCCGGGGAGGGCGCAGGGTCACGCGGCCATCAGCGGCCGGAGTAGGCGCGGGGCAGGCTGCCCTTGGGCGCCAGGTAGCGGTCGCGCAGCTCGGTCTGGCGCGAGCGCATGCTGGCGGCGCGGCCGTCGAACCAGACCTGCTCGGCGACCGTGTTCACTTCCAGCGGATCGCCCGACCACAGCACCAGGTCGGCGACCTGGCCCGGCTCGATGCGGCCTCGCTGGGCCGACACGCCGAACACCTGCGCCGGAACCGCGGTCAGCCCGGCCAGGCCGGCTTCCCACGGCAGGCCGTTGGCGACGGCGACGCCGGCCAGCTGGCGCACCTTGCGGGCGTTGTGGGTGGCGTCGCCCGCCTGCGAGAACGCCACCGGCACGCCGGCGCGGTGCAGGCGCGCGGCGTTCTCGAGGGACGAGCCCAGCGCGTCGAAGCTCGATGGCAGGTTGACGAGCGCATCGAGCAGCACCGGTGCGTTCGCGGCCTTGAGTTCGGCCGCGACCATCCAGGCCTCGGCGCCGCCGGCGATCACCGGCTTGAGGCCGTGCTTCTTGCTGAATGCCAGGGCCTGGCGGATGTCCGCCGCGCGGTCGACCTGGAACACGACCCGGCCACCGGCCAGGTAGCGCTGCAGCGCGGCGCGGCCGGAGCGGGTCAGCAGGCCGTCATCGGCGCCGCTGCGGGCCTCGGCCACCGCCTGCTCGAGCAGCATCCACTGGCCGGCACGGCTGCCGCCGGACAGCGGCGAGGCGCCGCCGCCCAGGTTCACGAACAGGCTGCGGCTGTTGCCCAGCGCGGCGTCGAAGCGGCCGTCGAGCACCACCGCGCTGCCCTGGCCGGCGACGAAGCTGCCGCCCGCGGTGCTGCTGGGCGAGAGCACGGTGAAGGTGATGCCCTCGACCCGGTTCACGCCGATCGCGGCGGAGTTCGGGTTGAAGGCGACGTCCACGTCGAACTCGGGGCGCCAGGTGGGCTCGTGCGCATTCGGCGCCACGCCGAGCGCCAGCGTGTGGTCGACGGTGGCGGATTCGCCCGACACTTCCTCGATGCCCAGGCCCGTGAGGCCACCGAACAGGCCCGGCGTCAGCGGCCGGCCCTTGGCTTCGACCACGGTGACGCCGGCCGGCGCGGCCAGGCCGGGGCCGACCTGGCGCACCACGCCGCCCTGCACCAGCACGTCGTGGTTCTTGAGGGTGCCGCGGGCACCGGCGGTGTGCACGGTGGCGTCGCGGATCAGCAGGTCCTGGGCGGCCGCGGGCAGCGCGGCGGCGAGGACGAGGCAAACGAGCAGGCGCTTCACGGCGACACCTCCTGGCCCAGCATGAAGTCGGTGACCGGCTGCCTCGACGGGTCGGCGCGGTCGTAGAGCAGGGCGCCGTCGACGTAGACGCGCTCGGCCTTGGCATAAACGCTGAAGGGATTGCCGTTCCACACCACCACGTCGGCCATCTTGCCTTCGGCCAGCAGGCCGGTCTGGTCGGCGACGCCGATCGCACGCGCGGCGTTGGTGGTGATCCAGCGGATGGCGTGCTCGGGCGGCAGCTTCAGGCCGACGCGCTCGCCGCGCACCATCACCTTCGCGGCTTCCTGGTTCAGGCGCTGGATGCCTTCGGCGGAATCGGAGTGCACCACCGCGCAGCTGTTCTTCGGGCGATCCACCAGGGCGATGTTCTCCTGGATGCCGTCGTAGGCCTCCATCTTGAAGCCCCACCAGTCGGCCCACAGCGCGCCGCAGATGCCTTCCGCGGCGAGTTCGTCGGCCAGCTTGTAGGCCTCGACGCCGTGGTGGAAGGCGGCGATCTTGAAGTCGAACTCCTTGGCCAGGTCCATCATCAGCGCCATTTCATCGGCGCGGTAGCAGTGGATCTGCACGGTGATGTCGCCGCGCATCACCCCGGCCAGGGTTTCCAGGCGCAGGTCCTGGGCCGGCTTCTCGGCGCCGCCGTTGCCCTTGCCACGGCCGCGGCCGGACTCGGCGCTGGCGGCCTCGTACTTGTCCCAGGCGGCGCGGTACTTCTGCGCCTCGATGAAGGCGGCGCGGTAGCCGGCCATGTTGCCCATGCGGGTCATGGGCGACTGGCCGCGGCCACCGTAGTAGCGCTTGGGGTTCTCGCCGCAGGCCATCTTCACGCTGTGCGGGGCCCCGGGGAACTTCATCTGCTGCATGGTGGTGGCGGCCACGTTCTTAAGCACCACGCCGCGGCCGCCGATCAGGTTGCCCGAGCCGGGCAGGATCATCATCGAGGTCACGCCGCCGGCCAGCGCGGTGGCGAAGCCCGGGTCCTGCGGCCACACCGCGTGCTCGGCCCAGACTTGGGAGGTCACGGGCGTGGTCATCTCGTTGCCGTCGGAGTGCGCGGCCGCGCCGGGGCTGGGGTACACGCCCAGGTGCGAGTGCACGTCGATGATGCCGGGCGTGACCCACTTGCCGCTGGCGTCCACGACGGTGGCGCCGGCGGCCTCCAGGCCGGGGCCGACCGCGGCGATGCGGCCGTCGCGCATCAGCACGTCGGCGCCTTCGAGGCGCTGGCCGTCGCCGGTCAGGACAGTGGCATTGCGGATCAGCACCGGGCCCGAGGCCACGGGCTGGTAAGTGCTGGCGTAGGGCGTCTGCGCCGCGCCCGCCAGCATCGGCAGGGCGAGCAGGGCTGCGGCCAAAAGGCTGGCCTTGGTTCGGATGGACATCGTGGTCTCCCCAGTGATCGACGCACCCTAGCCGCAGGGCCGGGCGCTTGCCAAGTCCATCCGGTCACGGTTCAAGCACCGCGTGGCAGAATGGCCAGGCAAGGCGTAGAAAAACAACAACAAGGAAAACGACACGTGAAAGACAAGAACGAGATCGTCAGCAATTGGCTTCCCCGCTACACCGGCGTGCCCCTGGCCGACTTCGGCGAGCACGTGCTGCTGACCAACTTCGGCGGCTACCTCAACACCTTCTCCCGCCTCACCGGCGCCCCGATCCTGGGCACCGACCGGCCGATGCCCAGCGCCACCGCCGACGGCATCACCATGATCAACTTCGGCATGGGCAGCGCCAATGCGGCCACGGTGATGGACCTGCTCTCGGCGGTCAGCCCGAAGGCGGTGCTCTTCCTGGGCAAGTGCGGCGGCCTCAAGCGCAAGAACCAGCTGGGCGACCTGGTGCTGCCGATCGCCGCCATCCGCGGCGAGGGCACCAGCAACGACTACCTGCCGCCGGAAGTGCCGGCGCTACCGGCGTTCGCGCTGCAGCGCGCGGTGTCCACCATGATCCGCGACCTCGAGCACGACTACTGGACCGGCACGGTGTTCACCACCAACCGCCGCGTCTGGGAGCACGACGCCGCGTTCAAGGAATACCTGCGCAAGCTGCGCTGCATGGCCATCGACATGGAGACCGCCACGATCTTCTCGGCGGGCTTCGCCAACTCCATTCCGTCGGGCGCGCTCTTGCTGGTGTCGGACCAGCCGATGATCCCGGAAGGCGTGAAGACCGAGGCCTCGGACCGCGTGGTCACCGAGCACTTCGTCGAGCGCCACATCCAGATCGGCATCGAGGCGCTGCGCCTTATCCGCCGCCACGGCAAGTCCGTCAAGCACCTGCGCTTCGACGAATGACGCCTACCAGTTGAAGACGAAGCCGACGACGTCGGGCTGCGGCTTGGCGTCGCTGAAGCGTACCGTGCACTCGACGATCTGCTTCACTTCCGACGTCAGGCCGGGCTCGATGGTGATCGGCGCGGTCAGGAATTTCTCGCCGTTGGGCGCGTCGCGCATGCTGGCGGCCAGCGCGGCGGTGTCGAGTTCGTAAAGCTTGCCGCCCAGCCGCGATTCGGCGGCGTCCTTGCAGGCCTCGGCGGCCAGGCCGCCGGGCGTCCCGCCAGCGGCGCCGTCGCCACCGCCGCAGGCGGCGAGGGCCAGGGCCATCGGCACCACGATCCAATTACGCATCCATCCTCTCCTCGGTCGGGGCCGGACCCGGATGCGCGCACCTTTGGCCGGGCTGGCCTGCAGATGACCGTAAATTAGCGTAATTGCTCTACGGCCGCCACGGGCCGTACGTAAGCATTGCTAACCGGTTCAGTAGCGGGGGACGGAGGGGTCGATCTCCACCGACCAGGCGTCGATGCCGCCCTCGACGTTGTAGAGGTCATGGAAGCCCAGGCCGCGGAAGTACTCGGCCGCCTGCCGGCTGCTCTGGCCGTGGTGGCAAAGGAAGGCAATGGGCAGGTCCTTGGGCAGGGCCTCCAGGCGCTCGCGGCTGTCCTCGTCCAGCACCTCGTGCGGGTGCGGGAACGGCGCCAGGGCACGGGCGTGGGCCGGGCGCACGTCCACCACGTCGAGGGTGCCGGCGATGATGTGGTCGTGCAGCTGCTGCACCGACATCGACTTCACCGGCGGCGGCGCGTTCGGGTTGTGGATGGCCAGGCCGGCGCCGCGCGGGCCGTCGACCCAGTCGATGCGCAGGCCCTGTGCGCGCGGCGCGCTGGCCAGGTCCATGTGGAGACGCAGGCCGGCCGCTTCGGCCACGATTTCCTGGCCGCTGGCCGGCTTGAGCTCGAAGCGGGCGTTGAAGCGCGGGTCGACCGAAAGGTGCAGCACCGCGCCCTCGTCGGCGCCGTCCATCGCCCGCTGGATGGCTTCGGCGGCGGCGGGGGTGACCTCGATCCGGGGCGGAGTGCGGTCCGGCGCGGCCAGGCCCAGCGCCTCGTGCAGCTCGCCGCTGTTGAGCATCTGCTCGATGATGTCGCTGCCGCCCAGCAGCTCGCCGCCGACGTACAGCTGCGGGATGGTCGGCCACTGGCCGTAGACCTTGATGCCCTCGCGGATCTCAGGGTCGGCCAGCACGTCGACGTGGCCGAAGGACGGCAGCAGGCCGCCGAGGATGCCCACGGCCTTGGCCGAGAAGCCGCACTGCGGCGCGCGCGGCTCGCCCTTCATGAAGAGCACGACGTGGTTCGCCGCGAGGATCGATTCGATGCGCGCGCGCGTTTCAGGGGACAGGGACATGGCCGGCTCCGGTAGGTAAGGCCGCCATTTTACTCCCGGGGCATGAACCCCGGGGGTGCGGCGCTCGCGCGGGTCGGGTTCCAACGTTTGAACGCGGATCAGAGCGGATGGACGCGGATAAGAGCGGATGGAAAATGTCAGGGAAGCATCAGGCGTGCAGGTCCGGATCGGGCGCAAGCACGCGGTCTCGGCAGTCTCCCGTCGAGGGCGCGGAGGCTGTCCTGGAAGCGCCCGTCATCCGAAGCCACTGCCCGGCTACTCGCCGGTCAAAACTTAAAAAATCCGCTTTTATCCGCGTCCATCCGCTCTGATCCGCGTTCAAAAACAGACGCCCCACCGAAGCGAAAGAACCCAGGCAGGCGAGCGAGCGGTCCCTGTGCCGGGTGGAGGTCAGGCCAGGAGCACCCGGGCGACGGGAAGGGCGAGGCGGGTCCACTCGGTGTACATCGCGGCGGAGGGGTGCAGGCCGTCGTCGGCCACCATGCCGGGCTCGGCGCCGCGCTCGCGGCTGACCGGGGTGATGTCCACGAAGGCGACCTCGCGCGCCGCGCATTCGTCGGCGGCGGCGGCGTTGAAGGCGTCGAGCTGGCGGGCGATCTCGGCGGTGTCGCGGCCGCTGGCCTGGCCGAAGGGCGTCACGCCCCAATCCGGGATCGACAGCACCAGCACGCGGCCGGGGCGGTCGCCGGCCAGGGCGATGGCGCGGTCGAGCAGGTCGGCGAACTCGACCCGGTATTCGCCCAGGTTCCAGCCGCGGTACTGGTTGTTCACGCCCACCAGCAGCGACACGACGTCATGCCGTCCCAGCGGTTCGGCGGCATCCATCGCCGCCGAGAGCTCATCGGTGGTCCAGCCGGTGGTGGCGATGATGCGTGGGTCTTCCAGCGCGATGCCTTGCGCCCGCAGCGCCGCGGCCAGCTGCACGGGCCAGCGCCCGGCCTCGGGCACCGACTCGCCGATGGTGTAGGAGTCGCCGAGCGCCAGGTAGGAGAGCGGCGCGGACATCGGGTTTCAGGCCACGTGGCGCGCGCGGGCCCGCGCGGCGTGCTTGCCCAGCGCGCGGTCGATGCGCGCGAACACTTCGCGCACCAGCCCCGCCTCCGGCAGCAGCGTCACGCGGAAATGGCGCGAGCCCGGCACGTTGAAGCCGCTGCCCGGCACCACCAGCACGTCCTCGGTTTCCAGCAGCTCGAGCGCGAAGGCCTGGTCGTCGAAGTCCACCGCGGCGTCGCCGATGACCTCCGGGAAGGCATACAGCGCGCCGGCCGGCGCCACCAGCGACAGGTGCTCGCTGGCCTCGCAGCATTCCACCACCGCGCGCCGCGATTCATGCAGGCGGCCGCCGGGGCGGGTGAGTTCCAGGATGGTCTCCGGGCCCGACAGCGCCGCCGGCACCGCGAACTGCGCCGGCACGTTGGCGCACAGGCGCAGCGCGCTGAGCAGGTCCATGGCGTGGTGGTAGTCGCCCACCGTCACCGGGTCGCCGGAAAGCACCGCCCAGCCGACGCGCCAGCCGCAGGCGCGCCACACCTTCGACAGACCGCCGAAGCTCAGGCAGGGCACGTCGCCCGCCAGCGGCGCCAGCGGGGTGAACGTGGCCTCGTCGTACAGGATGCCGTCGTAGATCTCGTCGGCCATCAGCAGCAGCTTGTGCTTCGCCGCGATCGCCACGAGCCTTTGCAGCAGCTCGCGCGGGTAGCTGGCGCCGGTGGGGTTGTTCGGGTTGATCACCACCAGCACGCGGGTGCGCGGCGTCACCAGCTTCTCGATCTCGTCCGGGTCGGGCAGGAAGCCGTTCTGCGGGGCGCAGCGGTAGTACACCGGCCGGCCCTGGTTGAGGATGGTGGCGGCGCTCCACAGCGGGTAGTCGGGCGAGGGCAGCAGCACTTCCTCGCCGGGATTGAGCAGGGCGCGCAGCGAGATGTCGATCAGTTCGCTGACGCCGTTGCCAATGAACACGCGCTCGGCGCTGGCGTTGGGGGTGCCGCGCCGGCGGTGCAGTTCGGCCAGGGCCTCGCGGGCCACCGGCAGGCCCTGCTGGTGGGTGTAGGGATCCGATTCGCCGACGCAGGCGGAAAGCGCGTCCTGCAGGTGGGCGGGTGCGCGGAAGCCGAAGGCGCCGGGGTTGCCGATGTTCAGGCGGATCAGCTGGCGGCCCTGGCCCTCGAGTTCGCGGGCGCGGCGGGACAGTTCGCCGCGGATGTCATAACGGACCTCGCGCAGGCTTTCGCGGGTCGGCAGGGGCGTGTGGGGCATGTTGCAGGGGACTCGGACCAGGGTGCTGGGCCGAGGTTAACGGAATCTTGACGCGCTTTCAGCCGGTTTTGTTCAGCCGGTCCGGCCGCGCAGGGCCACCACCGCCGCCAGCGTGAAGCCGATCTCCCAGACCAGGGCCGCGGCGAAGAAGCCGGTGAACTCCCCGGTCAGGCCGATGCCCAGCAGCCGGGCCGCGGCGATGCCGCCATTGGCCAGGGCCACGGCCCAGAGGCCGGGGGCGCGCCAGGCGGGCTGGGCCGCGCAGGCGAACAGGAACGCGGCCAGGCCGAGTTCGAGCCCGCCGTAGAAGGCGCGCAGCTCGACCAGCCCGGCCGCGGTGCCGCTGATCCCGACCGGCGCCAACACCGCCTCCGGGGCGGCCACGATGGCGATGCCGAACCCCAGGAAACCCAGGGCGGCGAGGACGAGCACGACGGTACCGAAACGTTCCATGGCCACAGCCTGACCGCCGCCCGGTGAGCGGAGCGTGTTCGAAGGGGCGCTATCATCCCCGGCAATGCAGCCAACCCCCGAAGCCCTCGACCTCCTGCGCCCCATCGGCTGGCCCGATGACGACGCCCGCCGCGAGGCCCTCGCCGCCGCCCCCGGCGCCCGCCTGGCCCGCGTGGTCGGCCAGCACCGCAGCGCCTACGACGTGGCCACCCGCGCCGATGAAGTGCTGAAGGTGCAGCCGCCGTTGCCCTGGACCCGGCCGCGCTGCCCGCCCGAACAGCGCGCCGCGGTCGGCGATTGGGTCACGCTGGACGAGGCCGGCAAGAACATCCTCGCCCTGCTGCCGCGCCACGCCCTGCTCAAGCGCGGCGCCGCCGGCGAGCACCACCGCCAGCAGCTGATCGCCGCGAACGTGGACCACGTGCTGGTGGTGGTCGGCCTGGACCAGGACTTCAACCCGCGCCGCATCGAGCGCTACCTAGTCGTGATCCGCGCCAGCGGCGCCGACCCGGTGCTGGTGCTGACCAAGGCCGACGAGTGCGAGATCGTCGAGGACTGCATCGACCTGCTGATGGAGGTCGAGGAGTCCGGCGTGCCGATCCACGCCATCAACGCCAAGGACCCGGCCAGCGTCGCCGAGCTGCATCCCTACCTCGGGCCTGGCCAGACCGTGGTGCTGGTGGGCAGCTCGGGCGCCGGCAAGTCCACGCTCACCAACACGCTGCTGGGCCGCGAGAAGATGAAGACCAATGCCGTGCGCGGCAACGACTCGCGCGGCCGCCACACCACCACCTTCCGCGTGCTGACGCCGCTGCCGCAGGGCGGCTGCCTGATCGACACGCCGGGCATGCGCGAGGTCAAGCTCAGCGGCGACGAGGACATCGTCGATGCCTTCGAGGACATCGAGGCGCTGGGCGCCGGCTGCCGCTTCCGCGACTGCGTGCACGGCAACGAGCCCGGCTGCGCGGTGCGCGCGGCCATCGAGGACGGCACGCTCGACGAGGCCCGCTACCTGAACTACGTGAAGCTGCGCGACGAAGCCGAGGCCGCCGCCGTCACCCAGGCGGCCCGCCGCGCCGAGGAAGCACTGGCGCTGAAGAACAAGCACCGGCGCACCAAGGACAAGCTGGGTCGCCGGTGACCGCGGCCGCGCGCTCGCTGGAACACCACGCCGCGCTCGACGCGCGCCTGGTGGCGGCGGTGCGCGGCATCCGGCTGCTGGAGTCGGTGAGCTGGCCGGCGCGGCTGCAGGAAGAGTTCCTGGCGGCCTGGAAGATCGGCCGCATCCACATGCCCCGGCCCGAGTACCCGCGCGGCGACTACGCCGCCGTGCGCGACGAGCTGGACAAGGTGCACGCGCTGGCCGACCCCGACGATCCGCTCGGCCGCTACCTGCAGTTGACTTCGGAGAGCTGGCGCATCACCACGCGCCTGCTCGATGCCGTGGGCTCGCACCGCGTCACCGCGTACTCGACACGATTGTTCGGCCGCCCGGTGGAAATGCTGCCCGGCGACGGGCCGACCCACCTCGACGCCGCCACCCACTTCATCGGCCTGGCGGACGAAATGGACCAGGAGCTGCGCGCCGTCGAGCCCGACTACGTACTGCCGGCCGAAACCGTGCAGGCCGAACTCCAGGCCGCGGTGGATGCGTTCTTCACCGGCCACAAGGTGCGGGTCGAGCTCGACGACGGGCTGATCGCCAAGGCCGCCGCCAGCTCCACCCGCATCCGCCTGCGCACCAACACCGGCTTCAGCGAGTACGACCGCAACCAGCTGCTGGTGCACGAGGCCTTCGTGCACACCCTCACCGGCCTCAACGGCCGCGAGCAGCCGCACCTGAAGTCGCTGGCCCGCGGCTCGCCGCGCACCACCGCGACGCAGGAGGGCCTGGCCACCTTCGCCGAGCTGATCTCGGGCTCGATGGACATCGAGCGCATGAAGCGCATCAGCCTGCGCATCGTCGCGATCGACAAGGCCATCCACGGCGCCGATTTCGTCGAGGTGTTCCGCTTCTTCATCGAATCGGGGCAGTCGGCGCTCGACAGCTTCACCTCCAGCCAGCGCGTGTTCCGCGGCGTGCCGCTGGGCGGCGGCGCGGCCTTCACCAAGGACACGGTGTACCTGCGCGGGCTGCTGTCGGTGCACACGTATTTCCGCTGGTGCCTGCGCCACCACAAGCTGGGGCAGGCGCGGCAGCTGTTCGCGGGGAAGATGGCGCTCGAGGACGTGTTCGCGCTCGAAGGCGCGTTCGAGTCGGGTGCGCTGGCGGCGCCGCTGTACGTGCCGCCGTGGATGCAGCGCGCGAACGGGCTGGCGGGGATGCTGGCGTTTTCGCTGTTTGCCAACAAGATTCGCCTCGACCGCGTGGATGCCGACGACCTCGTGCTGGGGCTTTGAAAAGCTCCGGGACTGAAGTCCCTCCTACAGGACGCCACTGTAGGAGGGACTTCAGTCCCGAAGCTCTTCAAGGCGCCACCAGCGCCCCGTCTTCCGCCACCCGGTAATCCACCACCTCACCCGCGCCCACCCACCGCACCCGATCCCCGATCGGCGCGCCGCGCCAGGCCGGCACCTCGTGGCTCAGCCGCCGGTAGATCCAGTCATCGCGCTCAGGCGTGAGCAAACGCAGCTCGCCCGCGTGCGACGCCAGCGCCTGCACCAGCGCTGGCTGGAACACCGCCTGCTTCTCGCCCACGCGCTGCATCTCGCGCTGCACATTGACGCCATGCCAGGTCGTCACCAGCGCCATGAAAACGACCAGCCCGCGCCCCGCGCGCCCCAGCGCCGGCCACGCCAGCGCCACGCAGGCCACGACCCAGGCCCAGAACCCGTAGCCGTACTGGTTGGCGGGGAAGGCCAGCGGCAGCGCGGGCGCCAGCGCCAGGGTGCCGCCAAGGACCAGCGCCAGCGCCCGTCGCGGCGCCCGCCAGGCGATCCCGGCCACCAGCGCCAGCAGCAAGCCCGCCGCAATCACCAGGTGCTTGGCGGAGGCGAACCAGGTGCCGGTGGCCTCGAACGCCGCCGGCCGCAGCGGGAACAGCCAGTACGTCGCCCAGTTGCGCGGCGCCGACCCCGGCGAGAGCGCGTAGGTGCTGGCTTCGGCGGGCGCCATCAGCGTGTCGAGCCGCAGGGCGAGGTAAACCAGCGCCGCCACGCCGCTGCCGATCACCGCGGCCAGGCCCACCGGTCGTCCGCGCCGGAGCAGCCAGGCCAGTCCCAGCAATGCCGGGATCGCCAGCGCCGCTTCCTTGGCCAGCAGCCCCAGTGCGGTGAACGCGAACGCCACCGCCGCCGCCACCAACGGCGCCGCGCCGCGCGCGCGCAGCGACACCAGAGCATGCGCGAGACCCAGCGCGGCGCCGACCCACAGCAGGTCGGCCAGCGTGCCCACCCAGCCGTGCACGTAGGCCGCGTACGGCCCCAGCGCGAACAGCAGCGCCGCGCCGCGCGCCACCGCCACCGTCGTCCCGAGCCGCAGCAGCAGCACGCCCAGCGCCAGCGCGATGGCGCTGCCCATTGCCACCCAGGCCAGGTGCATGGCCTGCGGCCAGCCGAAGCTGGCGTGCGAGACCAGGAGCCAGAGGTTGAAGGTGAGCGGCCGCCACTGGAAGGTGCCGACGTCGGTCCAGGCCACCCAGGGCAGGTCGCGCCAGTTCGCCACGTCGGCGCGCGCGCCCCACTGCAGTTCGTCGTGACTGAAATAGCCCGGATTGGCCACCAGCAGCCACTGAAGCGCGACCAGGGCCAGCAGCAGGGGCAGGGCGCGCAGGCGCGGCGGGGCGTCGGGGCGGGTGGGCATCGTCGGGTCGCGCGGGAAAGCGCCATTCTGGCCGCCCGGGCGCGGCATCGCCAGCCACGCCCATACGGGCGCGTCGGCAGGGCGCCCGGCGGGCCGCTACAATCGAGGGCCCATTCGCCGGCGCCCTTGCGCACGGCCCGAGACCGCCCGACCCATGTCCGAACAAGAAGACTTCAAGCAAGCCGCCCTCGACTACCACCGGCAGGCGCCGGCGGGAAAGATCAAGGTCACGCCCACCAAGGCGATGATCACCCAGCGTGACCTGGCCCTGGCCTATTCGCCGGGCGTGGCCGCGGCCTGCGAAGCCATCGTCGCCGACCCGGGCGAGGCCAGCGCGCTCACCGCGCGCGGCAACCTGGTGGGCGTCATCACCAACGGCACCGCGGTGCTGGGCCTGGGCAACATCGGGCCGCTGGCGGGCAAGCCGGTGATGGAGGGCAAGGGCGTGCTGTTCCAGAAGTTCGCCGGCATCGACGTGTTCGACCTCGAGATTGCCGAGAACGACCCGGACAAGCTGGTCGACATCATCGCCTCGCTCGAGCCCACCTTCGGCGGCATCAACCTCGAGGACATCAAGGCGCCCGAGTGCTTCGTGGTCGAGAAGAAGCTGCGCGAGCGGCTCAAGATCCCCGTCTTCCACGACGACCAGCACGGCACCGCGATCATCGTCGGCGCGGCGGTGCTGAACGCGCTGCACGTGGTCGGCAAGGACATCGCGAACGTGAAGTTGGCGGTCAGCGGCGCCGGCGCCGCCGGCATTGCCTGCCTGGACATGCTGGTGGCGCTGGGCATGCAGCCGCAGAACATCCTGGTCAGCGACCGCGACGGCGTGCTGCACGCCGGCCGCGCCGACCTCGCCCCGGGCGGCGCCAACCACGGCATCGTCCGCTACGCGCGCGACACCGCGGCGCGCACGCTGGCCGACATCATCGTCGGTGCCGACGTCTTCATCGGCGTCTCGGCCGGCAACGTGCTCACCGAGGCCATGGTGAAGCAGATGGCCGAGCGGCCGGTGATCTTCGCGCTGGCCAACCCCACGCCCGAGATCGACCCGGCGCTGGCGCGCCAGGCGCGCCCCGACGCGATCATCGCCACCGGCCGCAGCGACCACCCGAACCAGGTCAACAACGCGCTCTGCTTCCCCTACATCTTCCGCGGTGCGCTCGACGTCGGCGCCACCACCATCAACGAAGAGATGAAGCTGGCCTGCGTGCGCGCGATCGCCGACCTGGCCCGCCGGGAAGCGACCGACCTGGGCGCGGCCTACGCCGGCGAGACGCCGCGCTTCGGCCCCGAGTACCTGATCCCGCGTCCGTTCGACCCGCGCCTGCTGGTGTCGCTGGCGCCGGCGGTGGCGAAGGCGGCCATGGACTCCGGCGTCGCCAGCCGCCCGATCGCCGACCTCGAGGCCTACCGCGACCGCCTCAGCAGCTGGGTGTTCCGCACCGGCCTGCTGATGAAGCCGGTGTTCGATCGCGCCCGCGCCGACCGCAAGCGCGTGGTCTACGCCGAGGGCGAGGAAGAAACCGTGCTGCGCGCCGTGCAGACCGTGGTGGACGAGGGCCTGGCCCGGCCGATCCTGGTCGGCCGCCCGGCGGTGATCGAGCGCCGCATCCAGCGCCTGGGCCTGCGACTGCGCGTCGGCGTGGACGTGGACGTGACCAACATCGACGACGACCCGCGCTTCAACGACTACTGGCAGCTCTACCACCAGATCATGCAGCGAAAGGGCATCACGCCCTCGGCGGCCAAGGCCATCGTGCGTTCGCGCGACGTGGTCATCGCCGCGCTGATGGTGCGCCGGGGCGAGGCCGACGCGCTGCTGTGCGGCCTGGTCGGCCGCTTCGTGCGCAAGCTCAAGTACGTGCGCGAGATCCTGGGCGTGGAAAGCGAGACCCGCGGCCTGTCCGCGCTCAGCGCCGTGCTCAACGAGAAGGGCGTGTTCTTCTTCACCGACACCCACGTCAACGTCGACCCGAGCGCGGCCGAGGTGGCCGAGTCGCTGGTGCAGGCGGCGTTCCGGCTCAAGCTCTTCGGCATCACGCCCAAGGCGGCGCTGGTGAGCCACAGCAACTTCGGCTCCAGCGAAAGCGCGTCGTCGCAGAAGATGCGCGACGCGCTGGCCATCCTGCGCGAGCGCGCGCCCAAGCTCGAGGTCGAGGGCGAGATGCACGCCGACATCGCCCTGAACGAGGAAGCGCGCCAGCGCATCTTCCCGCAGTCGCAGCTCTCGGGCCGGGCCAACCTGCTGGCCTTCTCCAACCTCGATGCCGCCAACGCCAGCTACAACCTGGTGCGCAGCGTCACCGACGGCGTCGGCATCGGCCCGATCCTGATGGGCCTGGCCAGCGCCGCGCACGTGCTCACGCCCTCGGCGACGGTGCGGCGCGTGGTGAACATGACCGCGATCGCGGCCGTGGACGCCCAGATCCGCATCGCCCGGGGCTGACATGGCGACCCGCACCGCGTCCTCGATCCAGCCGTCGCTGTTCGAGGCCGGTGTCGTGGCCGACGTGCCGCCGGTCGCCACGATCCTGCTGGTCTGCTACCGCATGCAGGACACGATCCTGGAGGCGCTGGACTCGGCGCTGGCGCAGACCGTGCCCTGCGAGATCATCGTCTCCGACGACAGCTCGGGCGATGAATCGCTGCAGCGCATCGCCGCGCGCGTGCGCGACTACCGCGGGCCGCACCGGCTGCGCGTGCGCAGCACCGAGCGCAACGTGGGCCTCTGCGCGCACCTGACCCAGCTGGCGCCGCTGGCCGGCACCGACATCCTGGTGTTCCTGGCCGGCGACGACGTGGCCTACCCGCACCGGGTCGAGCGGCTGGTGGCGCATATGCACAAGCACCCGCAGGCGATGATCGTCGGCTCCACCGTCAACGACATCAACCCGCGCGGCGAGATCATCAAGCCGCGCAACCGCGGCCAGCAGGCCGTGCTGACCCAGCGTGACCTGCGCCGCGCCGGGCACCTGATCACGGTGCTGGGCGCCTCGATGGCGGTGCGGCGCGAAGTGTTCACCACGCTGCCGCCGCTGCAGGGCCGGGTGGAGGACAACGCGCTGCAGCTGCGCGCGGTGCTGCTGGGCGAATGCCACTGCCTGCCCGAGCCGCTGCTGGGCTACCGCCGGCACGAAGGCAACCTGGGCAACTGGGTGTTCGACCGCAGCGCCGATGACGGCGCCACCTGGCGCCGCCGCCAGCAGCGCGTGGCGCAGATGTACCACGAGGTCGCCGACGACCAGGACCGCTGCATCGACGCCCGCCCCGACCTGCCCGCCGACCGCCGCGAGCAGGGCCGCGGCCTGGCCACGATGTACCGCCTGGAAGCCCGCATGCGCGAGGCCCTGCTCGAGCCCGACCGCCGCCGCTGGCTCCGCCCCCTCTGGGACGGCCTGCGCTACCCCGGCCTCCGCCGCAAAGCCTTCGAACGCAGCCTGAAACTCCTCCTCCCCCGCAAATGAACCAGGTTCATTTGCCAGGGAACGGGGTCAGGTTCCGTTCCTGACCCCGTTCGTCGCCGCTTGCACGCCCCCGATTTCCCGGCCATCGTTGGCGCCAGGGGTCAGCAAATGAACCTGCTTCATTTGCTGCGCGGGAGGGGGTGGGGGATGAAGGCCAATCGGGACATCATGGTCAACGGCAAGGTTGTCCGCCAGGGCATGCCGATGCCGATGTTGTTCATCTACCCGTTCTTCCTCCTGCACATGGGGATGTTCGGGCTGTCGGGCTTCCTGATGGCGTATGCGGCCGATGACGTCGAGCTGCTGTTCCTGTACCTGCACGGCGGCATCGCGATCTTCGTCTACCTCATGTTCTACCTGGTCATCTTCGGCCGGGACGAAGTGAAGTGGATGCTGATCAACGCCTCGCTCGGCTTGCTCGGCATCTGGATCGAGATCGAGACCATCCTGGGCTGGTTCGGCAAGGCGCTGTCGGACTTCCCGCCGTGGGTGCACGTCACGCCCTTCCTGTACTACATCCTCTACACCTTCCTGCTGCGGCAGATGCTGCTCGACCTCACCCGCTCGCGCGACAAGCCCGGGCGCAAGCGCCTGGTCGAGATCATGTACGTGCTCGGTTCGCTGGCCGTGTACGGCGCGCTCTGGCTCCGGCAGTAACCCTCACTCGTCGTCGTCGCCGCGCAATACCTTCTCCTGGATCGCATCGAGGTAGGCATCGGCCTCCTCCAGCGACGAGAAGATCTCGTCCAGCGGCACCGCCTTCACCACGTCGAACACCTTCTGGATCTGCGGCTTCGGGTTCACCACCACGACCTTGCCGCCGCGCGCCGCCAGCGCCTTGCGCGCCTTGAAGATCGAGCGCACGCCGGCCGAGCTGATGTAGTCGAGCCCGGCCAGGTCCAGCACCAGCGAGTGGATGGACGAGGCCAGCACCGGCGCCAGCTGCTGGTCGAGGTCGCAGTAGGTGTGGGTGTCCAGCCGGCCGGCCAGGGCCACGCGCTGGTTGCCGTTGCCGGCGGGGGTGATCTCGATGCTCAGGCTCATGCGGTGCGCTCCGGGGCGGGGATGTGCAGGACGATGCGAAGGATGTTGTGGCCGTCGTCGCGGGCGTAGGCCACTTCCTCGGCCAGCTCGCGGATCAGGTGCACGCCCAGGCCGCCGATCGGGCGGTCGGCGATGTCGGCGTACAGGTCGGGCGTGGGCTGCGACAGCGGGTCGAAGGGCCGCCCGTCGTCGCGGAATTCCATGGCCAGCTGGTTGCCTTCGACCGTGGCCAGCAGCTCCAGGGTCGGCTCGCGGCCGTCGTCGGCGCCGTGGTCGATGACGTTGCAGGCCACCTCCTCCACCACCAGGTGCACGTCGTGCATCAGGGTGGCGGGCAGGCCGTGGCTTTCGAGGCCGGCGTCCACCTGCGCCAGCAGCTGGCGCACGGCATCGCCCGGCAGCGGCGGCTGCAGCGAGGCCTTCACCGTGAAGCGCGCGCGCCCGCGGGCATCGCGCCGGTAGCGGATGGCCAGCACGGTGATGTCGTCGGACTGCGGCGCGCCGTTGGCGAAGGCGTGCACGGCGTCCACCAGGTGCGCGCACTGCGCGCGCGCGGACAGCGCGGGGTCGAGGGTCGCCAGCAGGCGCTCGGTGCCGAAGGGCTGGTCGTCACGATCAAACGCCTCGGTGATGCCGTCGGTATAGGTGAACAACGTGTCGCCCGGCATCAGTCGGCCACGCCAGGCGGGGTATTCGCGCGCGACGTCCACGCCCAGCGGGCCTTCGGTGGGCACGGGCACGAACTCGCGCCGGCCGTCGGCGCGCAGGATCACCGGCGCTTCGTGTCCGGCGCTGGCCAGCGCCAGCGCGCCGGTGCGCAGTTCGATCACGCCGCACAGCACGGTGGCGAACATGCAGGTCTCGTTGCCTTCAACGAGGTGCTTGGCGGCCTCGCGGAGCGCCTTGCCGGGCGAACCGCCCAGCTGCGCCGCCACTTCCAGCACCGTCATCGTGCGCGCCATGAACAGCGCCGCCGGCACGCCCTTGTCCGACACGTCGCCGATCACGAACCACAGCGAATCGCCGTCGCGCTCGAACAGGTTGTAGAAGTCGCCGCCCACCGCCTTAGCCGGCTCCAGCATGCCGTGGAATTCGAGGTGCGCCTCGCCGGCGTCGAACTCGCTGCCGGCCGGCAGCATGGCCTGCTGGATGTTGGCGGCGATGTTGAGCTCGCCCTCCAGCCGCGCCCGCGCTGCGCCCATGTCGGCGATCTCGGTCATCTGCCGCTTGATCGAACCGCGCGCCGTGTCGAAGGCCCGCGCCAGCACGCCCACCTCGTCCTCGCGGTCGGTGTGGCCCAGCGGGTAGTCGAACTCGCCCTTGGCGAAGTGCCGCGCCGTGTTGGTGATGTCCTCGATGGGCCGCGCGATCATGCCCGAGTAGCGCCGCACCGCCGCCACGCACAGCAGCACGCCCAGCAGGCCGCCCAGCACGCCCCAGAGCGTGATGCGGTTGAGTTGCGCCAGGATCACGCCTTCATCCACCGACAGGCTGAAGCTCCAGCCGGTGTCGCCCACCGGGCCGCCGAAGGTGTAGCGCATCCTTCCTTCGGCCGGACCGCTGGCGACGCGGTGCTTGACCTCGAAGTCCTGCCGGCGCCGGATGTGGTCGGCCATCGGCGCCAGGTCGCTGCGGCCGCCGGTGGTGGCCAGCTTGCCGATGTCGTACTGCATCGCGATCGCCGGGTCCGGGTGCAGCACCAGCCGGTGTTCGGGCGAATACAGCACCGGGATCAGGTTGCTGCTGTCGGGCAGCGCGCCCAGCTGCGCCCGCAGCCGCTGCAGCGGCACGTCCACGCTGACCATGCCGATCACCGCGCCCTCCGGCCCGTCGCCTGCGCGCCGCAGCGGCAGGTTGAAGGTGACGAAGTACTGCATCCCGGTGGCGGCGTTGGCATACGGCTCGCCCCACCAGGCCCGCCCCACGCCGGTGGTGCGGGTGTACCAGGGCATCACCCGGTAGTCGTAGCCCAGGTCCTGCACCGAACTTTCGGTGAAGCCGCGGCCCTCGCGGCGGATGTACCAATCGAAGCCCGGATCCTCGGGCGACAGCCGGCCCGGCTCGATGATCACCATGGCGCCGGCGATGGACGGGTCCGAACGGAGGGTGGACATCAACAGGGCGCGCTGGCGCATCGGCTCCAGTCCCACGGCGGTGGCGTTCCCGGCCAGGGCCTGGCCGCTGACCTGCACCGACTCGAGCGTGGCCGCCAGGCCGCGGGTTGTCTGGCTGGCCAGCCCGCGGATCTCGGTCTTGGCGTTCTCGATCAGCACCCCGCGCAGCGCCGCGTAGAACACGGCGGCCACGCCCAGCAGCAGCACCACGCTGGTCAGGCTGGACCAGAACATCAGCCGGGTGCGCAGGCTGCGCCGCCAGCCCAGGCGGCCGGCAGCCAGCAGTTCGGAGGCGCGGGGCAGGTTCGCTTCCATCGTTCCCCTCGGGGGCGGGCCCGGACAGCATAGCCTCCACGGATGGGCGCCGCGCGCATACGGAGGCGTCGGGCCGGGCCCCTGCGGTAAACTCCCGAGCCTTGACTCTAAAACGCAACGGCCGCGCCCGACGCCCGGCCACAGGAAGACGGAATGAACTGGCTGACCGACGTACTGGAAAACGACCTCGACCCCACCGAGACCCGCGAGTGGATCGAGTCCATGAAGGCCGTGCTGGACGCCGACGGCCCCGAGCGCGCCCACCACCTGCTCGAGCGCATGGTCGAGCTGACCCGCCGCGCCGGCGGCCAGCTGCCGTTCCAGCCCACCACCCAGTACATCAACACCATCCCGCCGCACCTGGAAGCCAAGCACGACGGCGATGCGACGCTGGAATGGCGCATCCGCAGCATCATCCGCTGGAACGCCATGGCCATGGTGGTGAAGGCCAACCGCAAGCCCGGCGACCTGGGCGGCCACATCGCTTCGTTCGCGTCCGGCGCCACGCTGTATGACGTGGGCTTCAACCACTTCTGGCGCGCGCCCTCGGCCGACCATCCGGGCGACATCCTCTACATCCAGGGCCACAGCTCGCCGGGCATCTATGCCCGCAGCTTCCTGGAAGGCCGCATCACCGAAGACCAGCTCAACCACTTCCGGATGGAAGTGGACGGCAAGGGCATCTCCAGCTACCCGCACCCGTGGCTGATGCCGGACTACTGGCAGACCCCGACCGTGAGCATGGGCCTGGGCCCGATCAGCGCCATCTACCAGGCGCGCTTCCTGAAGTACCTCGAGCACCGCGGCCTGATCGCCCCGAGCGACCGCAAGGTCTGGTGCTTCCTCGGCGACGGCGAGACGGACGAGCCCGAGAGCCTGGGCGCGATCGGCGTGGCCGGCCGCGAGGGCCTGGACAACCTCATCTTCGTCATCAACTGCAACCTGCAGCGCCTCGACGGCCCGGTGCGCGGCAACGGCAAGATCATCCAGGAGCTGGAGGGCAGCTTCCGCGGCGCCGGCTGGAACGTGCTCAAGCTGGTCTGGGGCAGCTACTGGGACCCGCTGCTGGCGCGCGACACCGACGGCTCGCTGAAGAAAGTGATGATGGACACCGTCGACGGCGAGTACCAGAACTGCAAGGCCTTCGGCGGCGCCTACACGCGCGAGAACTTCTTCGGCAAGACGCCGCAGACGCTGCAGCTGGTGAGCAACCTCAGCGACCAGGACATCACGCGCCTCAACCGCGGCGGCCACGACCCGCACAAGGTGTACGCGGCCTACCACAGCGCCGTGAAGCACAAGGGCCAGCCCACCGTGATCCTGGCCAAGACGGTCAAGGGCTACGGCATGGGCAGCTGGGGCGAGTCACTCAACCCCACGCACCAGACCAAGAAGCTCGACGACAGTGCGGTGAAGGCCTTCCGCGACCGCTTCCAGATCCCCATCAGCGACGACAAGCTGGCCGAGGTGCCGTTCTACCACCCGGGCGAGAAGTCGCCGGAAGTGGAGTACATGCGCTCGCGCCGCGAGAAGCTGGGCGGCTACCTGCCGCAGCGCCGCCGCAAGACCTCGCAGGAATTGAAGGCACCGAAGCTGGAAGTGTTCGAGCGCCTGCTCAAGAGCACCGGCGAGCGCGAGAACTCCACCACCATGAGCTTCGTGCAGGCGCTCAATATCGTGCTGCGCGACAAGCAGGTGGGCCCGCGCTGCGTGCCGATCGTGGCCGACGAGGCGCGCACCTTCGGCATGGAGGGCCTGTTCCGCCAGATCGGCATCTACGCCCCGCACGGCCAGAAGTACAAGCCGGTGGACGCCGACCAGCTGATGTACTACCGCGAGGACCAGGCCGGCCAGGTGCTGGAGGAGGGCATCACCGAAGCCGGCGCCTTCAGCAGCTGGATGGCCGCGGCGACGAGCTATTCCTCGTCCGACCAGCCGATGCTGCCGTTCTACATCTACTACTCGATGTTCGGCTTCCAGCGCATCGGCGACAGCGCCTGGCAGGCCGCCGACATGCGCGCCCGCGGCTTCCTGCTCGGCGCCACCGCCGGCCGCACCACGCTCAACGGCGAAGGCCTGCAGCACGAAGACGGCCACTCGCACCTGCTGGCCGGCGCCATCCCGAACTGCAAGGCGTATGACCCGACCTTCGGCTTCGAAGTGGCGGTGATCCTGCAGCACGGCATGCAGCGCATGCTCGAGGACCAGGTGGACGAGTACTACTACCTGACCCTGATGAACGAGAACTACCCGCACCCGGACATGCCGGAAGGCGCGGCAGAGGGCATCCTCAAGGGCATGTACCTGCTCAAGGACGCCGGCAAGCCCAAGAAGGGCGAGCTGCGCGTGCAGCTGATGGGCTCAGGCACCATCCTGCGCGAGGCCATCGCCGCCGCCGAGCTGCTCGACAAGGACTTCGGCGTCACCGCCGACATCTGGAGCTGCCCCAGCTTCACCGAGCTGCGCCGCGACGGCTTTGACGTCGAGCGCTGGAACCGCCTCAACCCCGAGGCCAAGGCACCGCGCAAGGCCTATGTCACGGAGTGCCTGGAAGGCCGCCAGGGCCCGGCCATCGCCGCCACCGACTACGTGCGCGCCTTCGCCGACCAGATCCGCGCCTTCGTGCCGATGAAGTACACCGTGCTGGGCACGGACGGCTTTGGTCGCTCCGACACCCGCGCGAACCTGCGGCGCTTCTTCGAAGTTGACCGGTACTACGTCGCGCACGCCGCGGTCGCCGCGCTGGCGGCCGAGGGCAAGATGAACGCAAAGGACGTGGCGCGGGCGATCAAGCAGTACAAGATCGACCCCGAGAAGGCCAACCCCGTCGGGATCTGATCGCCCGGCACCCCTGGCGCCCGCGGCTCGCGGGCGTCAGCTGTCCTTGCGGACGGCCTCCTTCAGTTCGGTGTTGGCCTCGCCCATCTTGCGCTGGGCCTTGCCCAGGCTCTGCTCGGCCTTGCCGGCCAGTTCCTTTGACTTGTTGCCGGTGACCTTGCCGGTCGCTTCCTTGATCGCGCCCTTGACCTGGTGCTTGATGCCGCCTTTGGTGTTCTTGTCCATGGGATCCTCCGGGCGCCGTGGTTGGCGCGCCTGGGCAGGTTCCGGCGTCGCGATGGCAGGGGTCTGTGCGCTGTCGCGCTCAACGCCCGCGGTGGCGCGGTGATACCGCCATCACCGTCGTGGTGCGCCAGGAAATGGGTGCGGCTCCATCTGCCCACATGATGAGTTTGCGCCGACGCCTCGAACGAGGACTCGCCTTCTCCAGTGATCAGCGGCCTGAACGCAATGACCCGCCCGGTGGGCTGCTTCCGGCCAGGAGCGGACCAACGCCCAATGCTTGCAACGCCCGGCCTGGCAGAGCTAGGCCGGGTCGAACTACGAATGGAACGTCAACTTGCGTTGCTTCCTCCTCCGAATCCCAAGGGTTAAGCAAACAGGCCGAGTGCCGGCAGTACAAACGCGAAAAGCGCTCCGCCGCAGGTAGCGATAACCGCTGCTACCCAGGTCCACGTACTGAAGCGCCGCAATCGCGCACAGGATGCCGCCAGTTCGGGAACCGTCGGGCAGGGCAAGGTTCTTGCCCGCCACAACATCCAGCCCGAGAACGCGAGCGCCGCGCCGGCCACGCCAAACACCAGCCCCTTGTGTGCAGACAACCAGACCAGTTGCGGCACGGCGGTGACCAGGCCTGCGAGCGCCGCGCCCCCACCTAGGGCCACCATCACCGCCGGCAGCACGCAACAGATTAGCGTGCCGCTGGCGGCGCCGAGTGCCAGCAGGCTCAGCCCCACGTTCCGCTTCAGAGGCGCCTGCAGCTCATTCATCGTCCGCCTCCCGGTTCACGCGGTCGCGGATCGCCTGCAGCGTCGCATCACTTCGGCGGATCGCCACGACGGCGTAGCCCGAATCGGTAATGGCCTTGGTCAGCTCTTCGTCCGTCAGTTCCGCGCCGTCCTTGAGGGCCACGGCGACGATTCTGTTTTCCAGGCTGACATAGACCTCTGCGGTGGCGTCGAAACTCTTGAGTGTCTTCTCGATGCCCTGGGCGCAGAACGCGCAGACCAGGCCGTTGACATCCATTTCGATGGTTTTGGCCGAGACCGCGGATGCGGCGGCCATCAGGAGGAGGAACACGGTACGGGTGAGGGTCTTCATGGAGAGTCTCCGGGTCAGAAGTTGAACATGGCCATGGCTTGCAGCTTGCCGTCGGTCGTGGCGCCTACCTCGACCCACGTGCCGCCCTTGAACAGGCGAAGCAACAACGCCGTCTCGGTGCCGTCGTATAAGCCGTTCGAGTAGCGGCGACCTTGCAGGACGATCCAGGTGGCCAGGGTGTCGTAGTCGTGTTCGTAGGGCGCGATACCTAACTGCAGCGTGTCGATGCGGTGGGAGAAATAGTCGCTTTCCTGCAGGTCGGTGCGGAACGCGCTGTAAACGCGGCGGGTTTCGTAGTCGACCTGGAACCCCACATTGCGCGCCAGGGTGCTGCCGGCGAAATCACTGCCGGTGGCACGACCCAAACCGCCCCAGACGAACACGTTCGCCTGGGCACCGGGCAGGTTCCATCGCTTGGCCAGCAGGTTGCCGCGCAGGTAGACGATATCGCGCTCGAGTGAGCCGTCTTCGCTCAAAAGTTCGGTCCAGCCCACGCCACCCGACCACCAGTATCGCGGCGCGTAGAAGGCCTGGAATTCGTTCATGGTGCCGGCACCGTACTCGGCCATCACGGTGCTGCCGCGAGCAAACGCGATGGGTTTGGCGGCCACGGGGGCCGCGAACAGGGCTAGCGCGAGCGCGCCCAGCCCAAGGGAAAGGAATTTCATTGGATTGCTCCGTCGATCGCCGCGAGGCGGCGGGTCCCGCACGGGTGCGGGCAGGGATCGGCAAAGTCAGCTGATCGGCGGCCGTAGTTGCTCTTGAACCGGAGCCGCGGCGGGCATCGAGGCCTCCGAGGGGGAGGAATGCGGGACGCGCAGGGCCATCGGAAGCACCCAAACCGAGCCGCCCACCATGGGGGCCGCCACGCGACAGTTGGCGGGCGGGCACTCTGGCTGCGGGCAGCAGCCCTCCTCGCAGGCAGGTTCAGCTGACACGGCCGGACCGGCATCGTGGCAAGGCATTGAGGCGACATCCGCGGACGGGTCAACGCCGGCGTCAACCCGCGGCATAGCCATGACAGGCGAGCCCACCAGCGTAATCGCCAGCAGGAGTCGCCATGCCCATCCGACAGCTCCAAGCCTTGTCATCGTTGCGCCAGTCTAGACCAATGCTGTGACCGTGGCGGCAAGGGAAAGTTCCGGACGCGACCGTCCGTCCGCGACACCAGACAATGCCCGCCCGGCGGGCCATCAGGTCGCTCGATGTACGTTCTCCCGGCACCCGCGGGCGCAACCGGCGATGGTGGGCTCCAGCTCCCGGGCCATACGCCGCAGACCCTTCGCTCAAGGGTCCGCTATGGGTCGTTAGCCGCCGATGCTGAAGGCTACGTGCACCCACGAGCCGGCTTCAGTGTTTCCCGTCGCTCAAGCCCAGATGCCCGGACGCAAACGTCAGCGCCCTGGCAAGCCCGTCCAGCCATGCCATGAGATCCCCCCCTCCATGACCACCGCTCTGGCGCACATGCAACAGCACCGGCTGGTCGCAGCCCTGGGCGGCCTGCAGCGCGGCGGCATACTTGTAGGCGTGCCAAGGCGGCAACCGTTGGTCGTCGCGAGCGGCGGTGATCAGCGTGGCCGGATAACATTTGCCTCCAGACACGTTGTGCACCGGCGAATAAGCACGCAGCGCCGGGAAAACCATCGGATCGTCCGGCGTCCCCCACTGCTCGACCGCTTGGGCACCGTTGCCCGACAGGTGGCGGCGCATCGCATCGGTAACCGGCACGTCGGCCAGCACGGCGCCGAACAGATCGGGTCGTTGCAGCGAAGTGGCCGTGACCAGCAGGCCACCGTTGGAACTGCCGGTGATCGCCAGTTTCCTAGGCGATGTCCACCCATTGGAAACCAGGTACTCGCCGGCTCCGATCAGATCATCGAAACTGGTCTGCTTGCGTTCGCGGATCGCCGCCTCATACCAGGCCTTGCCGAACTCACCCCCACCGCGGACGTTCGCGATGGCATAGACCCCGCCCATCTGCAGCCATGCCGCCGCCTCGGCACGAAAGGACGGTAAATGCGATGTGCTGGAAGCCCCGTAGGCCGCCATCAGCGTGGGATGGCTTCCGTCGCGGACCAGGCCACGCCGCGCGGCGATGAACATCGGCACCCGGGTGCCATCCTTCGAACGGAACCACTCCTGTCGCACTTCGAACTCCCCCAGGTCGGGAGCGTCTGGCGAGATGCTGGCGACGGTGGTCGTACCGGTGCCGAGTTCGTGGTGAAGGACGACATACGAATGGAGCAGCCCCGAGAAGAAAAGAGACATGCGCGACGACGCCCGATCGCCGAAAAGACCCTGGACGACGCCGGTGCCCGGCAGCCGGACCTTATGGATCGGCTTGCCGGATGCGTCGAACACACTCACGACGCTGTGGACGTTCTCGAGGAAGTGCGCGACCAACCGGTTGCCGAACCAGCCCACGTCCTCGAGCACGTGCGGGCCCTCGGGGATGACGTCCACAAGTGCCCCCGGCTCGGACGCCATGAGGTCCATCGAGACCACCCGCCGTCGCGGTGCGTCCTTGTCGGTGAAAACCAGCGCGCGCCCCGCTTCGACATGTAGCACGCGGTAGGCCGCGTCCGCGGCGGTCAGGTCGCGCGGTCCGGTCCCTTCGCGAAGACGGCCGTCCTCCTGGACTTCCAGCAGGATGATCTTCGCGCGCGAACCCCCGAGGTGGCTGTAGTGCCATGGCCCCTGCTCGGGGTATACGAACAGCTGCCGGCGATCGCCGGGCAGGTTGAAGAACAGGCTCCATTCCCGCAGATCGTCCGGCAGTTCGTATAGCCGGACATCGTCGTCGACCTTCGTTCCCAGACGGTGTAGGTACACCGCCTGTCCTTCAGCCGCCGCTTGCACATTCCCGTCGCGTGGCGGCGCGAACCGGCGGTACACGATGCCTCCGTCGTCCTCCGTCCACTGCATGGGTCCCTCGAAGCGCACGTTCGGAAGGGCCACCGGCAAGTCGCGGTCATTTGCAATGTCCCTGATGCGGATTTCGCCCCAGTCCGCACCGCTTTTTCCTACGATATAGGCCAGGTGGCGGCCATCCCGGGAGGGTTCGAAGGCCTTGAGTTGATTGCCTTCCCCCAGGGCGACGTCGTCCAGCAGTACCCGGGGCACGGCGCCTTCACCCTCTTTCACCATCAGTCGGATCTTGTTGTCCACCATTTCACGGTGGAACATCCGGCCGGCCACTTCCCGGCCAGGCTCCTGTTTGGGGAAGGCATCTGCCAGTTTCCCCAGCCTGTCGCGGATCGCGGCATAAGCCGGGTTGGTCTCGATTCGTGGCTCGGCCAGGCGGTTCTGCGCCTCGATCCACGTGGCCAGTTCGGGACTGTCCAGATCCTCCATCCACCGGTAGGGATCGTTCACGCGGACGCCGTGGAAGACATCCACTACGTCGGCTCTGCGCGCGGGCGGGTAATCAGATGCGATCAGCTTCTGATTTCGATCCGGGGGTGCGGATACACCTTCATCCGGGGAATCCGCCGACGCGGAGAAGGCAATGACCAAGAACGTTCCTGCCAGCATTCTCTTCACGTGTACCTCCCATTCGCACGCCCTTCTCCCTGGACGTATCTGGAAGCCCCGGAGGGCCATTTGCTTATGTTCGCTTCGGGTCGGGGGTCGCCGGGTTCTACCCCGATTCTACGGACACTTTCACTAAGATCCATACTGGGTCAAAGGAGTGTCCATGTCCAAGCGCAAGCGTTACAGCCCTGAGTACAAGCACGAGCTGGTCGAACTGGT
>NZ_JALHQI010000020.1 GCF_022842045.1 Arenimonas sp. | reverse complement strand
GCGGCCCGGGCCCGCCTGCCCGCGCCCGGCGCCGCGCCCGCGCGCCGATAGCCGGGCCAAATCCCTTTTCCGACAGTAGCTTGCGCCTGCGCGCCGGGCTCGGGCATAATGCGCGGCTCCCCATCCCGGGGAGACCCTTGCTCCACGGCAGATGGCTCGCCATCTGAGGCCGGGGGCTGCCAGGCCGAATCACCGGCCGCATCCACAAGGAAACAACCCATGCGTCACTATGAAATCGTGTTCATGGTCCATCCGGACCAGAGCGAGCAGGTGCCGGCCATGATCGAGCGCTACAAGTCGCTGATCGAGGCCGAGGGCGGCAAGATCCACCGCCTCGAGGACTGGGGCCGCCGCCAGCTGGCCTACGCCATCGACAACCTGGTCAAGGCCCACTACGTACTGATGAACGTCGAGTGCGGCCAGAAGGAGCTCACCGAGCTCGTCGACGGCTTCCGCTTCAACGACGCCGTGCTGCGCCACATGGTCATCGCCCGCGAAGAGGCCGTCACCGAGCAGTCCCTGATCATGAAGACCAAGGACGAGAAGGGCGAGCGCCGCCCGCGCCGTGACGATGACGAAAACAGCGTTGGCACCGCCAACGACGACGCCGCCTGAGCCGAGACCGGAGACCGAACATGAGCAAGTTTTTCCGCCGCCGCAAGTTCTGCAAGTTCACGGCCGATGGCGTCAAGGAGATCGACTACAAGGATCTCAACACCCTGCGCCAGTACCTGACCGAGAACGGCAAGATCGTCCCGAGCCGCATCACGGGCACCAAGGCCAAGTACCAGCGCCAGCTGCAGACCGCGATCAAGCGCGCCCGCGAGCTCGCCCTGATCCCGTACACCGACAACCACCAGAACTGAGCCGGGGGCCCCGCCGGGGCCTTCGCTCCACCCGTCCCAACGGACAGCCAACAGTTGCGGGGCCGCGCGCCCCGCTAACGTGACGGAGCACTACCCATGAAACTGATCCTCCTGCAGAAAGTCGTGAACCTCGGCGGCCTGGGCGACCTGGTCGACGTCAAGCCGGGTTACGGCCGCAACTACCTGGTGCCGCAGGGCAAGGCCGTGCCGGCCACCCAGGCCAACATCGCCTCGTTCGAAGCCAAGCGCGCCGAGTACGAAGCCAAGGCCAACCAGGTCCTGGCCGACGCCGAAGCCCGCAAGGCCAAGCTCGAGGGCACCAGCGTCACCATCGCTGCGAACGCGTCCACCGAAGGCAAGCTCTTCGGCTCGGTCGGCCCGCGCGACGTCGCCGAGGCCTTCACCGCCGCCGGCCACAAGCTCGACAAGAGCGAAGTGGTCATGTCGGAAGGCGCGCTGCGCCGCACCGGCGAGTTCGACATCGAGGTGCGCCTGCACGCCGACGTCCACACCACGGTCAAGGTCGTCATCGAAGCCGAAGCCTGATCTTCGCTTCCCGCAACACCCCGAAGGGCGCCCCAGGGCGCCCTTCGTCTTTCCAGACCCCGGACCTGTAGGAGGGACTTCAGTCCCGACCCGTGCGCTCTGCGCACGAAAGGCTGGTGCTCGTGGCATCGCGGCAGCGCCGCCCTGCGACGATAGGGTTCGACGAAGTGGAGGCAGGATGCCGTAACGGCGCCGCCCATGGATGGGCAAGTGTCGCGGAGGGCATGGATGCCCGTGAGCGACCCGCCCTTCAATGGGCAGGACGCCGTGTTGAAGGGCGGGCGGCGAACCCTATCGTTGCTGGGCGGAGCTGCCGGGACGTCTCAAAGTACGGCGGTTCGTGCGCAAGGCGCACGGGTAGGGACTGAAGTCCCTCCCACAGGGCTGCTGTCGCAGGTTGTGAGACGGCGGGCGGGGAGGATGTGCACGGGTTATGCACAGACTTATCCGTGTCACCGCGCAGGGAGGCTCGCTAGGATGTCCGACCCGATGTTCCGCCTCCCGCTGATGCCGGTGGGCGCCTTCCTGAAGGCCGATATGTCTGCACGTTCCGAGTCCTTCCGCACCGAAGCCAAGATCGACGCCCTCCGGGTGCCGCCGCAGTCCGTGGAGGCCGAGCAGGCCGTCATCGGCGGCCTGATGCTGGCGCCCGAATCGCTCGACCGCGTCGGCGACTTCCTGACCGAGCATGACTTCTACCGGCGCGACCACCGCTTGATCTACCGCGCCATCCGCGAGCTGAGCGAGAAGAACCGTCCCTTCGACGCCGTGACCCTGGGCGAGTGGTTCGAGTCCAACAGCCTGTCCGAGCAGATAGGCGGCACCGGCTACCTGGTCGAGCTGGCGTCCAGCACCCCGTCGGCAGCCAACATCCGCGCCTACGCCGAGATCGTGCGCGAGAAGGCCGTGCTGCGGCAGCTGATCGAGGCCGGCACCGAGATCGTCAACGACGGCTTCCAGCCCGAGGGGCGCGACAGCCAGGAAGTGCTGTCGGCGGCCGAGATGAAGGTCTTCAAGATCGCCGAGCAGGGCCGCCGCGGCCGCGCCGACTTCGTCACCCTGCGCGAGGCGATGAAGGACGCGTTCCAGATCCTGCAGGAGCGCTACGAGAACCAGGGCGACGTCACCGGCCTGCCCACCGGCTTCCACGACCTCGACGAGATGACGGCCGGCCTGCAGCCTTCCGACCTGATCATCCTCGCGGCCCGCCCGGCCATGGGTAAATGCCTGAGTGCCGACGCCGAGATCGTGCTGTCGGACGGCAGCGTGGCCACCATCGAGGAGATCTGCCGCGCCCGCGGCGGGGTCATTGGCACGCTCACCGACGACCTGCGCCTGGCCCAGGCCGCGCCCTCCGACTTCGTCGACGACGGCATCAAGCCGACCTTCGAGGTCACCACGCGCCTCGGTCGCCGGGTGGAGTCCACCGCGCCGCACCCGTTCCTGACCATGGACGGCTGGAAGCCGCTGCTCGACCTCAAGCCTGGCGACTACGTGGCCGTGCCGCGGCGCCTGCCGGTGTTCGGCGACCAGCCGATGCGGGATTGCGAAGTGAGCCTGCTGGCCTACCTGATCGGCGACGGCGGCCTGACGGGGTCCAATCCGCGCTTCACCAGCACCAATCCCGAGATCACCGCCGATTTCCTCGCGGCCGTGGCAGCCTTCGGCGGCACCGTGGCCCGGCAAGTCGAAACGCGGCGCGGCTTTGCGCCGAGCTGGCGGATGTCGGCCGATTCCGGCGCGGTGGGGGTTCGCCGGGGACAGTTCGCGCAGGCGCTGGCCGGGCAGGTCGCCCGGTCCGGGCGCCCGGCGCGGTCGCTGGCGGCGGAGCTCGGCGTCAGCCCGGCCTCGGTATCGAACTGGCAGCGCGGCAAGACCGTGCCGTCGCCCGAGTTGATCGACAACCTCTGCCGGGTGCTCGAAGTGGAACCCGCGGCGCTGGGCCTGGAGGACGGCGCCTCGGCCCGCCGCAACATCGCCAACCCGCTGACGCTGTGGTTGCGCGAAATGGGACTGATGGGCCGCGACGCGCACGCCAAGCAGGTGCCAGCGCCGGTCTTCCGCCTGCCGCGCGCCCAGCTTGCGCAGTTCCTCAACCGCCTGTTCGCCACCGACGGCTGGGCCACCGTGCTGGCCTCGGGCCAGTCGCAGTTGGGCTACGCGACCGTGTCCGAACGACTTGCGCGGCAGGTCCAGCACCTGCTGCTGCGCTTCGGCGTCATCGCCAAGCTGCGCCAGCGCTGGGTTAAGTACGGCGAGTCGCGCCGGGTGTCCTGGCAGCTAGACATCACCGACGCGGCCTCCCTCCGCACCTTCATTGCCGAGGTCGGCATCCACGGCAAGCAGGCGGCGCTCGAGGCCGTCGCCACCGCGCTGGCCTCGAAGGCACCGCACCGCAACGTGGACAGCGTGCCGCCCGCAGTCTGGACGCGCATCGAGCAGGCCAAGGGCGGGATGTCCTGGGCTGAGCTGGCGCGCCGCACCGGACATGCCGACACCAACAGCCACGTGGGCGAGCGCGGCTTGTCGCGCGAGCGCCTGGCGCGCATCGCCATGGTGCTGCAGGACCCGGGTCTGGCCGCGCTGGCCAGTAGCGACGTGGTCTGGGACCGCATCGAGTCCATCGTCACCACCGGTTCGCAGCAGGTCTACGACCTGACCGTGCCGGGCACCCACAATTTCATCGCCAACGACATCTGCGTGCACAACACCACGCTGGCGCTGAACATCGCCGAGTACGGCGCGCTGAAGACCAAGAAGGCGGTCGCCGTGTTCTCGATGGAAATGTCGGCCTCCCAGCTGGCATTCCGACTCATTTCCTCCATCGGCCGGGTCAACGCCACCCGCCTGCGCACCGGCCAGCTTGAGGACGAGGACTGGTCGCGCGTGAACATGGCGATCAAGATGCTGTCGGAAGTGAAGGTGATGATCGACGACACGCCGGCGCTGTCGCCCGACGTGCTGCGCTCGAAGGCGCGCCGCATCAAGCGCGAGCACGACCTGGGCCTGATCGTGGTCGACTACCTGCAGCTGATGCAGGTGCCGGGCTCGGCCGAGAACCGCACCAACGAGATCTCGGAAATCTCGCGCTCGCTCAAGGCGCTGGCGATGGAGCTCAAGGTGCCGGTGATCGCGCTGTCGCAGCTCAACCGCGGCCTGGAATCGCGCACCGACAAGCGCCCGGTGATGTCCGACCTGCGCGAATCCGGCGCCATCGAGCAGGACGCCGACATCATCATGTTCATCTACCGCGACGACTACTACAACAAGGACTCCAACGACAAAGGCCTGGCCGAGGTCATCATCGCCAAGCAGCGTAACGGCCCGACCGGCGCGGTGAAGCTGAAGTTCTTCGGCGAGTACACCCGCTTCGACAACCTGGCCCGCGATTCGGTCGGCAGCTTCGAGTAGCCGGCGCCGTGGCTGCCGCGGAAGCGCTTTATATCTGACGCCAGTGCCACCGCGGAAGCGAAGGTCGCTTTCCCGGTGACGACGGCGCCAGGGCCAGCCAAGATACAATCCGGCCATGACCGACACCGCCCGCCCGACCCGCATCTGCGTCGACCTGGACGCGCTCACGCATAACCTTCGGGTGCTGCGGGCTGCGGCCGGTGTTCCGGTGATGGGCGTGGTGAAGGCCAATGCCTACGGCCACGGCCTGGTGCCGGTGGCGCGGCACCTGCAGGCGCAGGGCATCGAGCAGCTCGGCGTGGCCTTCCTCGAAGAGGGCGTGGCCTTGCGTCGCGCAGGCATCACCCTGCCGATCCTGGTGATGGGCGGCATCTTCGGGCCGCAGGCGGCTGAGCTGATCCGCGAAGACCTCGAGATCACCGTCTCCTCGATCGACAAGCTGCGCCAGGTCGAGGCGGCGGCCGAGGCGCTGGGCCGGAAGGCCACCATCCATCTCAAGATCGACACCGGGATGGAGCGCATCGGCGTGCACAGCTATCGCGCCGGGCCCTTCATCGAAGCGGCGGTGGCCTCGCGCTGGTGCACGGTCAAGGGCGTGTACTCGCACCTGGCCTGCTCCGACGAGCCGGACTCGCCGATGACCGCGCAGCAGCTCGAACGCTTCCTCGAGGCCTGCGCCCACTTCGACCGCCTCGGCGTGCCGATGCCGATCCGGCACCTGGCCAATTCGGGCGGCGTGCTGAACTTCCCGGATACCTGCCTGGACCTGGTTCGCCCGGGCATCGCGCTCTACGGCGTGCTGCCCGACCCGGACTCGCGCACGGCCCTGGACCTGCGGCCGGTGATGTCGCTGGTCTCGCAGGTGGTCTACTTCAAGGTGGTGCCGGCGGGGCAGCCGGTGAGTTATGGCGCGACCTGGGCGCCGAAGGTGGACACCCGAATGGTGACCATCCCGATCGGCTACGGCGATGGCTTCCCGCGGTCACTGTCCTCGCGCGGCGAGGTGCTGGTGCGCGGTCGCCGCCTGCCGATCGCCGGGCGCATCTGCATGGACCAGTTCATGGCCGACCTCGGGCCGGGCGGCACCGGCTACAACGAGGACGAGGTGGTGCTGATCGGCCGCCAGGACGGCCAGGCGATCCGCTGCGAGGACGTGGCGCGGGCGGCCGGCACCATTCCCTACGAAATCCTGGTGGGCCTGAACACGCGCATCCCCCGCGAATACCTGGGCGGGGACCTGTAGGAGGGACTTCAGTCCCGAAGCTTTCCAGCGCAAGCGCTTCGGGACTGAAGTCCCTCCTACATTTCCTGCACGGGGCAGGGGACAGACTTCCGCCATGGCCCTACAACTCCGCAATCTGGTCCTGGTCCTCGGTGACCAGCTCGACGCCGACTCGGCGGTGTTCGACGACTTCGACCCGGCCCGTGATGCGGTCTGGATGGCCGAGGTCGCGCACGAGGCGACCCAGGTCTGGAGCACCAAGCCGCGCATCGCCATCTTCCTGGCCGCCATGCGCCAGTTCCGCGAGGCCCTTCGGGCGCGCGGGTACACCGTGCACTACCTCGCACTCGACGAGCACGCGCACCCGGACCTCGAATCCGCACTGGCCGCCGACCTCGCCGCGCTGAAGCCGGCCAAGCTGCTGGCCGTGCGGCCCGGCGAGTGGCGGCTGGCGCAGTCGCTGCCCAAGGTGTGCGAGGCCGCGGGCGTGCGCTGGATCGAGCGCCCGGACCGGCACTTCTACTGCGACGACGATGATTTCGCCGACTGGGCCGGCAAGCGCAAGGAATACCGCCTCGAATTCTTCTACCGCTGGCTGCGCAAGCGCGAAGGCGTGCTGATGCAGGACGGCGAACCGGTCGGTGGCCAATGGAACTTCGACCACGACAACCGAGGCCGTTTCGACAAGCGCGGGCCGGGGCTGCTGCCGGCGCCGCGCGCCTTCGCGCCGGACGAGACCACGCGGCGCGTGCTGGCGCTGGTCAACGAACGCTTCGCCGCGCATCCGGGCCGGCTCGACGGCTTCGACTGGCCGCTGACGGCGGCGCAGGCGCAGGCGGCGCTGGACGACTTCATCGCGCACCGGCTGCCGCTGTTCGGCCGCTACCAGGATGCGATGTGGGAGGGCGAGCCCTGGCTCTACCACTCGCGGCTGTCGGCGGCGATGAACCTCAAGTTGCTGCCGCCGCGCGCGGTCGTGGCGGCGGCGGAGCAGGCGTACCGCGATGGCCATGCGCCCATCGAAGCGGTAGAGGGTTTCATCCGGCAGGTGATGGGCTGGCGCGAATTCGTGCGTGGCGTCTACTGGCAGCGCATGCCGGGCTTCCTCGAGGAAAACGCCCTGGGCGCCGAGGCGCCGCTGCCGGACTTCTACTGGACCGGCGACACCGACATGGCCTGCCTGCGCGATGCGCTGCGGCAGACGCTTGACCTCGGCTACGCCCACCACATCCAGCGCCTGATGGTCACCGGCCTGTTCGCGCTGCTGCTGGGCGTGCGGCCGCGCGAGGTGCACGAATGGTACCTGGCGGTCTACGTGGATGCGGTGGAGTGGGTGGAACTTCCGAACGTGCTGGGCATGAGCCAGTACGCCGACGACGGCCGCATGACCAGCAAGCCCTACGCCGCCTCGGGCGCGTACCTCCAGAAGATGTCGAACCACTGCGCCGGCTGCCGCTTCAAGCCCGGCGTGGCGGTGGGCGAACAGGCCTGCCCGTTCACCACGCTGTACTGGGATTTCCTGGCCCGGCACGAGGCGAAGTTCGCCCGCCATCCGCGCACGGCGCTGCAGTGGAAGAACCTCGCGCGCAAGCCAGCGGCCGAGGTGGCGGCGATCCGGGCCCAGGCGCAGGCCCTGCGTGCGGCGCTGGCGCCGGATTCACGGTCGAAACACGGGGTGGACGGGTAGGGTGCGTGGGCTGACTTCCTGACGGGACACCCATGAAAACCTGCCTGATCACCGGCGCCTCCGGCGGCGTCGCCACTGCCCTGGCCGCGCAGCTGCGGGACGCCGGCTGGCGCCTGGCGCTGGCCTCCCGTCGCGCCGACGAACTCGCGTTGTCCGAGGGTGAGCTCGCCATCGTCGCCGACGTCGCCACCGAGGACGGCGCCGAAGCCGCCGTCGCCCGCGCCACCGAGGCCTTCGGCCAGGTCCCCGACGCGGTGGCGCATTGCGCCGGCGCCATCCTGATCGCGCCGATCGGCCGCACCACCGAGGCGCAGTACCGCGCCTGCCTGGCCGCCAACCTCGACAGCGCCTTCTTCGTCGCCAAGGCCTACGCGCCGCGGGTGCAGAAGGCGCCGGCGCCGGGCGCGCTGCTGTTCTTCAGCTCGGTGGCGGCCGGCATCGGCGTCGCCAACCACGCGGCCATCGCCATGGCCAAGGGCGGCGTCGAAGCCCTGGTGCGCTCGCTGGCCGCCGATTTCTCCGGCGCCGGCCTGCGGGTGAATGCGATCGCGCCGGGCCTGATGCGTACGCCCGCCACCGAACGCATGCTGTCGAACGAGGCCGCCGCGAAGGCCATCGCCGGCCAGTACCCGCTCGGCCGCCACGGCGAGGCGGAGGACGCGGCCGCGCTCGGCGCATTCCTGCTGTCGGATGCCGCGGGCTGGATCAGCGGCCAGGTGATTGGCCTCGACGGCGGCTTCCAGGCGGTGCGACCCTACGTCAAGACCGCCTGAGTCCGCGCCATGGCCCATGCCCTGATCTGGTTCCGCCGCGACCTGCGGCTGGACGACAACCCGGCCTTGCAGGCCGCGCTGCGCGCGGGGCAGGCGCCCGTCTGCATTTATATCCACGCGCCGGAGGAAGAGGCGCCGTGGGCGCCGGGCGCCGCCACGCATGCCTGGCTGCATCGCTCGCTGCTGGCGCTGGACGCCGACCTGCGCGCGCGCGGTTCGCGGCTGGTGATCCGGCGCGGCGACAGCCTGGCCGAACTCGAGAAGCTCATCGCCGAAACCCAGGCCGAGGCCCTGCACTGGAACCGCCTGTATGAACCGGCCTCGATCGCCCGCGACACCCGGATCAAGCAGGGCCTGAAGTCCCGCGGCCTCACCGTGGAAAGCCACAACGCCGCGCTGCTGGTCGAGCCCTGGACGGTGCAGACCGGCGGCGGCGACCCCTACCGGGTGTTCACGCCGTTCTGGAAGAACGCGCGCCAGCGCCTGGACCCGCAGGCCCCGCCCGCCGCGCCCGCGCGCCTGCCCGAGCCGCCGCCGCGGCTGGCGGGCCTGGACGTCGCCGACCTGAAGCTGGAGCCGCGCGCGCCCGAGCCGCGCTGGGACGTCGGCTTCTGGGAGCACTGGCAGCCGGGCGAAGCCGGCGCAGCCGAGCTGCTCGATGCCTTCCTCGACGGCGCCGCCACCGGCTACAAGGAGCAGCGCAACTACCCGGACCGCATCGCCACCTCGAAGCTGTCGCCGCACCTGCACTTCGGCGAGATCTCGCCGCGTCGCATCGTCGCCACGGTGCTGGCGCGGCGCTGGCCGGCGGCGGTGCAGCCCGACGTCGACCATTTCCTGAGCGAGCTGGGCTGGCGCGAATTCAGCCACCACTTGCTGTTCCACTTCCCGCACACGGCCAACGAGAACCTCAACCCGAAGTTCAAGGAGTTCCGCTGGGCGAAGCCGGACGCCGCGCACCTGCACGCCTGGCAGCGCGGCCGCACCGGCGTGCCGATCGTGGACGCCGGCATGCGCGAGCTCTGGCACACCGGCTGGATGCACAACCGCCTGCGGATGGTGGTGGCCAGCTTCCTGACCAAGAACCTGCGCTACCACTGGCTGCACGGTGCGCGCTGGTTCTGGGACACGCTGGTCGATGCCGACCTGCCCAACAACACCCAGGGCTGGCAGTGGACCGCCGGCACCGGCGCCGACGCCGCGCCGTACTTCCGCATCTTCAGCCCGATCGCCCAGGCCGAGAAGTTCGACCCGGCCGGCAAGTACATCCGCCGCTGGGTACCGGAGCTGGCGAAACTGCCCGATTCCGCGCTCGCGGCGCCGTGGGAGCAGCCGGCCCTGCTGCGGCAGCTGGCCCCGGATTACCCGGCCCGGCCCATCGTGGATCTCAAGGCCAGCCGCGAGGCCGCGCTCGAGGCCTACTCCGGTCCCAAGGCCAAGCCGCCCGCTGAGCGTTGACGCCCGCGCGCCGCAGGCGGCATCCTGCCCCTTCACCGGGGAGGGGACATGGCCGAGGCGCGCACCAGGATCCGCAAGTCGCCGATGTCGCGGGTGGACACCGCCTGGCTGCGCATGGAGCGGCCCACCAACCTGATGATGATCACCGGCGTGATGATGTTCGAGACGCCGCTCGACATCCGCACCCTGCGCAAGGTCATCGAGACCAAGTTCCTGGCCTACCCGCGCTTCCGGCAGAAGGCGGTGGACACGCCCACCGGCGCCTTCTGGCAGGACGACGCCGATTTCGACCTCGACTGGCACGTGCGCCTGACCGCGCTGCCGGGCAAGGGCGGCAAGCGCGAGCTCGAGCGCCTGACCAGCCAGATGGCGTCCACGCCGCTCGACAAGACCAAGCCGCTCTGGCAGTTCCACCTGGTCGAGAAATTTGGCGGTGGCTCGGCCCTGATCTCGCGCATCCACCACTGCTATGCCGACGGCATCGCCCTGGTGCAGGTGCTGCTGTCGCTGACCGAGATGGGCGAGAACCCCAAGCGCAAGGCCGCGCTGGCCAAGCGCTGGCTGAAGAAGGAAGAGCATGCCCCGGTGGCGCAGCGGGTCGGCGCCATCGACCGCTACATGCAGCTGGGCAACAAGATGCTCGAGAAGGGCATGGACATCTACCGCGACCCGACGCTGGCGGCGGTGCTGGCCACCGAGGGCGTGGACATCGCCAAGGAAGTCGGCCTGGCGCTGTCGCTGGCGGACGACCCGGAAACCGTGCTCAAGGGCCGGCTGGGCGTCAGCAAGCGCGTGGCCTGGGCCGAGCCGCTGCCGCTGGAGGAAGTGAAGTCGGTGAGCCGCGCGCTGCGCTGCACGGTCAACGACATCCTGCTGGCCTCGGCCACGGGCGCGCTGCGCAGCTACATGCTCGAGCGTGGCGAGCAGCTCGAGGGCATCACCATCCGCGCCACCGTGCCGGTGAACCTGCGGCCGCTGGAGCACGCCAAGCAGCTGGGCAACCACTTCGGCCTGGTGTTCCTGGAGCTGCCCGTGGGGGAATCCAACCCGATGCGCCGGCTCGAACGCATCGCCGCCTGCATGCGCGTGCTGCGCAAGTCGCGCCAGGCCGTGGCCACGTTCGGCGCGCTGGCGGCGGTGGGCATGGCGCCGCCGGCGGTGCAGGCCTTCGCGCTGGAGATGTTCAGCCGCAAGGCCTCGGCCGTGGCCACCAACGTGCCGGGCCCGCAGATGCCGCTGTACTTCGGCGGCAGCAAGATCACCGACCTGATGTTCTGGGTGCCGCAGACCGGCTCGATCGGCCTGGGCATCTCGATCCTGAGCTACAACGGCGCGGTGCATTTCGGCCTGATCGCCGACGCCAAGCTGATGCCCGACCCGGATTCGGTGATCCGCCGTTTCCGCCCCGAGTTCGAGAAGCTGCTGTACCTGGCGCTGATGGCGAAGTGGGAGGGCGAGTTCTGCGCCGAGGCCGCCGACGCGCTGATGGTGGAGCCGGACTGACCGTTCGCCCGCGCCGGCCGCCTTCGCACCCGGTTCGCATGCGCGGGGGCAAGATGGCATCCCCTACGGAGTCATGACATGGCCGACCCGACCTGCGATCTTCCCGGCTCTGGCCTGCGCGTGCCGCCGGCGAAAGTCCCCGACCCCGCCGTAGACGTGCCCACCGCCGCCGACCGCGGCGAAGCCGTGCTGGCCGGCGGCTGTTTCTGGTGCACCGAGGCGGTTTACCGCCAGCTGGCCGGCGTCACCGACGTGGTGCCGGGCTACGCCGGCGGCGACGCCGACACCGCCAACTACAAGGCGGTGTGCAGCGGCGAGACCGCGCACGCCGAGGCCATCCGCATCCTCTACGACCCGATGCAGCTCAGCTACGGCCAACTGCTCAAGGTCTTCTTCGCGGTGGCACACGACCCGACCCAAAAGGACCGGCAGGGCAACGACGTCGGCCCGCAGTACCGCTCGGCGCTGTTCCCGCTCGACGCCGGGCAGGAGCAGGTGGCGCGCGCCTACCTGGCCCAGCTCGACGCCTCGGGCGCCTTCGCCGCCCGCCTGGCCACCCGCATCGAGCCGCTGGAGGCCTTCTTCGTGGCCGAGGCCTACCACCACGACTACGCCGCGAAGAACCCCGGGCAGCCCTACATCCGGTTCGTGTCGCTGCCCAAGGTGGCCAAGCTGGTGCAGGCCTTCCCCGACAAGCTGCGCTGACTCAGCGCCGCAGCGCGCGGCGGTCCTCCAGCACGTCGCCGACATTGTCGAAGCTGCCCAGGTGCACGGCGCCCTCGACGCTCAGTTCGTAAAGCTCGCAGGGCTTGTCCGCCGGGCAAACGCGGGCGTGGGCGATGTCGGCGGCCACCGGCGCGGCGCGCTTGCCGGCGCGGTTGGGCGAGATGTCCTCGAAGTTGCGATAGAAGGTGTTGAGCAGCCGGCAGCCCAGGTCGTCGCAGCGCCACACGGCGCAGACCTCGAGGTTGCAGGTGATGATGTAGCAGCCGTCGGTGCAGTCGTGGGTCTGCGCGGCGCGCGCCGGGGCGGGCGTGAGCGCAGCGGCTGCGGCGACGAGGCCGGCGAGCAGCAGTCCGGGTCCGATCTTCATGGCAGTCTCCTGGTCCGTGTGCGCCCGGGCGGGATGCGCGGGCTGGACTCAGGCTAGGGGCGCGCGTCCGCGCTGTAGTCAGCGCATCGGCGCGGCGGCGGGTAGGAGTTCCGCCAGCGCTTACTTCATCGTCGGCATCGTGAACTCGGCCTGCGCGCGCACGCCGGTGGGCCAGCGCGCGGTCACGGTCTTGAGCCGGGTGTAGAAGCGGATGCCGTCGGGTCCGTGCACGTGCAGCGGCCCGAACAGCGAGCGTTTCCAGCCGCCGAAGCTGTGGAAAGCCATCGGCACCGGGATCGGCACGTTGATGCCGACCATGCCGGCCTGCACGCGGTGCGCAAACTGCCGCGCGGCGTCGCCGTCGCGGGTGAACACCGCGGTACCGTTGCCGTATTCATGCGCGTTGACCAGCGCCAGCGCCGCCTCGAAATCCGGCACCCGCACCACGCACAGCACCGGCCCGAAGATCTCCTCGCGGTAGATGCGCATTGCCGGGGTGACGTGGTCGAACAGGCAGCCGCCGAGGAAGAATCCGGCCTCGGCGCCGGCCACGCGCAGGCCGCGGCCATCCACCACCAGCGTCGCGCCTTCCGCCACGCCTGCGTCCACATAGCCGCGCACCTTGTCGCGATGCGCGCCGGTGACCAGCGGCCCCATGTCGGGATCGCCCTGGCAGCCCGGGCCGATGCGCAGCGCCTCCACCATCGGCTTGAGTCGCGCGACCAGCGCATCGGCGGTGGCGTCGCCGACGCAGACCGCCACCGAGATCGCCATGCAGCGCTCGCCGGCCGAGCCGTAGCCGGCGCCCAGCAGCGCATTCGCCGCGCCGTCGAGGTCGGCGTCGGGCAGCACGACCATGTGGTTCTTGGCGCCGCCCAGCGCCTGCACGCGCTTTCCATTGGCGCAGCCGCGGGCATAGATGCATTCGGCGATGGGCGTCGAGCCGACGAAGCTCACCGCCTGCACGCGCGGGTCGTCCAGCAGCGCGTCCACCGCGGCCTTGTCGCCGTGCACCACGTTGAAGACGCCGTCGGGCAGCCCGGACTCCTTCAGCAGCCGCGCCAGGATCATCGGCGTGCCCGGGTCGCGCTCGGACGGCTTGAGCACGAAGGTGTTGCCGCAGGCCAGCGCCACCGGGAACATCCACATCGGCACCATGCACGGGAAGTTGAACGGCGTGATGCCGGCGACCACGCCCAGCGGCGCGTACTCGGTGTACGAATCCACGTCGCGGCCGACGTTCATGGAGTGCTCGCCCTTGAGCAGGTGCGGCGCGCCGCAGGCGAACTCGACCACTTCCAGGCCACGCGTCAGCTCGCCGCGGGCGTCGGCCAGCACCTTGCCGTGCTCGGAGGTGATGCACGCGGCGATCTCGTCGGCGTGGGCCTCCAGCAGTTCCTTGAACTTGAACAGCACCCGCGCGCGGTTGAGCGGGGTCGTGGCGGCCCAGGCGGGGAAGGCGGCCTGGGCGGCGGAGACCGCGGCATCGACGTCGGCGGGCGAGGCCAGCGCGACCCGGGCCTGCACTTCGCCGGTGGCGGGGTCGAAGACGTCGCCATGCCTGCCGCTGGTGCCGCTGAAGGCCTGGCCCTTGATGAAGTGCGGGATAGGGCGTGCGGTGTGGGGCATGGCGGGTCTCGGGTAGGGGATTGGCGAGGTTGTTTCCCCTCTCCCCGGCCCTCTCCCCAAGGGGAGAGGGAGTCCTTGGCCCTCTCCCCTTGGGGAGAGGGGTTGGGGAGAGGGGGCGCTCCTCAGCCCTTCAATGCCGCCGCCGCCGGCACGTAGTCGTAGCCCAGGTCCCTGGCCACGGCTTCGTAGGTCACCTTGCCGGCATGCACGTTCAGGCCGTTGAGCAGGTGCTCGTCGTCGAGCATCGCCGCCGCGCCCTTGTTGGCCAGCTTCACCGCGTAGGGCAGGGTGGCGTTGGTCAGGGCGAAGGTGGAGGTGCGGGCGACGCCGCCCGGCATGTTGGCGACGCAGTAGTGGATGATGCCGTCCACTTCGTAGGTCGGGTTCTGGTGGGTGGTGGCCTTCGAGGTCTCGAAGCAGCCGCCCTGGTCGATCGCCACGTCCACCAGCACCGAGCCCGGCTTCATCAGGCCCAGCTGCTTGCGCGAGACGAGCTTGGGCGCGGCGGCGCCCGGGATCAGCACGGCGCCGATCACCAGGTCGGACTGCGGCAGCAGTTCCTCGATCGCGTCGATGGTGGAGTAGAGCGTGGTGATCTTGTCGCCGTAGAGCTCGTCGAGGTACTTCAGGCGGTCGAGCGAACGGTCGAGGATGGTGACGCGGGCGTTCAGGCCCATGGCCATGCGCGCGGCGTTGATGCCGACCACGCCGCCGCCGATCACCAGCACTTCGGCCGGCTTCACGCCCGGCACGCCGCCCAGCAGCACGCCGGAGCCACCCTGGGCCTTCTCGAGCGCGTGCGCGCCGGCCTGGATGGACATGCGGCCGGCCACTTCCGACATCGGCGCCAGCAGCGGCAGGCCGCCCTTGCGGTCGGTGACGGTTTCGTAGGCGATGCAGGTGGCGCCCGACTTCACCAGGGCCTTGGTCTGCTCCGGATCCGGCGCCAGGTGCAGGTAGGTGTAGAGCAGCTGGCCCGGGCGCAGCATGGCGCATTCCACCGGCTGCGGCTCCTTGACCTTGATGATCATGTCGGCGCGCTTGAAGATCTCCTCGGCGCTGTCGACGATCTGCGCGCCGGCCTTCTCGTACATCTCGTTGGTGAGGCCGATGGCCTTGCCGCCGTCGCGCTGCACGATGACCTGGTGGCCGTGGCTGGTCAGTTCGCGCGCGCCGGCCGGGGTCAGGCCGATGCGGTACTCGTGGTTCTTGATTTCCTTGGGGACGCCGATAAGCATGGAGCTGCCCTCCCGGGGCGGTCTGTTCTTGGGTTCTTCCGCCCGGTCAGGCGGTGGCGCGTATGGTAGCGGCCAAGCGGTCGAAAATCCGGTCGATGTGCTCTTTTTGCAGGATCAGGGGCGGCGACAGGGCCAGCACGTCGCCGGTGCAGCGCACCATCAGGTTCTGGTCGTGGAAGGCCCGGTTGAAGGCGTCGTAGCCGCGTGAACCCGGGGCGCCCTCGCGGGCCGCCAGCTCCACCGCGCCGATCAGGCCGTAGTTGCGGATGTCGATCACGTTCGGCAGGCCCTTCAGGGCGTGGATGGCGTCTTCCCAGTAGCCGCCCAGCTCGATCGCCTTCTCGAACAGGCCTTCCTCCTGGTAGGTGTCCAGCGTCGCCAGGGCCGCGGCGCAGGCCAGCGGGTGGCCGGAGTAGGTGTAGCCGTGGAAGAGCTCGATCGCGCCTTCCGGCCCGTGCATGAAGGCGTCGTGGATCTTGCCGCTGGCGAACACCGCGCCCATCGGCACCGCGCCGTTGGTGAGGCCCTTGGCGGTGGTGATCAGGTCGGGCGTGACGCCGAAGCGCTGGGCCGCGAAGGCCTTGCCGACGCGGCCGAAGCCGGTGATGACCTCGTCGAAGATCAGCAGGATGCCGTGCTTGTCGCAGATCTCGCGCAGGCGCTTGAGGTAACCCTCGGGAGGCAGCACCACGCCGGCGCTGCCGGAGATGGGCTCGACGATCACGGCGGCGATCGTGCTGGCGTCGTGCAGCTGCACCAGCCGCTCCAGGTCCTCGGCCAGTTCGATGCCGTGTTTGGGCAGCCCGCGGTTGAAGCCGTTGCGGGCGATGTCGAGCGTATGCCGCAGGTGGTCCACGCCGGGGAGCATCGCGCCGAAGAACTTGCGGTTGTTGACCATGCCGCCAACCGAGATGCCGCCGAAGCCGACGCCGTGGTAGCCCTTCTCGCGGCCGATCAGGCGCGTGCGCTGGCCCTCGCCGCGGGCACGGTGGTAGGCCAGGGCGATCTTGAGCGCGGTGTCCACGGACTCCGAGCCGGAATTGGTGAAGAAGACATGGTCCAGCCCGTCCGGCGCGATCGCCTTCAGGCGCTCGGCCAGCACGAAGGGCAGGGGATGGCCCATCTGGAAGGTGGGCGCGAAGTCGAGCGTGGCCGCCTGCTCCTGGATCGCCTTGACGATGCGCGGGCGGGCGTGGCCGGCGTTGCAGCACCACAGGCCGCCGGTGCCGTCGAGGATCTCGCGGCCGTCGGTGCTGCGGTAGTACATGCCTTCGGCGCTGGCCAGCAGGCGCGGCGTTTTCTTGAACTGACGGTTAGCCGTGAACGGCATCCAGAACGCGTCGGTGTGCTCGGGCGCGGCGGTGGCCTGGTGGGCAAGGTCGTCGGCAGGGGTCATGGCAGGCTTCCGGAGGCGGATGCCGGCCAGCTTACCGCGTTGAATAAAATTTACAACGTGGTCAAATCCCGCGATTTATTTGACCCCGACGGGGTCGGGTGTTAAATATTCCGCAACATCCGGAGGTGGGCGCATTGGATATCGGGATCCGGCTGCAGGCCGTACGCAAGAGCAAGAACCTCAGCCAGCGGGAGCTGGCCAAGCGCGTGGGCGTCACCAACTCCACCATCTCGCTGATCGAGCAGAACAAGGTCAGCCCGTCCATCAGTTCGCTCAAGAAGGTGCTGGACGGCATCCCGATCTCGCTGGCCGACTTCTTCACCCTGGAGCTGGGCGATACCGGCGACAGCCCCTTCTACCCGGCCGACGAACAGCCCGACCTTGGCAACAACGAGATCCACTATTTCCTGGTCGGCCAGCACCGCGCCAACCGCCAGATGTGCATCCTGCGCGAGGTGATGCCGCCCGGCAGCGACACCGGCGAGACCATGCTCAGCCACGACGGCGAGGAGGGCGGAGTGATCGTGCAGGGCCGGGTCGAGGTCACCGTCGGCGACCAGGTCCGCGTGCTAGGCCCCGGCGAGGCCTACTACTTCGAAAGCCGCCAGCCCCACCGCTTCCGCAACGTCGGCCCCGACACCGCCATCCTCGTCAGCGCCAACACCCCGCCCACCTTCTAACGAAAGCCCCTCTCCCCTTGGGGAGAGGGGTTGGGGAGAGGGGATTCCCCACCCCGCCCCAGCGACCGGACGACCACCATGACCAAGCCCAAGACCCGCCAAGACTGGGAACACCTCGCCGCCGGCCTCAGCCTCCGCCACCAGGCCTTCATCGACGGCCAGTATGTCGACGCCGCCAGCGGCAAGACCTTCGATTGCCTGAGCCCGATCGACGGCCGCCTGCTGGCCCGCGTGGCCGAGTGCGGTTCGGTAGACATCGACCGCGCGGTGGTGGCGGCCCGCCGCAGCTTCGACGCCGGCAAGTGGTCGAACGCCCGGCCGGTGCAGCGCAAGAAGGTGATCCTGCACTTCGCGCAGCTGCTCCAGCAGCACGCCGACGAGCTCGCGCTGCTCGACGCGCTCGACATGGGCAAGCCGGTCGGCGACGCGCTGCACGTGGACGTGGCCGCCTCGGTGCGCTGCATGGCCTGGACCGGCGAAGCCATCGACAAGGTCTACGGCGAAGTCGCGCCCACCGGGCATGACGAGCTCGGCCTGGTCACGCGCGAGCCGCTGGGCGTCATCGGCGCCATCGTGCCCTGGAACTTCCCGCTGCTGATGGCGTGCTGGAAGATCGCCCCCGCGCTGGCCACCGGCAACTCGGTGGTGCTCAAGCCCTCCGAGAAGTCCCCGCTGAGCGCGCTGCGCATCGCCGAGCTGGCGATCGAGGCGGGCATCCCGGAGGGCGTGTTCAACGTGGTGCCGGGTACCGGCCGCGGCGCCGGCGAGCCGCTGGCGATGCACATGGACGTGGACGGCCTGGTGTTCACCGGTTCGACGGCGGTCGGCAAGCACCTGATGGTCTGCGCCGGCAGCTCGAACATGAAGCGCGCCTACATGGAGTGCGGCGGCAAGAGCCCGAACCTGGTGTTCGCCGACGCACCCAACCTCGAGCGCGCCGCCAAGGCCGCGGCCAGCGGCATCTTCTACAACCAGGGCGAGGTCTGCACCGCGGCCTCGCGCCTGTTCGTCGAGCGCCGCATCAAGGACGAGTTCGTGGCGAAGGTGGCCGAGTTCGGACGCAAGATGCAGCCCCAGCACCCGCTGGAGCCGGGCGCCGCGATGGGCGCGATGGTGGACGAGGCCCAGACCGGGCGCGTGCTCGGCTACATCGAGAAGGGCCGGGCCGAAGGCGCGCGCGTGGTGATCGGCGGCGAGCGGCTGCAGACGGTCGAGGGCGGTTGCTACATCGCCCCGACCATCTTCGACGGCGTGCAGCACGGCCACACCATCGCCCGCGAGGAGATCTTCGGGCCGGTGCTCAGCGTCATCGCCTTCGACAACGAGGAAGACGCCCTGCGCATGGCCAACGACAGCGAGTACGGCCTGGCCGCCGGCGTGTTCACCAGCGACCTCAACCGCGCCCACCGCGTCGCCCGCAGGCTGCGCGCCGGCAGCGTCTGGGTGAACTACTGGGATGGCGGCGACATGACCGCGCCCTTCGGCGGCTACAAGCAGAGCGGCAATGGCCGCGACAAGTCGCTGCACGCCTTCGAGAAGTACACCGAGGTCAAGGCCACCTGGTTCAACCTCGATCCCTGACGCCGCGCCTCAGCGCAGCAGCAGCACCGGGATCGGGCAGCTGCGCAGCACCTGGGTGGTGGTGCTGCCCAGGATCATCGTGCGGATGTGCGAGTGGCCGTAGGCGCCCATCACCAGCAGGTCGATGCCGAGGTCGCCGACGGCGCGGGCGATCACCGCCTCCGGGTGGCCGGGCAAGTGGCTGGCCCGGGGCGCGAAGCCCGCGGCCTCGAGCTGCGCCTTCGCCCACGCCAGGTGCTCGCGCTGGGTTGCATCGCCCTCGTCGCCCACCATCAGGAGTTCGCAGGCGAGGCCCTGGAGCAGCGGGCTGGCGCAGACCATCCCGACGCAGCGGCGGGTGGTGGCGCCGCCGTCGAAGGCAACCAGGAACCGCTGCGGCGCCTTGAAGGCACGTGCGGCCACCAGCACCGGGCGGTGCACCGCACGCAGCACGTGCTCGAGCTGGCCGCCAAGGCGGCCGGTCTCGAAGTTCGCGTGCTCGCCGCGCTTGCCGACCACGAACAGGCGTACGCCGGGTTCCAGTTCCAGCAAGGTGTCCGCCAGGCCGCCGTGTCGCTGCAGGGCCTTCGCCTCGACGCCGCAGGACTTCGCGAGGTGGCTGCGCACCTGGTCGAGCAGCATGCGGCCGTGCTCCTGGGCCAGCTTGCTGCGCTGCTCGTCGAGGTCGGCCAGCCGTGCCAGCAGGTCTTCCTGGCCACCCAGCGAAAGGTTGCCGCTCAGGTCGGCGGCGGCCGGCTTCAGGCCGCGTTCCAGGGTGTGCAGCAGCTCCAGCGGCGCGGACAGCCTGAGCGCGGCCCAGGCGGCCAGTTCGGCCACGCTGGGGCCGTACAGGGAGGCATCGATGGCGGCCAGCACGCGGCCTTCGGCGTGGATCAGGGGTTGGCTCATGCGGTCATCCTCAGTGGCCGCCCATCAGTCGTTCGGCGTCGGGCTTGTCGTGCACGCCCAGGCGGTCGACGAGCGTGGCGCTGGCCTGGTTCAGGCCGATGATATCCACCGCGGCACCCTCGCGGCGGAACTTCAGCACCACCTTGTCGAGGGCGCCGACGGCGCTCAGGTCCCAGAAATGGGCGTGCGAGACGTCGATGGTGACGCGCTCGAGCACCTCCTTGAAGTCGAAACCCGCGGCGAAGGCGTCAGCCGAGGCGAAGAAGACCTGCCCGGTCACGGTGTAGGTGCGCGCCTTGCCTTCGTCCTTCGATTCGGAACCGATGTGCAGCACGCGGCCGACCTTGCGCGCGAAGAACAGGGCCGAGAGCAGCACGCCGGTCAGCACGCCCTTGGCCAGGTCGTGGGTGAACACGGTGACCACCACGGTGGCGACCATCACCACGCTGGACGTGCGCGGATGCGTGGCCAGGTCCCGCACCGAGCTCCAGCTGAAGGTGCCGACCGAGACCATGATCATCACCGCCACCAGCGCCGCCATCGGGATCTGGCGGACCCACTCGCTGCCGAACACCACCATCAGCAGCAGGACCGTGCCGGCGACGAAGGCCGAGAGCCGGCCGCGTCCGCCCGACTTCACGTTGATCACCGACTGCCCGATCATCGCGCAGCCGGCCATGCCGCCCAGCAGGCCCGAGGCGATGTTGGCGACGCCCTGGCCGGCGCACTCGCGGTTCTTGTTGCTGGGCGTGTCGGTGAGGTCGTCGACGATCTGCGCGGTCAGCAGCGATTCCAGCAGGCCGACCACGGCCAGCGTGGCCGCCACCGGCAGGATGATCCGGAGCGTTTCCAGCGTCAGCGGGATGTCCGGGAACAGGAACACCGGCAGGCTGTCGGGCAGCTCGCCCATGTCGCCCACGGTGCGGATGTCGAGCTCCAGCCAGATCGCGACCACGGTCAGCAGCACGATGGCCACCAGCGGCGAGGGAATCGCCCGGGTGAGGTAGGGGAAGCCGTAGATGATGGCCAAGCCAGCAGCGCACATCACGTACACCGTCCACGGCACGCCGATCAGTTCGGGCAGCTGGGCCATGAAGATCAGGATCGCCAGCGCGTTGACGAAGCCGGTGATCACCGAGCGCGAGACGAAGCGCATCAGGCTGCCCAGCTTCAGCGCACCCGCGATGATCTGGAACACGCCGGTCAGCAGCGTGGCCGCCAGCAGGTACTGCAGGCCGTGGTCCTTCACCAGGTCCACCATCACCAGCGCCATGGCGCCGGTGGCGGCGGAAATCATCCCGGGGCGGCCGCCGAAGAAGGCGATCACCACCGCGATGCAGAACGAGGCATACAGGCCGACCTTGGGGTCGACGCCGGCGATGATGGAGAACGCGATGGCTTCCGGGATCAGGGCCAGTGCGACCACGAGGCCGGCGAGCACGTCGCCACGGACATTGCCGAACCATTCCTGGCCCAGGCGGGAGAACGTATTCAATGCGAAGGTTCCATCGCCCGGGCAGCGAATGCCGGGGCATAAAGCGTGAGGCCATGCGACGGGACGCCCCGTCGGAGCAGGGAAGGCGTTGCCTGGGCCTACGGTGGCGTCGTCACGGGGCGGGGTGTCCCGGTGCAGGGCGAGTGGCCCCCGGCGATTCTACCCGACGCCCCCTGGCCCCGCACCCCGCGACCTCACCAGAGGGCATCGCGCAGCTTGAACCACGCCATCGCGGCCACCAGCAGCGGCGTGCGCAGGGCGCGGCCGCCAGGGAAATTCCGGTGGCCGATTTTCGCGAAGGCATCGAGCCGCGACGACTGTCCGCGGATGGCTTCCGCCACGATGCGGCCCGCGAGTCCGGTGGCGGCGACCCCATGGCCGCTGAAACCCTGGGCGAAGTAGACGTTGTCGCCCAGCCGGCCCCAGTGCGGCGCGCGGTTGAGGCTGATGTCGATCAGCCCGCCCCACACCTGCTCGAACGCCACGCCTTCGAGCTGGGGGAACACGCGCGCCATCCGCCGCTGCATGGTGCCCGCGAGGTTGGGCGGGGGCAGGGTGGAGTAGCTGGCGCGCCCGCCGAACAGCAGGCGGTGGTCCTCGCTCAGGCGGAAATAATCGAGCGCCCAGTTGATGTCGGCCACGGCCATGCCGTTGCGGATCAGCGCGCGCGCGCGCTCCTCGCCCAGTGGCGCGGTGGCGCCCACGTAGGTGCCCACCGGCATGATCTTGTCATCGAGCTCGGGCGCGATGCCGTGCACCAGCGCGTTGCCGGCCAGGACGCAAAACGCCCCCTCGGCCTCGCCCTCCACGGTGCGCAGCACGGGGCGCGCACCGCGCGCGAGCGAAACCACGGGGGAGTGCTCGAAGATGCGGACGCCGGCGGCGACCGCGGCACGCGCCAGCCCCAGCGTGTAGTTCAGCGGATGCAGGTGGCCCGACGCCGGGTCGTAGAGCGCGCCCAGGTAGCGCGGGCTGTCGAGCTGCGCGCGCAGCTGGTCACGGTCCCACCAGGGCAGGGCGTAGCCGTAGTTCTCGACCAGGTCGCTTTGCCAGGCCTTGAGTTCGTCGATGTGCCGCGGCTTGATCGCCACGTGTGCATGGCCGTCGCGCCAGCCGGCGTCGATACCGTGCGTGGCGATCCGTTCCCGCACCAGGCGCACGCCCTCGAGCGACCAGTCGAACATCCGGCGCGACAGTTCGGGCCCCACCATGGCCGCGATCTTCGGCTGCTCGCAGCCGAAGCCGAAGATCACCTGGCCGCCGTTGCGCCCGGAGGCTCCCCAGCCCACGCGCTTCGCCTCGACAACGATCACGCGCAGCCCGGCCTGCGCCAGCTCCAGCGCCGCGGACAGTCCCGTGAGCCCCGCGCCCAGCACCACCACGTCGGCGGTCTCGCGGCCCTGCAGGCGCGGATGCGCCGGCGCCGCATGGGCGCTGCGTGAATACCAGGAATCCACGTGCGCGGCGGGCGAGCGCACACTCATCGTCAGACCGTCCGCAGGTACCAGTCGTATTCGAGCGTGGTCACTTCGCGGCTGAAACTGCGCAGCTCCTTGAGCTTCTGCTGGCCGTAGATGTGCCGGAACGATTCGCCGAAGTGCCGGGCCACGAATTCGCTGGCCTGGAAGTCGCGGATCGTGTCGTGCCAGAACAGCTCGCGGTGTTCGGTCTGCTCGTAGGCGTTGCCGGTCACCGGCGCGCCCGGGTCGCCCTGGTCGTCCAGGCCCTGCAGGATGCCGGCCAGCACCGCGGCCGTGACCAGGTAGGGATTGGCGTCGGCGCCGGCGATGCGGTGCTCGATGCGGGTGTTGGCCGGGTCGCTGTGCGGGACGCGCATCGCCACCGTGCGGTTGTTGAAGCCCCAGGCATCGTTCAGCGGCACGAAGGCGTTGAGCACGAAGCGGCGGTAGCTGTTGGCATGCGGCGCGAACAGCAGCATGCAGTCGGCGCTGGCCCGCTGCAGGCCGGCCACGGCGTGGCGCAGCGTGGCCGAGGGCGTGGCCGGGTCGCAGGCGAGCAGGTTGTTGCCTGCGGCATCGAGCACGCTGACGTGGATGTGGGTGCCGCTGCCGGCCTGGTCCACGAAGGGCTTGGCCATGAAGCTGGCGATCATGCCCTGTTCCTCGGCGGTGGCCTTGATCGCGCGGCGCAGCAGCAGCGCGTCGTCGCAGGCGGCCACGGCGTCGGCGCGGTGCTTGAGGTTGATTTCAAACTGTCCGGGCGCGTACTCGGCCACGGCCGTGTCGGCCGGGATGCCCTGCGCCGCGCAGGCGTCGGCGACGGCGTCGGTGAAGGCCTGGTAGTCGTTCAGGTCCTGCATGTAATAGACCTGCGTGCTGCGGTTGCGCTCGCCGGTGGCCGGGTTCACCGAGGTCTGCGGGCGGCCGTCGTGGGTGAGCTCGGCGTCGAGCAGGTAGAACTCCAGCTCGACCGCCACCACGGGCGTCAGGCCGCGCTCGGTGTAGCGGGCAACGATGCGCTTGAGCACTTCGCGCGGGTTGGCCTCGAACAGGCCGCCGCGGCCGTCCTCCATCTGCAGCAGCAGCTGCGCCATCGGCCGGTGTTGCCACGGGATCGGGCGCAGGCTGCCCGGCACCGGGCGGCAGATGCGGTCCTCGTCGCCGATGTCGTAGCCCAGGCCGGTTTCCTCGACCGTGTTGCCGGTGATGTCGGTGGCGATCAGCGACATCGGCAGGCAGACGCCGTCCCGGTAGACCTTGTCCAGCGCGTCGCGGGTAATCCGCTTGCCGCGCAGCAGGCCGTTCATGTCCGGCAGCAGCAGGTCGATCTGCTCGCAGTCCGGGATCTGCGCCAGGACGTCGGCGTCGGCAGACGGAAGGTAGGAGGTGGTCATGGGGCGGGCATCCGCTGGGGTCGGCGGAGTCTAGCATTCCGTCCCCGGCTGTAAAAAATAATCATCCCCCGTTGATGAAATCAAACGCCCGGAGTAAGGTCAGGCATCCCCTCGCGAGGCGTCCCATGCGTCAGCCCCCGCTGGTCGGCCTGCCTTCGGACCGCAAACAGATCGGGCCCCACCCCTTCCAGGCGGTGGGCGAGAAGTACCTCCGCGCCGTCGTCGACGGTGCCGGCTGCCTGCCGCTCATGATTCCCTCGCTGTCGCCGCCGCTGGACCTGCGGGCGCTGCTCTCGAGCCTGGACGGCCTGCTGCTGACCGGTGCCTACAGCAACATCGAACCGCATCATTACTCGGATGAGCCCAGCTGGGCCGGCAACCCGCACGACCCGGCCCGCGACGCCACCACCCTGGGCATCGTGCCGCTGGCGATCGAAATGGGCGTGCCCGTGCTGGCCCTGTGCCGTGGCTGCCAGGAAGTGAACGTGGCGCTGGGCGGCACGCTGCACCAGAAGGTGCACGAGCAGCCGGGCTTCGACGACCACCGCGAGAACCCGGACGACCCGCTGGGCTTGCAGTACGCGCCCTCGCACCCGATCGACCTGGCGCCGGGCGGCCTGCTCGAGCGCATCGCCGGCGGACCCGTGGCGCAGGTGAATTCGCTGCATGGCCAGGGCCTGCGCACGCTGGGCCGCGGCCTGGTGGTCGAGGCCACCGCGCGCGACGGACTGGTCGAGGCGGTTCGCCTCGATGACCCTGGGCCCTTCCTGCTCGCGGTGCAGTGGCACCCGGAGTGGAGGGTCGGCGAGAATCCCTTCTACCTGGGCATCTTCCAAGCCTTCGCGGCCGCCTGCCGCGAACGCGCCAAGCAAAGAAGCTAGCCAATGTCGAAGAAGAAAGAGCCCAAGCAAACCCCCGAGGAGCAGCAGGAGAGCACGCTCAAGCGCTGGCTCAAGGAGCGCCGCATCACCGAGGTCGAGTGCCTGGTGCCGGACATCACCGGCAACGCCCGCGGCAAGATCATCCCGGCCGCCAAGTTCTCCCACGATTACGGCACGCGCCTGCCCGAGGGCATCTTCGCCACCACGGTCACCGGCGAATACCCCGACAACTACGACGACCTGGTCTCGCCCTCGGATTCGGACATGCAGCTGCGGCCCGACGCCGACACCGTGCGCATGGTGCCCTGGGCCACCGACCCGACCGCGCAGGTCATCCACGACTGCTACACCAAGGAAGGCAAGCGCCACGAGCTGGCGCCGCGCAACGTGCTGCGGCGCGTGCTCGACCTCTACGACGACCTGGGCCTGCAGCCGGTGATCGCGCCCGAGCTGGAGTTCTTCCTGGTCCAGCGCAACACCGACCCGGACTTCCCGCTGCAGCCGCCGGCCGGCCGCAACGGGCGACCCGAGACGGCGCGCCAGTCGTACTCGATCGACGCGGTGAACGAGTTCGACCCCATCCTGGACCTGATGTACGACTACTGCGAGGCGATGGAGCTGGACGTGGACACGCTGATCCACGAGTCCGGCGCGGCCCAGCTGGAAGTCAACTTCGAGCACGCCGACCCGATGTCGCGCGCCGACCAGGTCTTCCTGTTCAAGCGCACCATGCGCGAGGCGGCCATGCGCCACGGCATCTACGCCACCTTCCTGGCCAAGCCGATGGAGAACGAGCCGGGCAGCTCGATGCATATCCACCAGAGCCTGGTAGACGCGCGCAGCGGCAAGAACGTGTTCGCCGGCCCGCGCAAGGGCGTGCACAGCCAGCTTTTCATGCACTACCTCGGCGGCCTGCAGAAGTACGTGCCGGCGGCGATGGCCATCTTCGGCCCGAACGTGAATTCCTACCGCCGCTTGGCCTTCGGCGAGGTCTCGCCCAAGAACGTGCAGTGGGGCTACGACAACCGCACCTGCGGCCTGCGCGTGCCGCTGGACACGCCCGAGAACACCCGCGTGGAAAGCCGGTTCGCCGGCTCCGACGTCAACCCCTACCTTGCGCTGGCCGCGACCCTGGCCTGCGGTTACCTGGGCATCGTCGAGAAGCTGGAGCCGACCGCGCCGCTGGCCGGCAGCGCCCACGCCAAGGGCTACGACCTGCCGCGCTCGCTGGAGGAGGCCATCGTGCTGCTGCGCAAGTGCAAGCCGCTGCGCGGGCTGCTGGGCGAACGCTTCGTCAAGGCCTACACCTCGGTGAAGGAAAAGGAACACCAGACCTATCTGCGCGTCATCAGTTCGTGGGAACGGGAGTTCCTGCTGCTGAACGTCTAAAGGAGTGAGCATGGAATCGATCGACACCCGCAGCCTGCAGCAGCTCGACGCCGCGCACCACCTGCATCCGTTCAACGACAACGCCGCGCTGGCGAAGAAGGGCACCCGCATCCTGACCAAGGGCGAGGGCTGCTACGTCTGGGATTCCGAGGGCAACAAGCTGCTCGACGCCTTCGCCGGCCTGTGGTGCGTGAACATCGGCTACGGCCGCCGCGAGCTGGGCGAGGCGGCGTCGAAGCAGATGACGCAGCTGGCCTACTACAACAGCTTCTTCGGCTGCACCACCGAGCCCACCGTACACCTGGCCGCCAAGCTGGCCGAACTGTGCCCGGGCGACCTCAACCACGCCTTCTTCTCGAACTCCGGCTCCGAGGCCAACGACACCATCCTGCGCCTGGTGCGGCACTTCTGGGCGGTGCAGGACCAGCCTCGGAAGAACATCGTCATCGGCCGCCACAACGGCTACCACGGCTCCACGGTGGCCGGCGCCAGCCTGGGCGGCATGAAGGGCATGCACAAGCAGGGCGGCCTGCCGATCCCGGACATCCACCACATCGATCCGCCGTTCTGGTTCGCCGACGGCGGCGACATGGACGAGGAGAGCTACGGCCGCCACTGCGCGCAGCGGCTGGAGGACAAGATCCTCGAGCTCGGCGCCGACCGCGTCGCCGCCTTCATCGGCGAGCCGATCATGGGCGCCATCGGCGTCTATATCCCGCCGAAGAACTACTGGAAGGAAGTCGAGCGCATCTGCCGCAAGCACGACGTGCTGCTGATCGCCGACGAGGTGATCTGCGGCTTCGGGCGCACCGGGGAGTGGTTCGCGGCCGACTACTTCGGCTTCCAGCCCGACATCATGACCCTGGCCAAGGGCATCACCAGCGGCTACATCCCCCTGGGTGCGGCCATGTTCAACGACCGCATCGCCAAGGTGCTGCACGAGAAGGGCGGCGAGCTGGCCCACGGCTACACCTATTCCGGCCACCCGGTCTGCGCCGCGGTGGCGCTGGAGAACATCCGCATCCTGCAGGACGAGAAGATCGTCGAGACCTGCCGAACCGACACCGGCCCCTACCTGGCGCAGAAGTGGAAGCAGCTGGGCGAGCACCCCCTGGTCGGCGAGGCCCGCATCGCCGGCATGGTCGGCGCGCTCGAGCTGGTGCCGTCCAAGCCTTCGCGGGCTTTCTTCGAGGACCGCGGCCGGGTGGGGCAGCTGTGCCGCGACATCGCCCTGAAGAATGGCCTGATCCTGCGCGCCACCTACGACGCCATGCTGCTTTCGCCGCCGTTGGTGATCAGCCGGGCGCAGGTGGACGAACTGGCCGAGAAGGCCTGGAAATCGCTGGACATGACCGCCCGCGAGCTGGGCATGGCCACCGGTTGATCAACCCGCCCCGCGCGGCGCGGCGCGGCCGGGGCGCGTGTGTATGATGCTGTACGTGGTTCGACCGCCGTCCAACGTTTCATTCACCTGCAAGGGGAAAGAGATGAAGCACCGACTGACCGCACTCACCGCACTTGTCCTCGCCGGCCTAGCCGCCGGCTGCGCCCGCGATGCGGGCACCGATGCCCAGTCCGGCGCCGAGCCGGCGCCTGCCGCGGCCTCCAAGGTCCTGAACGTCTATAACTGGTCGGACTACATCGCCGAGGACACCATCGCCAACTTCGAGAAGGAGACCGGCATCAAGGTCACCTACGACGTGTTCGACTCGAACGAGGTGCTCGAGGCCAAGCTGATGTCGGGCAACACCGGCTATGACATCGTGGTGCCCTCGCTCACCTTCCTTTCTCGCCAGATCCAGGCCGGCGTGTTCCAGGAGCTCGACAAGTCGCGCTTCGCGAACTACGCCAACCTCGACCCGGAGTTCATGGCCCTGCTGGCGCAGAACGACCCGGGCAACGGTCACGCCATCCCCTACCTGTGGGGCACCACCGGCATTGGCTACAACGTCGCCAAGGTGCGCGAGGCGCTGGGCGAGGATGCACCGGTCGACAGCTGGGCCCTGGTGTTCGAGCCGGAGAACCTTGCCAAGCTCAAGGGCTGCGGCGTCGCCTTCCTCGACACGCCGTCAGAGATCATCCCGCCGGTGCTGCGTTACCTGGGCGAGGAGCCCAACAGCTTCGACGAAGCCGTGATCCAGAAGGCGGTGGACCGCCTGGCCCAGCTGCGGCCCAGCATCACCTACTTCCACTCCTCGCAGTACATCAACGACCTGGCCAACGGCGACATCTGCGTCACCATCGGCTGGTCGGGCGACATCATCCAGGCCCAGGCCCGCGCCGAAGAGGCCGGCAAAGGCGTCGAGATCAGCTACGTGATCCCGAAGGAAGGCGCGCCGATGTGGTTCGACATGCTGGCCATCCCCAAGGGCGCCCGCAACGTCGACAACGCCTACCTCTTCCTCGACTACCTGATGCGGCCCGAGGTGATGGCCGGCGTGCAGAACTACGTCGCCTATGCCAGCGCCAACCAGGCCGCCCTGCCGATGGTGGACGAGGCCATCCTCAACGACCCGGGCATCTACCCGACCGAAGAGGCCAAGGCCGGCCTGTTCACGCTGGCGGTGCTGCCACCGGAGGTGGACCGCCTGTTCACCCGTCACTGGACCACGCTCAAGACCGGCCAGTAAGCGGCCCCGCACTTCGGAAGACCACGCATGGCAGCAGTACCCAACGGCGGTACCCCCGGGGCGCCGAGGCTTGAAAAGCTCGGCGCCGACGACTACCTCCGGATCGAGACGGTGCGCAAGGAGTTCGACGGCTTCGTCGCCGTCGACGACGTCAGCCTGACCATCCGGCAGGGCGAGATCTTCGCCCTGCTGGGGGCCTCCGGCTGCGGCAAGTCCACCCTGCTGCGGGTGCTGGCCGGCTTCGAGAAGCCGACCCGGGGCCGGGTGGTGCTGGACGGCCAGGACATCACCGACCTGCCGCCGTACGAGCGGCCGATCAACATGATGTTCCAGTCCTACGCGCTGTTCCCGCACATGAGCGTCGAGCAGAACATCGCCTTCGGGCTCAAGCAGGACGGCATGGCCAAGGCCGACATCGCCCGCCGCGTTGAGGAGATGCTGGCGCTGGTGCAGATGGAGAAGTTCGCGCGGCGCAAGCCGCACCAGCTCTCCGGCGGCCAGCAGCAGCGCGTGGCGCTGGCGCGCTCGCTGGCCAAGAGCCCGAAGCTGCTGCTGCTCGACGAGCCGATGGGCGCGCTGGACAAGAAGCTGCGCTCGCAGATGCAGCTCGAGCTGGTCAACATCGTCGAGCGCCTGGGCGTCACCTGCGTGATGGTGACCCACGACCAGGAAGAGGCCATGACGATGGCCCACCGCATCGCCATCATGGACGCCGGCTGGATCCGCCAGCTGGGCACGCCCGACGAGATCTACGAGCAGCCCAGCTGCCGCTTCACCGCCGAGTTCATCGGCTCGGTGAACCTGATCGAGGGCAAGATCAAGGACGACGAGAAGGATTTCATCACCATCGCCAGCCCGGCGCTGCAGCACCTGGCCTACGTCGGCCACGGCGTCACCGGCTTCGAGGGCCAGGACGTGGCGCTGGCGCTGCGCCCCGAGAAGGTCCAGGTCAGCAGCGAGGAGCCGGCGCAGCCGCACAACAAGGTGCACGGCATCATCGAGGAGATCGCCTACTTCGGCAGCCACTCGGTCTTCCACGTGCGCCTGCCCGGGGGCACCAAGATCCTGGCCAACATGATCAACAGCCAGCGCTGGGCCAGCGAGAAGTTCACCTGGAACGATGCCGTGTGGCTGAGCTGGGACGACCAGGCCGGCGTGGTGCTGACCTCGTGAGCAAGTTCCTGCGCTCGATCAGCAAGCGCATGCCCGGTCCGCGCTGGCTGGTGATCGCGGTGCCTTACCTGTGGATGCTGCTGTTCTTTGCCATCCCGTTCGCGATCGCGCTGAAGATCAGCTTCGCCAGCGCCGCCATCGCCATGCCGCCCTACACCGACCTGTTCAGTTGGGCGGGTGACAAGCTGCAGGTCACGCTGAACGCCGGCAACTATCTGTACCTGGTGCGCGACAGCCTTTACGTCAACGCCTACCTGAGCTCGCTGAAGATCGCGGTCATCTCCACCTTCCTGTGCCTGCTGGTGGGCTACCCGATCGCCTATGCCATCGCGCGGATGTCGCCGGCCAACCGCAACATCGCCCTGATGTTGGTGATCCTGCCGTCCTGGACCTCGTTCCTGATCCGCATCTATGCCTGGGTCGGCATCCTCAAGAACAACGGCCTGCTCAACAACTTCCTGATGAACCTGGGGCTGATCGACCAGCCGCTTCAGATACTGCACACGCCGGTGGCGGTGTACATCGGCATCGTCTATGCCTACCTGCCGTTCATGGTGCTGCCGCTGTACGCCAACCTGGTCAAGCACGATTACCGGCTGATCGAGGCGGCCAACGACCTGGGCGCCCGGCCCTGGAAGTCCTTCCTCACGGTCACGCTGCCGCTGTCGAAGGCGGGCATCATCGCCGGCGCCATGCTGGTGCTGATCCCGGTGGTGGGTGAGTTCGTGATCCCGGAGATGCTGGGCGGCGCCGACACGCTGATGATCGGACGGGTGCTGTGGCAGGAGTTCTTCAACAACCGCGACTGGCCGGTGGCCTCGGCGGTGGCGATCGTGATGCTGGTGCTGCTGATCGTGCCCATCACCATCTTCCACCGCTACCAGTCCAAGGAACTGGAGTCGCGCCTGTCATGAACCAGGGCAAGAACTCCAGGTTCACGCTGGCGATGCTGGTGCTGGGCTTCGTCTTCCTCTATGCGCCCATCCTCAGCCTGATCGTCTATTCGTTCAACGAGTCGCGGCTGGTCACCGTGTGGTCGGGCTTCTCGGTGAAGTGGTACGTCGAGCTGTTCCGCGACCAGCAGATGATGGATGCGGCCTGGGTCAGCGTGCAGGTCGCGTTCTGGACCGCCTGCGCCTCGGTGGTGCTGGGCACGCTGGCGGCGATGGTCATGACCCGCTTCCGCGACTTCCCCGGCAAGACGATCTTCGGCGGCCTTATCACGGCGCCGCTGGTGATGCCCGAGGTGATCACCGGCCTGTCGATCCTGCTGCTGTTCGTGTCGATCGGGCCCATCATCGGCATCGGCGAGCAGCGCGGCATGCTCACCATCTGGATCGCCCACGTCACCTTCTGCATGGCCTTCGTCACCGTGGTCATTTCCTCGCGGCTGGGCGAGCTGGACCGCTCGCTGGAGGAGGCGGCGATGGACCTGGGCGCGAACCGCATCAAGGTCTTCTTCGTGATCACGCTGCCGATCATCGCGCCGGCGCTGATTTCGGGCTGGCTGCTGGCATTCACGCTGTCGCTGGACGACCTGGTGATCGCCAGCTTCGTATCGGGGCCGTCCTCGACCACGCTGCCGATGAAGGTGTTCTCCTCGGTGCGGCTGGGCGTGAGCCCGAAGATCAATGCACTGGCGTCGCTGATGATCCTCGCGGTCACGGTGGCGGCGGTGATCGGCTGGTGGGTGATGACCCGCGAGGACAAGAAACGCCAGCGCGACATGCAGCTGGCCCTGCAGAAGGGATGAGGCCATGAGCGTCGAGAACCGCGACCCCTGGACCGGCGAGGTTCGCCGGCACGCCAAGCAGTCGGCCGCGGAAATGGAGCGCGTGCTGGCCGCGGCGGACAAGGCCTTCCCGGGCTGGGCGCGGCTGGGCGTGGCGCGCCGCGGCGAGGGCCTGCGCAAGGTGGCCGCCGTCATGCGCACCCACCGGGAGGCCATCGCCACCGTGATGACGGCCGAGATGGGCAAGCTGCGGCGCGAGGCGCTCACCGAGATCGAGAAGTCGGCGGCCGCTTGCGACTACTACGCCGACCACGCCGCCCGCTACCTGGAAGACACCTCGGTACGCACCGAGGCCAAGCGCAGCTTCGTCGTTTACGAACCGATCGGCCCGGTGCTGGCGGTGATGCCCTGGAACTTCCCGGTCTGGCAGGTGTTCCGCTTCCTGGCGCCCTGCCTGATGGCGGGCAACGTGGCCCTGCTCAAGCACGCCACCAACGTTCCGCAGTGCGCCGACATGATCAAGGCCGTGCTGGACGACGCCGGCATTCCCCAGGGGGTCTTCGGCGTGCTGCACATCGACAACGACCAGGCGGCCGGGGTGATCGGCGACCCGCGGGTGAAGGCCGTCAGCCTGACCGGCAGCGAGCGGGCCGGGCGCTCGGTGGCGGCCACCGCCGGCCAGCACCTCAAGAAGTGCGTGCTCGAGCTCGGCGGCAGCGATCCCTTCGTGGTGCTGGCCGACGCCGATCTCGACAAGGCGGTGCCGGCCGCGGTGCAGTCACGCTTCGGCAACGCGGGGCAGACCTGCATCGCGGCCAAGCGATTCATCGTGGTCGAGGCGATCGCCGACGAGTTCGTGCGCCGCTTCACCGAGGCCAGCGCGAAGCTCGCGGTGGGCGACCCGAACGACGACGCCACCGGCCTGGCGCCGATGGCCCGCGCCGACCTGCGCGACGAATTGCACAAGCAGGTCGAGGCGAGCCTGGCCGCCGGTGCCCGGGCCGCGCTCGGCTGCTCCCCGGGGGCCGGGGACACGCACTACCCGGCCTCCATCCTCGACCAGGTCCGGCCCGGCATGCCGGCCTACGACCAGGAGCTGTTCGGCCCGGTGGCCAGCATCCTGCGGGCCAGGGACGAGGCCGAGGCGATCGCGATGGCCAACGACACCGCCTTCGGCCTGGGCGCCAGCGTCTGGACCCAGGACCGCGACCGCGGCGAGGCGGTGGCCCGGAAAATCGTTGCCGGCGCCTGCTTCGTCAACGCCATCGTCCGCAGCGACGTGCGGCTGCCCTTCGGCGGCACCAAGGCCTCGGGCTTCGGCCGCGAGCTGGCCGAGCACGGCATGCACGAGTTCACCAACATCAAGACCGTGTACGTGGACTGACCCCGTCGCGCCGGCGTGAAAACCGGCTAGACTCCCGGCACCGGCTTGGTTCGTTGGGGGCGACCTGCCAATTCACCGGAGTAGGGGCTTGGACAAGAATTCGACGCGGCGTTCGGCCGCACTCATCCTGGTGCTGGCGCTGTGCGCCGGTGCCGGCCAGGCGCAGTCGCCGGCGCGGTCCCCCGAGGACCTGGCCCGGGTGCAGGCGCAGCTGCAGGAGGCCGCCACCGCCGTGGCCGCCGCCAAGGCGGCCCTGGCCCGCGGCAAGGAACAGCTCGCCGCCGCCCGCGCCAACCTCGACGCCGCCGAGCAGGCCCGCGACGAGGCCGAGCAAAAGCTGGCCCGCACCGAAGCCGCCGCCGCCCGTGGCCGCCTCACCCGCAACCAGGTCGACCGCGACCGCAAGCTGGCCGAGTCCGCTTCGGCTGCCGTCAATGCCGTCCGCGGCGAGATCCAGGCCGCCGAGGCCGACATCACCGCCAGCCAGGAAACCCTGATGGCCGCCAAGGCCGCGGTGGATGCCGCCAGCGCCAGTGCCGCCGCCTACCTGGGCGACGCGCCGGCGGGCGAGGGCGACGCCGCCGCCAGCGCCGGCCCGTCTGCGGATGCCGGGCCGTCCGCCGAGGCTTCGCCCGCGGACTGACGTTCCGCCGGAGGCACAAACGACAACGCCGCCCTAGGGCGGCGTTGTCGTGTTTGGTGGAGGTGGGGGCCCTCAAAAAGCCGTCCCAGAGGCCCGTACTGCGCGGGTTTCAGCCGGGTGCAGCTAGCGCGTACCCCCAAAAGTACCCCTGCCACCATTGCGAATCAGCAGGCGACCCGCTTCTTGTCTTCAGCCTGGGCCTTGTCCGGCTGCGCACTCGGTTGTTCGCGTACGAGCATCTCCGCAGCGATCGACTTAAACTCGGCTTCGCTGAAACGCTGAAGCACGCGCCGAATCAGCGGCTGATAGCCGAGCCCCTCGCGTTTGGCAATCACCTTGAGGTCTTCAATCAAGCTCTTTGGCAGCCTGATCGAAATCATGTGCATAGCCAGCGCATCATCCACTTCACGGGATTTTTCGGCACCCAGGACCACGGCATGCTCTTCGCTGTTTCCCAGTTCGCCGCTCTCCCAGAGGCACTTTTCCTCTTGAACGATTTTCGGCGTCATTGTCATCTTCCTCTCCGGGGTGGACACACAAACATGGTGGAACTTTCGATCACTTCTTCTTAGCGCGAATGCGCTCATACAGTCGATCCGAACCATCCGTTGGCTCGTACGCAGACTTGATCTCGAAGTGTTCGTCGCGCTCAACGAAAATTACCTTCAAAAGCCGTCCGCGATCGGTGGGCGCGCAGAACCAGATCGTCGGCGGATCGGTCCGGTGATCCAGTCGGTTGTCTGTAAGTAGGGGGCCTTCTCGGTTCATGAAGGCCTGCAAAACCTCTTCACGCGTAACTTGGTGCCGCGATTGCAGCTTCTCCAGTACGCGGGAACTGATCTTGAAGTCCTTCATCGATTTTTGCTGGCGGCTCGTCGAGAGGTCAGAGATTGTATATACACCATACGGGGCGGGGCAATACAACCGGCCGATGAACGGGGCTAGGGGCCGATGAACGTTCAGGTAGGAGCGTCGCAGCCGTCCCCGAGATTCTTGGGATGTACCGTCCAGCTTGGTCTCAGCCCCTGAGCCGCGAGCCCGTATCCTGCGGTTGTGCGCCGCATAGACCTCTCCCGTCTCCTCATGGACCCCCAAGTCCATGGCCGCACCCTCGAGCGTCTGGCCGACGGGCTGCGCCAGAAGCTGTGCCGGCCGTCGGGCGGGGAGGGCGGACGGGCGGGGAGGGCGGGCTGGCCGAGCCGCTGGCCGCGGTAGAGGCGACGCAGCAGCAGCTGGGCCATGCGGAAGCGTTGGCGAGGCAGCTGGCTGGCACCGCCGGGCCGAAGTTGGCTACGGCAGCAAGCCCCGCCATCGCGGTCGCCCGATCGGACTCGTCGATAACGTGCTCGATCGCGACTTCGCACCGGAAGCGCCAAACCGCGTCTGGGTGACGTACATCACCTACATCCGGACCTACGGAGGGTGGCTGTTCCTGGCCGCCGTCATGGACCTGTACTCGCGCCAGATCGTCGGCTGGGCAACGCAGTCGACAATGACCGCCGACCTGGTCCTGCAGGCGCTGGTTGCCGCGGTGTGGAAGCGCAAGCGGCCGACCGGACTGATGATCCACTCCGACCAGGGCAGCCAGTTCACCAGCAGCGACTGGCAGTCGTTCCTGAGAACGCATCGGATGGTTCCCAGCATGAGCCGTCGAGAAAACTGCCACGACAACTCGGTTGCCGAGAGCTTCTTCAGCGTGCTCAAGAAGGAACGGATCAAGCGGCGGATCTAACGGACCCGGGAGGCGGCACGATCCGACGTATTCGACTACATCGAAATTTTCTCCAACCCAGTTCGCCGGAATGGTTCTGCTGGCGACCTGTCCCCTGCGCCGTTTGAACGGCGCTATGCGCTGAGCGACCTCTGAGTGTCTACAGAAGGCTGGGCGGTCCAGTCGCCGGTCAACTGTCCACCAAATGCTGGGAACTCGAGTTCACTTGCTAAGCTGCCTCTTAACGAGCACCAGCAGACGCAAATTCTACTGTTCGCTCTGCGCGCTAGGGGAGAGCCTACGTCCCGGGCAATGCGACTACAGTGTCCGACCCACTCTGACGAAACTCCTCGCACAGAACGGAGGCAGCTGCGGTCCATGCGATACAACAAATCGCGAGATCCATAGATGAACTGAAGTTCTGGTATGGCATTAATGCGCTGGACAATGCAGTGAAGTAGAACATAAGGCTAACATCAGGCGCTGCAGTTCTTTTGCCGAAGCTCTCGTTCCGGATGTATGTTTTCAGCGAAATCGAGCCACAACAGTCCCCACTCGAACTGTGGGGACTGTGCACAAGATGTAAATGCACTTTCGCTTGACCGCCTACGAAAATAGCTGCCACTTCGGTCTCACTCTCCGGAGAGTAAGTCACGTAGCCGCGTTCAAATCGTTGTGCCACAAAGGATGTGCGCAGGAACTCGCGCACTGGTATGCGGCCCTGATATGCATGCAGGGGATTGTCGTGAAGTTTGTCTATCTCGAAGCGCAACAGCCTGAGCTCTTGCTGTCTTGCCTGATCCAATGCCGCCATGAAATCCACGTACATCGCTAGCTGGACTGAGTTTGACCTCTCCAGCATCATTGCGAATCTCTGCTCCGGAATCGAGAGGTGGATCAGATGTCGCCGATTCGGGTCTGATGTCAGGTCTGATACATGTCCGAACTTGCGAGATCGCTGCTCAATGCGGTCTCGCAAGAAGCTGGAAACATACTGGTAACTCCCATCATCGCAAAAGAGAATTTCGGCAGCATCGGGCGATGAAATGGTTTCAAGCATCAGCGCCTCGGCGATTTTCTTGTGTTCAGCATACTCGGCAGGCGTCGCATGAGACTTCAGCCACGCCTCCTTTACCAAGGAGGCCACTAGCCCTCTATGCTCTAGCTCTATAGCTGTCCTGTTCGCAGCGCGAACAAGTAACGAAAGTGTGTCCACGTTGAGTCCTATTGAATCGCAGCACCGTTGTGCTCGACAGCCTCACAAGTGGCCTCTGCTTTGCAGTCGGTCCTATGCGGGGTCAATTGCTCATCTGCCATTTGTATGTACCCAGGGTTCTACCCCGTTTCCGCGGACGGTTTGATTAAGGCCTGAAACTCCCGGTCACGCCGGGCAACTCTACGACGCATTCGCGGATTGTGGAACCGCTCCAGGTAGTCGAACAGATCGGCCCGCGCCTCGTCACGGGTCCGATAGTGGGTGCGGTACACGCGCTCCCGCTTGAGCACCCCGAAGAACCCTTCGCACGCCGCGTTGTCGCCGCAGTGGCCGACCGCGCTCATGCTGCAAACCAGGGCGTTGCCGCCCAGGAACTTCTGGTACGTGCCGCTGATGAACTGACCGCCACGATCCGAATGCAGGATCACTTCGTTCTCGCCTTCCCGCTGCCACACCGCCGCCTGGATCGCGCGCACCACCATGTGCCGGTCCTGGCGATGGTGCATCGACCAGCCCATCACCCGCTTGCAGTAAAGATCCAGCACGACGCACAGGAACAGCTTGCCCTCGTCCGTCAGGATCTCGGAGATGTCCGTGACCCATTTGGTCTCGGGCTCGAAGGCATCGAAGTCACGCTCGAGAAGATTCTCGACGCCGACCGGACGCGTGCCGGGCTTCTGGCCAAACCGCCGCTTTTTACGCTGCGGCCAGCCCTGAATCCCGTTGGCCGCCATCAGCCGGGCGACCCGGTTGAGGCTGGCAGTTTCGCCCTCGTCGCCCAGGTCTTCGTGGGTGCGCGGCGCGCCGAGAACGCCCTTGCTGTCCTCATGCATCTCACGGATACGCACCAGCAGACGCGCGTTGTCCTGCGCCCGCGGTCCGGGCTTGCGCCCGGACCAGGCGTAGAAGCCGCTGGTCGATACTTCCAGGCAACGGCACATCAGTCCCACGGGAAACTCGCTGCGGCAATACTCAATCACTGCGTACCGTTCGGTGATTGCTTCGCGAAGTACGCCGCCGCGCTTTTTAGGAAATCACGCTCCTTGGTCACCCGCGCCAGCTCGCGCTTGGTGCGGGCGAGCTCCTCATCGCGCGGGGTTCCGCCGCCCGGGAAGGCTTGGGTTCCGCCGGCGTCGGCTTCCCGCACCCAGCGGGTCAGCAGGGCCGGTTGGACCCCGACCTCCAGGGCGATCTTCCGGCAGCTCGACTTCGACCGGCGGACCAGTTCGACTAGCTCGTGCTTGTATTCAGGGCTGTAGCGCTTGCGCTTGGACATGGACACTCCTTTGACCCAGTATGGATCTTAGTGAAAGTGTCCGCAGAATCGGGGTAGAACCACCGGAAGGTGTCCCTAGCGAGGCGCTTTCGCTTTGTGAATGAGTGCTTGTCTTCTTCGAGGTAGACGCAATGCTCTTGGATCAGTCCGATGGCTGATATGAGCTCTTGGCGATACTTTGGCCAATGAGCTACGAAGACGACATTTCTTATCAATCCCCACCTGGCGTGCTGGAACGGTAGGGCAGTTGCGAGTGTAGTGAGCTCCGTTAGAGCCATTGGTGGAAAGTTAATTAGCCTTTCCTTTAATGAGGCTGCTGCGTATACGCAGGCTTCCCCGTCCGCGAGATCTTTTTCTTCCGATAGTAAGCGGGCAACAATCTTGCAGTCTTCCCGAACTGCGTCGATATCCCGATTGGCCTTCTTAACTCCAACAATCTTGCGCAGTGCGTCCTCCGTTACGAGATATGTTTCGTAGTGGGCGTATACCATCTCTATGAGCGGTCTCGCTTCGACGTCGTGGGCAAACCTTCGGGCTGCTTTTAGTATTTTCCTTAGCTCAAGCTGCGTGAGTGGCCTTCCACCTATGCCATCCAGTGGGCGTGAATGAATCGTTCTTGGTCTTCCGCTGCCCCGAACGCCAGGAAGTCGCTTCATGGGACTCGATTTCCTTGGCTGATCAGCTTCAAGGACTCTAGATGGTCGCTCCATTCCTGCATCATCCGTGTTCGTTCCGGTAAAAACTTTGCACGGTTGTATGCAGCGCGAACCTTGTTTCCAGGCGTATGAGCAAGCTGTGCCTCAATAGCGTCGGCGTTGTAGCCTTTCTCATTAAGCATAGTGCTGGCGATGCTCCTGAAGCCGTGCCATGTCATGGTGTCTCCGTCGTATCCCATTCGGCGCAGGGCAGCTGTAATTGCGTTCTCGCTCATTGGTTTCCCGTCGCTGCGGGCTCCAGGGAAAACATAGCGTCCGCCGCCAGTTAGCGCTTTGACGTCCTGCAGAACCGCCACGGCCTGCCGGCTGAGTGGGACAATGTGTGATCGGTTCATATCCGCTTTCGCGGCTTTTCCCAACTTCATCCGCGCGGCGGGAATGACCCACTGCTTGCCTTCGAGATCGAACTCTGTCCATTCGGCAGCGCGAAGTTCGCCTGGCCGGACAAAGACCAGAGGCGCGAGCTTGAACGCACACCGGACGACATGAGTTCCCTTGTAGTTATCGATCGAGCAGAGCAGGGCGCCAACTTCAGAGGGCTTGACCACGGCTGCCATTGGGCGGGCAATGGGAGTCTTGAGTGCCCCGGAGCCCAGATCTCGCGCCGGATTGCGGGACGCACTGCCGGTATCGATGGCATAGGCAAAGACCTGGCCGATCACAGTCTTGATCCGGTGGGCGCTTTCAATGGCCCCACGAGCCTCTACGCGTCGGAGCACCTGCAGAATCTCAGGCGCCTCAATCTCGGTGATCCGGCGCGAGCCCAAATAGGGGAGGACATCGCGGTCGAGCCGGCTTCTTACCGTGGCTTTATGTCCGGCCGTCCAAGCTTCCGTTTGCCGCCAGATCCATTCCTCCGCCACGGCGGCGAAGGTCCCGGCACCGCTGGCCTCAGCCTTTGCCTCACGCCGCTGGGCATTTGGATCGACGCCTCGGGCGATCAGCTGGCGGGCCTCGTCCCTCAGTTCCCGGGCTCGCTTGAGAGAGACGTCGGGATACCCGCCCAAGGCGAGGAGTTTTTCCTTGCCGCCAATCCGATATTTGAGGCGCCAGAGCTTCGATCCGCCCGGATTGACCAAGAGGTAGAGGCCACGCTCGTCGGCGAGCTTTTGCGGCTTGAGATCGGCCCGAGCGGTGCGGACGCGGGTTTCATGGAGGGGCATCGTCTGTTGGCTCCGTACCCCCAGATTGGAGGCCGTACCCCCAACGCCACCCCCAGCGACCGCGGGATCGCAAGAGATCGGATGGGACGCCCTGGGAACCCTAAAAACAAAAAAACCCCACGTTTTCAGTGGGGTTAGATGCGGGCTGGTACCCGGTGGAACCTTGAAATGGTGGAGGTGGGGGGAGTTGAACCCCCGTCCGAGAGCACGCCATCTCCGGCACTACATGCTTAGCTCGTTGTTGGTTCTCGTACGACGGCAACACAACGTGCGAGGCACACCGTCGTCCACACCCGCTAAGTTCACTACCGGTTGGCGGGTCGCCGCCGGCAGCTGTTCCGTGATAATGACCCTACATCCACGAGCACGGGCACAAGTGGGTTCGGGGCTTACGCCTTAAGCGGCGAGAGCGTAGTTGTCGTCGTTGGCAACTAAAGTTTGCTGCTGGATTAACGAGGAAAGCGGCCCCCTCGGCATGCACCAGTCGACTTTGCAACCCCCGTCGAAGCCAGGACACCCCCGGAAACGTTGGAGACACGCAGTACAACCGACGGGCCCAGTATGGGGCCGCAGGGCAGGGCTCACAAGCGGCGCGGAGTTGCGGTGTTCAGGCAAGAGTGATCTCCCCTCTCCCCAGCCCTCTCCCCAAGGGGAGAGGGGGAAACGCCTAGGCGTCCTTGTTGTGCTTGCGCATCGTGCGCTGTTTCTCGCGCTGCCAGTCGCGGTCCTTGCTGGCCTGGCGCTTGTCGTGCGCCTGCTTGCCCTTCGCCAAGGCGAGCTCGAGCTTGACCTTGTTGCCCTTCCAGTAAACCGCGGTCGGGATGAGGGTGTAGCCCTCGCGCTCGACGTAGCCCACCAGCTTGTCGATCTCGTGCCGGTGCAGCAGCAGCTTGCGGGTGCGGCGGTCGTCGGCGATGACGTGGGTGGACGCCTGGCTGAGCGGGGTGATCTGCGAGCCGAACAGGAAAATCTCGCCGCCCTTCACGATCGCGTAGGCGTCGCCCATGTTCATGCGGCCCGCGCGGATGGACTTGAGTTCCCAGCCCTGCAGGGCGATGCCGGCCTCGTAGCGGTCCTCGAGGTGGTAGTCGTGGCGCGCGCTGCGGTTGAGGGCGATCGTCTTGGGCGCGCCCGCCTTGTCCTTGCCGCTTCCGGTATTCTTGGCGTTGTTCTTCGACATGTTCCTTCCTTGGCGGGCATTGTCGCCCATTGCGGGCCGGCTGGGGGAGGGCAGAGCATCCGAGGCCCGATGACGAGCATCCACCGACACGCCCTGGTCCGCCATTCGGCCCTGCGCATGTACACCCTGGTCAACGACGTGGCCAGCTACCCCAAGCGCTTCGCCTGGTGCGAGGGCTCCGAGGTCATCGAGGCCAGCGACGCCCACATGCTGGCCCGGCTGGACCTCACCGTCGCCGGCCTGCGCACCAGTTTCACCACCCGCAACACGCTCGAGCCGCCCACGCGCATCGAGCTGCAGCTGGTAGAGGGGCCCTTCCGCAAGTTCACCGGCCTCTGGCAGTTCCACAGCCTGGCCGAGGACGCCTGCAAGGTCTCGCTGACCCTGGACTTCGACGTCGCCGGCGCGGTGCTGGGCACCGCCCTGGCCATCGGCTTCCAGGGCCTGGCCGACAAGATGGTGGACGACTTCTGCCGCGAGGCGGACCGGGCCTGAGCATGGCCGGCGAACTCCGCGTCGAAGTCGCCTACGCCCTGCCCGAGCGCTGCTGGCGCGTGGCCGTGGTGCTGCCAGCCGGCGCGCGCGTGGCCGATGCGGTGGCAGCGGCCGACCTGCCAGGCAAGGTGCCGGGTTTGGTGGTGGAGCCAGACATGCTGGCGATCTTCGGCCGCACGGCCACGCCCGATTCGGCGCTGCACGACGGCGACCGCGTAGAGGTGCTGCGGCCATTGCGAGCCGACCCGAAGCAGGCCCGGCGCGAGCGCGCGAAGACCGGCGGCAAGAACTGAAACGCCCCGGTCGCGAGGCCGGGGCGTTTCGGGCGAAACCTTCGGGACGATCAGTTGGCCGGCGGCGGCGTCTGCTGCGGACGCGGCTGGCGCGGCTTGTCCTTGTCGCGGGCGAGGTTACCGAAGCGGCGCATCTCGGCGGCGAGGGCCTGGTCGGCCTCCGGGAAATACTCGCCTTCCCAGCGCGTTAGCGAATTGCCGTCGAACCACAGGGTGAGGTTCTTGATCTCGGTGTCGCCGCGGCGACGGCGCTCGGTGGCGACATAGTCCCAGCGGTTCTGGTGGAACGGATCGGCGACCGGCGGCGAGCCGAGCAGGCTGAACACCTGCTGGCGGGTCATGCCGGCCTGCAGCTGTTCGACGTTCTTCGATTCGAGCAGGTTGCCCTGGAACACGGGCTGGCGGTAGATGAGTGCACAGCCGGTGAAGAACAGGGTGAAGACGAGGAGCGTCAGGGCCTTGCGCATTGCGTGCTGATCCGGAACGGTGACGGGCCGATGATACACTAAGCCCCGCGGCTGCCAGCCGGCCGCGTCGCATGCCGCGACGGACAGCATTCAGGAGATCCCATGGAATCGACGGACCTGCGCAAGGCCGGCCTCAAGGTCACGCACCCCCGGATCCGCATCCTCGACGTGCTGGAGACCTCCAGCCCCCGGCACCTGACGGCCGAGGACATCTACCGCCAGCTGCTCGAGAACGGCGACGACATCGGCCTGGCCACCGTCTACCGCGTGCTCACCCAGTTCGAGGCCGCCGGCCTGGTGCTCAAGCACAACTTCGAGGGCGGCCAGGCCGTCTACGAGCTCGACCGCGGCCAGCACCACGACCACATGGTCGACGTCGACACCGGCAAGATCATCGAGTTCACCAGCCCCGAGATCGAGCGCCTGCAGCACGAAATCGCCGCCAAGCACGGCTACGTCATCGAAGAGCACGCCCTCGTGCTCTACGTCCGCGCGAAGAAGAAAAAGTAACCGCGCTAGCCCTGCTGGGCGCGGGTGAGCATCTGGCGGGCGTTGGCGCGAACTTCCTTGGTGATCTCGACGCCGCCCAGCATGCGGGCCAGTTCCTCGATGCGGGCCTTGTCGTCCAGCGGCACGACCGCGCTGTGGGTGCTGTCGCCGGCCACGGCCTTGCTGACCTGGAAGTGATGGTGGCCCTGGGCCGCGACCTGCGGCAGGTGGGTCACGCACAGCACCTGGCGCTCGGCGCCCAGCGCGCGCAGCTTCTGGCCCACGACCTCGGCCACGGCGCCGCCGATGCCGGTGTCCACTTCGTCGAAGACCATGGTCGGCACCGCGTCCAGGCCCAGGGCCGCGACCTCGATGGCCAGGCTGATGCGAGCCAGTTCGCCTCCGGACGCGACCTTGCGCAGGGCGCGCGGGGGCTGCCCGGGGTTGGCCGAGACCAGGAACTCACAGCGCTCGGCACCCTGCGGGCTGGGGCGCGGGTGGTCCAGCGGCTCCAGCCGCACGCTGAAGACGCCGCCGCCCATGCCCAGCTCGGACATCAGGGCGGCCACGCTGTCGCCCAGGCGCTGGCCGGCGGCCTCGCGGTCGCGGGTGAGGGCCGCGGCGGCGGCCTGCCAGGCGCGGGCCGCCGCGGCCAGCTCGC
>NZ_JALHQI010000019.1 GCF_022842045.1 Arenimonas sp. | reverse complement strand
GGCGGGTGGGCTGGCCGAGTCCCGGGTGATTCAGCGTGCTTTACATCGCGAACCGCCGCCCAACCCACCGGAGCCCCGTCATGCCCTTTGTGAAGCATTCCTCCCTGGTTTCCCGCCTGGCGATGCTGCCGCTGGCCGCCGGGATCGTCTCCGTGGCCGCGACCAAGCCGGCCCTGGCCGCCCCGGCGTCGCCCGCCGCTGTCTTCGTCGAAGCCGACGCGCTGGCGCCCGCCGAGCGCGGCGCGCTGACCCGGCAATTCGTGCTCAAGTGGGGCGGCTACGTGCAGCGCGTGTACGACGTGCCGGTGCGCGACTGGGCGCAACGCATGGTGCCGACCTTCATCGCCGCCGATCCCACGAACCTGCGCAACGCGCTTCTGCGCGACACCTTCGAAGGTGCAGTGGCCGAACTCACCGGCACCGGCCACCGCCTGTCCGACGCCGCGGTGATTGACCGCTATGCGATGGCGCCCGCGGACCTTTCCGCCCAGGAAGCCAAGGCCATCGGCACGCAGGCGCTGGGCTCCACCACCGGCGACCTCGTGTTCACCGCGGTCACTCCCTGCCGCATCGCCGACACGCGCGTGGCCGGTGGTCCGATCGCCGCCAACAGCAGCCGGTCTTTCCTGGGCGTGGCCGTCGACGCCGGGGCCAACTTCACCAGCCAGGGCGGCAGTGCCACCAATTGCAACGTGGCGGCGGTGGGCGCCAGCGCGCTGGTGCTGAACGTCACCGCCGTGGCGCCATCGGGCGCCGGCTTCGCCACGGTGCACAAATCCGGCGAGGCCCGCCCCCTGGCCGCCAGCATCAACTACACCGCGGGCGCGGTCGTCAACAATTCGGTGGTGGTGGGCGTGCCCAACCCACTCACGATCACCGATTTCGTGGTCTACACCTTCGCGCAAGCCAACTACGTCATCGACGTCGTCGGCTACTTCTCGCCGCCACAGGCCACGAACCTGCAGTGCACCGAGACCGCCATCAGCACGTTCACCGTCGCGGCCAATACCGCCACCTTCATCAACAACCCGCTTTGCCCCGCCGGGTACAGCCAGGTCATGCCTTACTGCTACACGAACGCCTCGGGCGTCTACAGCCGGGGCAGCGGCGTGAACAGCAACACGGTCGGCCTGGCGACGTTCTGCGCCTGGCAGAACACGACGGCGTCCACGCAGCAGGTTTTCGGCGGCAGCATCTGCTGCCGCATCCCGGGTCGCTGAGGCGGCGCCGGGGTCGCGGATGCGCGCCGGGTCCGGGCACCGCCCCGGACGCGCATCCCGTATCCTCGTGGCCTTCGCCCACCGACCGGTACCCGGCTTGCTCGACACGATCTTCCTCCATGCCGGCCTGCCCAAGACCGGCACCAGTGCGATCCAGGAAGGCCTGCGCAGCCTGTCCCGGGCTGGCCTGCTGGCGCGCGTCGGCTACCCCTGCCCGGATCCCGCGGCGGGGGCCGGCAACGGCACGGCCCTGGCGCGCGAGCTGATCTTCACCAACCCGGCACCGACGCCCACCGGGCGCCTGCAGTCCCTGGTCGGCGAGCTGGTGGCGGCCAACGCCGGCCGCGCACCGAACCTGCTGATCTCCAGCGAAGACCTCTGCTATGCCGACGTGGAGAAGTTCTCGCGGCTGCGCGAGGTGCTGCGGGACCACGCCCGGTCGGTCCGGCTGCTGGTCGCGGTGCGTCCGTTCCGGCCGTGGAGCTATTCGGTGTACCTGCAGCTGGTGAAGGCGCACGCGCTGGCCGCGGACTTCGATGCCGAATGGCTGCGGGGGCACGCCCGCGATTTCCTCTGGTACTTCCGCAACCTCGATCGGTTCGGCGTGGACACCACCGTTTTCCGCTACCGGCACGCCGACCTGCTGCGCCACTTCCTCGGCCTGGTCGGCGAGGACGAAGCGCTGGCCGCGAAGGTGCCCGACACGGTGGCCAACCGCAGCCTCGCCGTCGAAGAGCTCGGCGTGCTGCGGGCGATCAATGCGGTGTTCGCCGATGAGGCCCTGGGCCGCGCGGTCAGTGATGCCTTCGCGCGCCGGTGGCCGGAGCGCCAAGGCGCCCGCTTCCCCGCGGACCGCGCATCGGCGTTCGCGGCGTTCGCCGCCGACTTCGCGCGCCAGCTCGACGAGCTGCCGGGGCCGGTGATGGATCAGGTGAAGGCGATCCTGTTCGCACCCGGTGACGAAGCGTCCGCGGCAACGCCCGCGCAAGCCGCGCCGGAACGGCTGGGTGCCGATGAGTTGGAGGTGGCGCTGCGCGCGCTGCGCGAGCACTTCAATGCCCGCATCGAGGACGCCGCCCTGCATCGCGGGCTGCTCGACTACAGCGCCGGCCTGGCGCGCACGGCCGATGCCTTCGACCCGGTCCACTACCTGCTGATGCATCCGGACGTGCTGCGCGCGGGCACCGATCCGCGCCAGCACTTCGAGCAGCACGGCCGGGCCGAAGGCCGGCCGGCGGCGTTCATCCCACCCGGCGCGGACCCATCCGATCGGGCTTGAACAGGCACACGCCCATGCGCTCGCTCTTGGCCTTGTACATGGCGGCGTCGGCGGCGCGCAGGTAGTCGTCGGTGCTGGCCAGCCCCGGCTGGCTGGCGACCACGCCGATGCTGGCACCCACGGTGACCTCCTGCCCGTCGAGCCGGTAGGGCGCCGCGAGCGCGGCGGCGAGCTGCTGCACCCGCGCATTGGCCGTGGCCTGGTCCACCGATTCAAGCAGCACGTTGAATTCGTCGCCGCTCATGCGCGCCACCAGGTCCGAGGGCCGCACGCTGGCCTCCAGCCGGCGGGCGACCTGCTGCAGCAACTGGTCGCCGGCGTGGTGGCCCAGCGTGTCGTTGATCGCCTTGAACTGGTCCAGGTCGAGCAGCAGCACCGCGAAGGTCGTCGCATCGCCCGGCGCCGCGCCCTTCTGCAGCGCGATGGCATGCTCCAGGCGATCACGGAACAGCGGTCGCCCGGGGAGGTTGGTCAGGAAATCGTAGGAGCTGCCGCGCTCGGCGAGGTCGCTCAACGAGCCCGCCATGCGCACCGGCACGCCCTGCTCGAACTGCGCGACGCCGCGCCAGTTGACCCACACCGGGCGCCCGGACGCATGCAGCGCGCGGAAGTCGACCGAGAAGTTCGGGCTGATGCCCTGCAGGTGCCGCTGGTAGGCCGCCTGCACGCGCTCGCGGTCGTCCGGGTCGATCAGCGACTCCAGGAACCGCCAGCCATCGTCATGATGGTCGCCGGGGCCCGCCAGCCCGAGGATCTCGTGGAAGCGCTGCGAGGCGTGCAGCACGTCCTGCTTCAGGTTCCAGTCCCAGATGCCGTCGTTGGAACCGCGCGTGGCCAGCGCGTAGCGGTCGTCGGACTGCACCAGCGCCAGCTCGGTCTGCTTTTGCTGGCTGACGTCGATCATCAGGCCGATCATGCGGTTGGGCCGGCCCGGCTCGACGATCGCCCGGCACAGGTCGCGCACCCAGACGACCTTGCCGCACTTGGCGGTCAGGCGGTAATTCATCTCGTACGCGTAGCTGTGGGTGGCGTGGTAGGCCGCATCGTCGATGGCCAGCGCCTCGGCCAGGTCGTCGGGATGCACGCGCGCGCGCCAGAACCCCGGGTCGGAGCGCCACTCCTCGACCGTGTAGCCGAACAAGCGTTCCACCTGCGGGCTGAGGAAGGTGTTGCCCACGCCGCGTTCGGCTTCCCACACCACGCCGTCGATGGTCTCGAGCAGGCGCAGGAAGCGCTGGCGCACCTCGACCAGCACCTGCTCGGTGACCTCGGTGATCTCGACCAGCAGGCCCTGGCGGCTGAGCACGCGGTCCTTGTCGTCCACGTCGGCCTGCAGCTGCAGCCGCACCCAGCGGAAATCGCCGTCGGCGAAGCGCAGGCGGAACACCGGCATGCCCGAGCGCAGGGTGCCGCGGTCGTCGGGGTGCACGAAGTCGAGCAGGGACTGGCCCAGCGATGAGGCCAGCGGGTGCCCGGTGATGGCCTGCCAGGCCGGGTTGAGGAAGGTCACACGCCACTGCGCGTCGGTCTGGACGACGACGTCCGGCAACAGCCGAAGGAGTTGGTCGGGCGGGGTGGGGCTGGCGGGCATCGGGCCAGTATAGTTGCCTGTAAGCGCAGAGAGGGCGGGGGTGCCATGGCGGAAATGAAGTTCGCGACACCGGTTTTCATCCGGGAGAAGAGCGAGGCGGCCATCGACCTGGCGCGGACCCCGTACTTCTTCAACGACGGTGGCCGGCCACGGTACGCCAAGGCACCGCCGCGCCGGGCCCGGCTGATCGAGGCCGCGCCCACCGACCCGCGCGTCGAGATGGGCCATCCGCACGTGGTTTCCCGGGTAAAAGGCGTCAAGAAGACGCCGCCCTACGGCATCGAGACCCAGCTCGGGTTCGTTGCCGACCAGGTCGTGTATACGCCGATGTGGGCGACGCGCGACGTCGCCGCGGCCTTCGGCATCACCCTGGTGGAGCCGGGGGAGGCGGTGCGCCTGGAAAGCCCGGTGCTGAAACTTTCTCAGATCCAGTACGAGTACGGGGTGTTCGCCGGGCACTGGTCGCCCTACCAGGACACGGGCAACCGGCTGCTCAGCGTGGTCTGCACCGACCTCGAGCACCACGACTTTCCCCACGTCTTCGCCTCGGTCGACCCGCACCTGCCGCTGGTCACGTCGGTGGGCCGCTACTGGCCGCGGTTGGGCAAGATCTGCCTGGCCGACCTGTGGGTGCCGCGCGGCAGCGCGCTCTACATCCCGCCCAAGCCCGCCCACCCCGACGCCGAGTGCATCGACCTGCACAACAACCGCAATTCCGCGCGGGCGTGCTGGGGCAGCCTGAGCCAGGAAAGCCTGCTCACCGACACCTTGCTGCAGGCGCGCAAGGGATTCTTCTACTGGTACTGGAACGCGCGCGACACGGTCCATACCGAACCGCAGCCGGACTGACCGCATGGCCGCCGTCCTTGTCACCGGCGCCACCGGCTTCCTTGGCCAACACCTGCTGCGCGAACTGGCGGCCGAAGGCGCCGAGGCGCGCGGCCTGTCGCGCAGCGCCGGCGGCGATGCCGCGGTAGCCGCGGCGGGTGCGGTGCCGGTGCGCGGCGAACTGGGCGATGCCGCGTCGCTGGCCGCTGCGATGGACGGTGTCTCGGCGGTGTTCCACGCCGCCGCCGACACCAACAACTGGGGCCCGGGCGACGCCGCGCAAACCGAAACCAATGTCGGCGGCACCGCGCGCCTGCTCGAAGCCGCGCGCGCCGCGGGTGTCACCACCGTAGTGCACACCTCCAGCGTGTCGGCCTACTCGCACCTCGTGCACGAGACCTTGCGCGAAGACGTCCACCAGCGCGGCGCCGACTCCTGGATCAACTACGAGCGCACCAAGTACGCCGCCGAGCGCCTGGTGCGCGAGTCCGGCCTGCCTTTCCTGATCTTCCAGCCCTCGCACATCCTCGGCCCCGGCGACCGCAACAACTGGTCGAACCTGATCCGCCTGGTGGACGCCGGCAAGCTGCCGGGTGCGCCGCCGGGTTCGGGCGCCTTCGCCGACGTGCGCGAGATCGCGCGGGCGCAGGTGCGGGCGTGGCGCCAGCCCGCGCGCGACGAGACCTGGCTGGTCGGCGGCGAGCACGCCAGCTTTCAGGCGCTGGTCACCGAGATCGGCCGCCAGCTCGGCAAGCCCGCGCCGACGAAACCGATGCCGGCCTGGCTGCTGCGCGGCCTGGCCCGCACGCTGGACCTGGCCTCGCGCATCACCCGCAAGCGGCCCGACCTCACGCCGGCCGCGGTCGCGTTCACCTGCCATCACCTCAAGGTCGATTCCGGCAAGGCAGAACGCGAACTCGGCTATCGCAGCACGCCGTTGCCGGCGCTGCTGGCCGACACCATCGCGTGGCTGCGCGCCGAAGGCCTGCTGTCGGGCTAGCCCGGGGCGCCTTCGGCCATGCCGTACTGGGCGAGGATGTCGCCGGCCGAGGCAGGCTGCGCGAAGAAGTAGCCCTGGCCCAGGCTCAGGCCCAGCAGGCGCAGCTGGTAGCGCTGCTGTTCGGTCTCGATGCCTTCGGCGATGACCTCCAGCCCCAGCGAATCGGCCAGCAGCCGGATGGCGCGCACGATCGCGGTGCTGCCGCCGCTCTCGCCGCTGCGCAGTTCGGCCACGAAGCTGCGGTCGATCTTCAGGCCGTGCAGCGGGAAGCGGTGCAGGTAGCTGAGCGAGGAATAGCCGGTGCCGAAGTCATCGAGCAGGGTGAGCACCCCGGCCTCGCGCAGGCGGCCCAGGCAGGCGTTCACTTCCTCGGGCTGCTCGAGCAGGGCGCCTTCGGTGACCTCCAGGCGCAGGCGGCCGGGCTTCACGCCGTGGCGCGACATCAGCTCCAGCAGGCGCTGGTCGAAGCCGGGCGCGCGCAGGTGGCGCGGCGAGACGTTGAGCGTGGTGTAGGCGTTGCGCGTGGACAGGCGCTTGGTGTCGCGGCAGACCAGGTCGTAGATCTGCCAGTCCATGTGCTCGAGGCTGCCGGTTTCCTCGGCGATGGCGATGAAGTCGCCGGGCGAGCTCAGGCCGCGCGCCGGGTGGTGCCAGCGCATCAGCGCCTCGAAGCCGACCAGGCCGCCATCGGCCAGGTTCACGATCGGCTGGTAGTAGGGCTCGAACTCCTGCCGCGCCAGTGCGCGGCGCAGGTCGCCCTCCAGCTCCAGCAGCTTCAGCGCGGCCTCGTGCAGGTGTTCGTCGAAGATCGCGTAGCGCTGCCGGCCGGTGGCCTTGGCGCGGTACATGGCTACGTCGGCGTCGCGCAGCAGCTCTTCCGGGCGGCGGTAGCGGCCGTCCACCAGGGCGATGCCGATGCTGGCCGAGGTGTAGAGCTCCTTGCCGGCGATGCGCATCGGCTCGGCCAGGGCCACGATCACGCGCTCGGCCACCGCCACCGCGTCGTCGGCGGTGTGGATGAAGTCGAGCACGATCGCGAACTCGTCGCCGCCCAGGCGCGCCACCATGTCCGGGTCGCGCACGCAGCCGCCGATGCGGCGCGCGGCCTCCTTCAGCAGCTCGTCGCCGACCAGGTGGCCGACCGAGTCGTTCACCACCTTGAAGCGGTCGAGGTCGAGGAACAGCACCGCGAACAGCTGCCGCGGGTCGGCCCGGTAGCGCGACAGCGCCTGGCCCATCCGGCCCAGCAGGTGGCTGCGGTTGGGCAGGCCGGTGAGGGTGTCGTGCAGGGCCTCGTGCTTGAGCTTGAGCTCCATGCGCTCGCGCACCGAGATCTGGTCGAGCAGCTCGCGGTTGGCGTCGGCCAGTTCGCTGGTGCGCGAGGCCACGCGCTGCTCCAGCTCGGCGTAGGCCAGGCGCAGCGATTCGTTGGCGCGGCGGCGGTCGAGCGCCTGGGCGATGTGGAAGGACACGAAGCTCAGCAGCTCCTGGTCGCGCCGGGTGTAGAGGTAATCGGGCGTGTAGCTCTGCACCGCGATCACGCCGGCGGCCTTGCCGTCGAGGTGCAGCGGCACGCCCAGCCAGCACACCGAAGGCGTGCCGAAGGACATCACTTCGCCCCGCGCCACCAGCGCCCGCACCTGCTCGCGGTCGGCCAGCAGCGGCGCGCCGGTGGTGAGCACGTATTCGGTAAGGCCGCGGGCCACGCGCCGGCGCGGGCGCTTCTGGTCGCGTTCGTCCACCGAGTAGGGGAAGTCGAGCTCCTGCCGGTCGTCGGTGAGCAGGGCGATGAAGAAGTTGCGGGCGTCGAGCAGGTCGCTGACGATGCCGTGCACCTCGGCGTAGAACACCTCGATGCTGTCGCGGCGACCGGCCTGTTCGGCAATGCGGAACAGCGCCGCCTGCAGCCTCTCGCTGCGTTCGCGCTCGGTGACCTGCTCGCGCAGCTCGCGGGTGCGCTGTTCGACGCGGCGCTCAAGCTCTTCCTGCGCCTCGCGCCGGGCGAGCGCGGTGAGGATGTGCTGGGCGACGTAGCCGAGCAGGGCCCGATCGTCCTCGGTGTACCGCGAGTCGGGATCGTAGCTCTGCACCACCACCGCGCCGCGCACCACGCCGTCGTCCACCATGGGCACGCCCAGCCAGTCCTCGCTTTCCGGGCCCAGGGCATCGTCGCGCGGCACGTCGAGCTGCGCGCGCACGTCGCAGGACGGGCCGAGCATCGGCTTGCCGTGCCGGATCAGGGCCAGGGTGAGGCTGTTGGCCATCTTCTCGGCGGTGAACTCCTCCTCCGGGTCGGGGCAGACCGGGTCGAGGCTGTCGGCGAAGTAGATGAAGCGCATCGCCTCGGTTTCGGGCGAGTAGCGGACGATGTAGAAGTTCTCGGCGTACATCAGCCGGCCGACGATTTCGTGCAGGCCGCGCAGCACCGTGGCCGTATCCTCGTCGGAGCTGGCCAGGTCGGAAATGGCGAACAGGGCGCGCTGCAGCCGCTCGGCCCGGCCCAGCCGCTCGACGTCCACCCGCAGGCGCTGGACCTCGGCGGCCAGGGCGGCGGTGTCGTCGCCGCGCGTCGCCGCCGGCAGGGCGGTGGGCGCGAAGTTGGGCGCTAGTGGCGTTTGCGGCATCGGGTTTCCATCCCCTCCCCGGGGGAACGGCGGGAGTGTATCAGCCGATCTTCACGCCGCCCCCAGGACCGCCGCCGTGTCCCCGCAGGCCTGCAGGCGGCCCCCCGCGATGACCGCGGTGCGTTCGGCCAGGGCTCGCGCCGCGCTGAAATCGTGGGTGATGAACAGCAGGGCCAGGCCGCGCTCGCGCTTGAGCCGGCCCAGCAAGGCCAGGACCCCGGCGCGGTGGTGGGCGTCCAGGGCCGAGACCGCCTCGTCGCAGACCAGCAGGTCCGGGTCGGTGGCCAGGGCCCGGGCGATGGCCACGCGCTGGCGCTGGCCGCCCGAGAGCTGGTGTGGCCAGCGCGCCACGAGGGCCGGGTCCAGGCCCACGGCCTCCAGCAGCGCCGCCGCGCGGGCCGGGTGCCCGGCGCGCTCGCCCAGGCCGTGGATGCGCAGCGGCTCGGCCACGATGTCGCCGATGCGCATGCGCGGGTCGAGCGAGGCGTAGGGGTCCTGGAACACCACGCCGATGCGTCGGCGCAGCGCGCGCAGCCGGCCGCGGCCGGCCTGCAGCAAGTCCTCGCCGTCGAGCAGGATGCGACCCCGGGTGCCGCCGCGCATCAGCCGCAGCAGGGCGCGGCCGAGCGTGCTCTTGCCGCTGCCGCTTTCACCGACCAGGGCCAGGCACTCGCCGCGGTGCAGCGACAGGCTGGCCGCATGCAGGGCCGGGGCCGGCGCGCGCGGGTAGTGCACGGTGAGCGCGTCGACTTCCAGCAGGCGCGCACCGGGCGGGGAGGGCGCGGGTGCGGGCAGGCGGTCGGCGGCCAGCAGTTCGCGGGTGTAGGCGTGGGCAGGGTGGGCGAACACGCGGGCCGCGTCGCCCGCTTCGACGCATTCTCCGCGGCGCAGGATGGCGACGCGCTGGGCGTAGGCGGCCACCAGCGGCAGGTCGTGGCTGACCAGCAGCACGGCCAGCCCGAGCTCGCGGCGCAGGGCGTCGATCAGGTCCAGCGATTCCCGGGCCAGGCGCGGGTCGAGCGCGGACGTCGGCTCATCGGCGAGCAGCAGTCGCGGCTGGCCGGCCAGGGCCAGGGCCAGCAGCACGCGCTGGCGCTGGCCGCCGGAGAGTTGGTGCGGGTAACGGTCGAGCAGTTCGACCGGGGTCGGCAGCTGCAGGCGTTCGAACAGGGCGATGGCTTCGCGCCGCGCCGATGCGGCGTCGAGGCCGCGCAGCATGCGCAGGGTTTCCACCAGGGGTGCGCCGACGCGGCGCAGGGGGTGCAGGCTCGCCTGCGGGTCCTGCGGCATCCAGGCGATGGCGCGGCCGCGCAGCGCGGCGTGTTCGCGGCTGCCGATGGCGAGGGGCTGGCCTTGCCAGTGCAGCGTGCCGCGCGCGGCCAGACCCGGCGGCAGCAGGCCCAGCAGGGACAGCACCGTGAGGCTCTTGCCGCTGCCGCTTTCGCCGACCAGGCCCAGGCACTGGCCTTCCGCCAGGTCCAGGTCGAGCGGGCCCAGCAGGCGGCGTTCGCCGGTGGCGACTTCGAGCCCGCGCAGGGAAAGCAGCGCGCTCATGCCGGGGCCCCGCGCACGTCCAGCCAGTCGCGCAATCCGTCGCCAAGGAACTGGAAGCTGGCCAGCGTCGCCACCAGGAAGCCGGCCGGGAACAGCAGCGACCACGGCGCGGTGTCGAGTTCCTGGCTGCCCTCGTGCAGCAGGCTGCCCCAACTGGCCGCGGGTTCATCCACGCCCAGGCCCAGGAAGCCCAGAAAGCTCTCGACCAGGATGGCCTGCGGCAGGATCAGGCCCAGGTACACCAGCGCCAGCGGCATCAGGTTGGGCAGCAGGTGCCAGCGCAGCACCTGGTCGAAGCGCGCGCCGGCCGCGCGCGCCGCCAGCACGAAGGGCGCCTCGCGCAGGCGTGCGGCCTCGGCGCGCACCACGCGGGCGAGATCGATCCAGACATAGCCGCCAATCGCCGCCAGCAGCAGCCACAGCGAGCGCCCGAACAGCGCCAGCAGCAGGATCACGATCAGCAGGAAGGGCAGGGCCGACATCAGGTCCAGCACGCGCACCATGGCCCGCTCGACACGGCCGCCGGCGTACCCGGCTATGGCGCCGTAGGCCAGGCCGATCGCCAGCGCCATCAACGTGGCCAGTGCGCCCACCGTCAGCGATAGCCGGCCGCCGGCCAGCGTGCGCGCCAGGATGTCGCGGCCGATCGCGTCGGTGCCGAACCAATGGCCGCTGGCCAGCGAAGGCGGCGACGACAGCGCGTTCCAGTCCGGCTGGTGCGGGTCGTGGCCGGGCAGCAGCAGGGACAGCCAGCAGGCGGCGGCCAGCCCCCCGAGCAGCCAGAGGCAGGCGCGCACCTGGCGCGGCACGCGGGCGCGGAGGGGCGACGCGGCCGTCACGGGCAAAGGCCGCCGTCGGCTGTGTGCGATGCCGCACGGAGCCGGCTGCCGGCGGCGCCCATGCTGCGGTAGCGGCGGCGCGCGCGACGCGCCGACCGTTCCCCCTCGACCCCGGAGCCTCCCATGACCGTCGGCACCATCCTCCTCATCATCCTCATCCTGCTCTTGATCGGCGTCCTGCCCAACTGGTCCCACAGCAAGAACTGGGGTTATGGACCCACCGGCGGCCTCGGCCTGGTGGTCATCATCATCATCGTCCTGCTGCTGATGGGCAAAATATAGCGAGCCGGCGCGCGGCACGTCCGGCCCCCGTCCCTTCGCGACGGTCGGCGTATCATCAGGGGCACGCGATCCGCGTTCCCCTGCCGACCCGCCATGTCCTTTCCGTACACCCGCCCCCGGCGCATGCGCCGCGACGATTTCTCCCGGCGCCTGATGCGCGAGCACCGGCTTGGCGCCGACGACCTGATCCTGCCCGTGTTCATCCACGAGCTGCAGGGACGCGCGGCGGTAGCGTCGATGCCGGGCGTCGAGCGCGTGTCCATCGATGAACTGCTGCGCACCGCCGAGCAGGCGGTGGCGCTGAAGATCCCGGCGATCGTGCTGTTCCCGGTCACGGCGCCCGAGGCCAAGTCGCTCGATGCCGTGGCCGCCTGGGACGAGAACGGGCTGGCCCAGCGCGCCATCCGCGCGTTGAAGCAGCGCTTCCCGGAGCTCGGCGTGATCACCGACGTGGCGCTGGACCCGTACACCACGCACGGCCAGGACGGCCTGGTGGACGACAGCGGCTACGTCGTCAACGACGAAACCGTCGAGGCGCTGGTGTTGCAGGCCCTGTCGCACGCCGACGCCGGCGCCGACGTGGTGGCGCCCAGCGACATGATGGACGGCCGCATCGGCGCCATCCGCGAGGCGCTGGAGGAGCACGGCCACCTCAACACCCGCATCCTTGCTTATTCGGCCAAGTACGCGTCCAGCTTCTACGGCCCGTTCCGCGATGCCGTCGGCAGCGCCGGCGCGCTGGGCAAGGGCAACAAATACACCTACCAGATGGACCCGGCCAACTCCGACGAAGCCCTGCGCGAAGTCGGCCTCGACCTCGACGAGGGCGCCGACATGGTGATGATCAAGCCGGGCCTGCCCTACCTCGACATCGTGCGGCGGGTGAAGGACCACTACGGCGCGCCCACCTTCGTGTACCAGGTGAGCGGCGAGTACGCGATGCTCAAGGCGGCCGCGCAGAACGGCTGGCTGGACGAGCGCGCCTGCGCGCTGGAGGCCCTGGTGTCGATCAAGCGCGCCGGCGCCGACGGCGTGCTCACCTATTTCGCGCTCGATGCGGCGCGCTGGCTCAAGGAGGAATGACATGACCGCGCATTACGCCGTCTTCGGACACCCCGTGGCGCACTCGCTGTCGCCGCGCATCCACGCCGCGTTCGCGAAGCAGCAGGGCATCGCGATGGAGTACGTCGCCATCGATGCCAGCCCGGCTGATTTCGCCAGCGCCATCAGCGCCTTCGCCACCGTGGGCGGCCGCGGCGCCAACGTCACGCTGCCGCACAAGGAGCGCGCCGTCGCCCTGTGCAGCCAGCTCAGCGAGCGTGCCCGCCGCGCCGGTGCGGTGAACACGCTCACCCGCGTCGGCCTGCAGTGGCACGGCGACAACACCGACGGCGAAGGCCTGGTGCGCGACCTCACCGGCCGCCACGGCCAGGACCTGCGTGCGCGCCGCGTGTTGCTGCTCGGCGCCGGCGGCGCCGCCCGCGGCGTGGCACCGGCCCTGCTCGATGCCGGCATCCAGGAGCTGTGGATCGTCAACCGCACGCCCGAGAAGGCCGACGCGCTGGCCGATGCCCTGGGCCAACCCGACCGCGTGCACACGCGCTACCTCTCGGACCTGCCCAACCTCGGCAACTACGACATGATCGTCAACGCCACCTCGGCCGGCCGCAGCGACGCCGGGTTCAAGCTGCCCTTCCGCCTGGCCGAGGCGCGCGCGCTCGCCGTGGACCTGAGCTACGGCGAGGCCGCCATTCCGTTCCTGGCCTGGGCCCAGGCCGCCGGCTGCGAGCCGCGCATCGACGGCCTCGGCATGCTGGTCGAACAGGCCGCCGAAAGCTTCGCGCTCTGGCACGGCCACCGCCCGGAGACCGACGAGGTCTACGCCGAACTCCGCGCCCACGCCGACGCCCTCCACACCGCCGACTAAAACGAGACCCCGTTCTTCCGCCGGAACTTTCCATGACCACTGATTTCCTGATTGCCACCTTTTTCAATCTGGGCCTGAACATCATCCAGACGCTGATCGCGCTGGTGGTGGCGGTGCTGGGCCTGCAGTTCATCGACCGCAAGCTGCTCAAGCACATCGACATCGAGCAGGAGCTGCAGAAGGGCAACCTGGCGGTGGCGATCTTCGCGTCCACCATCCTGCTGTTCGTGGCCATCGTGACGGTGTTCGGCCTGCGCGGATGATTCGCGGCGGCGAGAATTCATCCTGGCTGTGGCTGCTGTTCATCGGCCTGGCGATGATGTCGCTGCGGGCCTGCGACGGATCGCCCGAGGGTAGTGCATCGCCTGCGGCGGACGCGCTGCCCGGCTTTGCTGGCCCCGCCACGCCTGGCGAGGACTTCGCCGCGCCGCCGGAAACCCGCGCCATCGAGCTGGTCAATGGCTACCGCGTGCACGAAGGGCAGGTGGCCCAGGCGTTGCGCGAGGCGGGTCACGCGGAAACCTGGATGTCCTTCGGCTGGCTGTTCGGCGGCGAGACCGTCACCACGGTCGCGCCGGGCCTGGACCGACGCCACCATTTCGCCAACGCCTACCTGGTGGGCTACGTGCCGTTCGAGGGCGTGGATGCCTGGGTGCCGCTGGTGTCGCTGGCGCAGCAGAAGAAGTACGCCTACGACCACGACCAGTACCCGGGCATGCCCGAGCTCTGGCAGACCTCGCGCGAGGCTTTCTTCTACCCGCAGGGCGACTGCGAGGACCACGCGATCGCCCTGGCCGACTGGCTGATCGGACTGGGCCTGGACGCGCGCGTGGTGCTGGGCAAGCTACGCGAGGAGGGCCACGCCTGGGTCGTGGTGATGGACGGCACCCGCACCTACCTGCTCGAAGCCACGCACAAGCGCCCCGGCCGCGCGCTGCCGCTGGCCAGCCAGTTGCCCGATTACCGGCCCGAGGCGATGTTCAACCGCGAGAGCTATTGGGTGAACGCCGGAACGCCCTTGACCACCGATTACACTGGCGACCGCTGGCAGCGACGCTCCGGTTTCCGCCGCGAGTGAGGCTCGATCACTCGCGGTCGAAGTTGATCCGCACGTCCTTCACCGTGCTGCTGGCCAGGCTCACCTCGAACGGCGGGCGGCCCCAGCGGCGCTTGACCAGCACGTCCTCGCCGTCGTCGCGGTCGATGCGGTAGTCGGCCTTCAGTGCGGCCTTGAGTGCATCGCGCACTTTGCCGGCGACGCGGTTCTCACCGTCGTTGCCTTCGATGGCCACCGTCACGTCCACCGGCTCGCCGCCGACGGGCTGCACGCGCAGCACGATCTCGCCCGGCGATTCCGCCGCGCCGCTGAACTCCAGGCGCCACTTGTTCGAGGGCTTGGCAAGCACGGCGCCCGAAGCCAGCAGCAAGCCGAGCGAGAGGGCGAGGCAGTTGCGGAGTGACTGGCGCATCGTGGGCATCCTGGTGGGGTGGGACAAGGGGTCAGAGGTACTCGTCTTTCAGGCGGACGTAGTGCTTGGCGCTGTAGTAGAGCTGCTCGATTTCCTTGTCGCTGAGCTGGCGCACGGGCTTGGCGGGGTTGCCGAGCCAGAGTTCGCCGCTGCGCACGGTCTTGCCGGGCGGCACCACGGCGCCGGCGCCGACGAAGCCGTGCTGCTCGACCACCGCGCCGTCGAGCACCGTGGCGCCCATGCCGATCAGCACCGCGTTGCCGAGGGTGCAGGCGTGGATGATGGCGCCGTGGCCGATGGTGACGTCGTCGCCGATCAGGGTCGGCCAGCCGCCCGGGCGGGTGTAGGGGCCCTCATGGGTGACGTGGACGATGGTTCCGTCCTGGATGTTGGTGCGGGCGCCGATGCGGATGTGGTTGACGTCGCCGCGCACCACGCAGCCGGGCCAGACCGAGCTGTCCTCGCCCAGGTGGACGTCGCCGATGACGCAGGCGGCGGGGTCGACGTAGGCGCGGGCGCCGAGGGTGGGGACGATGCCCCGGAAGGGTCGGATGTGCATGCCGGCATTCTAACCATCCCTTCGCACCGCCCCGCCGTGAAGGGCATAAACTGGGGCCATGGATACCCCCGCGCACCCCGACCACGACCTGCGGCCCCTGCTCGAGCAGGTCCGCGCCGCCCACCGCCGCCAGCCGCCGTCCTACCGGCAGCGCATGGACGACCTGGCCCGGCTGGGCGAGGTGATCCGCGCGCACCGGGACGAACTGGTGAAAACCGTCTCGGCCGACTTCGGCCGCCGCTCCCGGCACGAGACCCTGGCCGCGGACGTCATGGTCACGCTGGACGAGATCAAGTACCTGCGGAGCAAGCTGCGCGCCTGGATGCGCCCCGAGCGCCGCGGCCTGAACCTGGCCTTCCTGCCCGCCCGCGGCGAGATCCGTCGCATGCCGCTGGGCGTGGTCGGCATCGTCGCGCCCTGGAACTACCCGATCCAGCTGGCCCTGATCCCGCTGGCCGACGCCATCGCCGCCGGCAACCACGTGCTGGTGAAGCCGTCCGAGCACACCCCGCGCACCTCGGCGCTGCTGGCCCGCCTGCTGGCCGAGGCCTTCCCGTCCGAGCGCGTGGCGGTGGTGCAGGGCGACGCCGCGATCGGCGCGGCCTTCACCCGGCTGCCCTTCGAACACCTGGTGTTCACCGGCTCGACCACGGTGGGCCGGGCCGTGATGGCCGCGGCCGCCGACCACCTGACGCCGCTCACGCTCGAACTGGGCGGCAAGTCGCCCGCGCTGGTGGCCCCGGGCTACCCGATCGAACAGGCCGCCGACCGCATCGCCGCCGGCAAGTGCTTCAACGCCGGCCAGACCTGCGTGGCGCCCGACTACGTGCTGGTGCCCCGCGCCCAGCGCGACGAGTTCGTGCGCGCCTACCTGGCCAGCGTGCGCCGCCGCTACCCGACGCTGGCCGCCAACCCCGACTACACCGCGGTGGTGAACCACCGCCAGGCCGACCGCCTGCGCGACTGGATCGACGACGCCCGCGACCGCGGCGTGTCGGTGATCCAGTACCGCCCCGACAGCGAGCCGCCGCCCCCGGGCGTCGAGGTCATCCCGCCCACCGTGCTGCTCGACCCGCCGGACGAGGCCAAGGTGATGCAGGAGGAAATCTTCGGCCCGCTGCTGCCGGTGAAGTCCTACGACGACCACGATGCCGCCATCGCCTACATCAACGGCCGCGACCGCCCGCTGGCCTTCTATCCCTTCGACCGCGACCGGGCGCGGCTGCAGCGCACGCTCGACGCCGTGGTCGCGGGCGGCGTCTGCGTGAACGACTGCCTGATCCAGTTCGGCCAGCACTCGCTGCCGGTCGGCGGCGTCGGGCCCAGCGGCATGGGTGAGTATCACGGGCATGCGGGCTTCCTGGCCTTCAGTAAATCCATGCCGGTGCTGTACCAGTCCCGCCTCAACGGCATGTCGGTATTCGACCCGCCGTTCGGCAAGCTGGCCGATTTCGTCGTGAAGCTGTTCACGCGATGAACGCGCGACTCACGGGTCCGGGCGGGGCGCTGGCGGCGCTCGTGGCGGCCGCGGTTTCGGCGGCGAGCCCGGTCGCGCCGGTCGCCGCGACGCCGGCCGTCAGCCCGGCAGTTTCCGTCGTCGGGTCCGACGCGAATCCCGGGACCGAAGACGCCGTTGTTCCCTTGGCCACGGCCACCGCCGCCTCGCCGCTGCGCCTGTTCGCCGCCGACAGCGGCCGCCGCCTGACGCTGCCGGTCGGTGCCGTGCTGCGCGTGGACCTGGATGCCAACTACAGCACCGGCAGCGAGTGGCAGCGCCGCGACGCCTTCGGCGCCGTGCTCGATTCCGTGCCCTGCGAAGGCCTGGTGCGCGAACCGCTGGTGAAGGCCGGCGAGCCCGCCCCGCCGGTCGGCACCGGCAGCACGGCCCGCTACTGCTTCCGCGCCGCCGCGCCCGGCCGCGCCTTCCTCTATCTTTTCTACGGCCGCGCCTGGCAGCCCGAGTCCTCGGCGCTGGACAGCTTCAACCTCGATGTGACCGTCACGCCCGCCGGCTGAGGCTTGGAATCCACGGCCCGCAACGCCATCTGGAAACGCATGAACACTGAAAACCCCCTCCTCGCCGCCGGCGAACTGCCCGCCTTCTCCGCCATCACGCCGGACCACGTGAACCCGGCCATCGACGAAGTGCTCGCCGGCTTCCGCGCCGAAGTGGCGCGCCTGGTCGCCGACCCGCAGGCCCGCGACTTCGCCCGCCTGATGGCGCCGCTCGAGCGCTGGGAAGAGCGCCTCGGCCGCTGCTTCGCGCCCGTGTCGCACCTGCACGGCGTCAAGGATTCGCCCGAACTGCGCGCCGCGTACTCGGCCGCGCTGGAGAAACTCACCGAGCACGGCACCGAGCTCGGCCAGAACCGCGATCTCTACGAGGCGGTGAAAGCGGTGCGCGAGGCCCCCGGCTTCGACGCGATGGACCGCGCCCGCCGCACCGTGGTCGAGGACAGCCTGCGCGGCTTCCGGCTCTCGGGCGTGGCGCTGGAGGAGCCCGCGCGCTCGCGCTTCAAGGACATCCAGACCCAGCTGAGCAAGCTGGAAACCGAATTCGAGGAGGCCGTGCTCGACGCCACCGATGCCTGGACGCGCCCGGTGACCGACGCCGAGCTCGCCGGCCTGCCGGAATCCGCGCGCGAGATGCTGCGCACGATGGCGAAGGACAAGCGCGTCGACGGCTACCTCGCCACGCTGAAGGGCCCGGTGGTGCAGGCCATCCTCACCTTCGCCGACGACCGCGCGCTGCGCGAGCAGCTCTACACCGCCTACAACACCCGCGCCTCCGACCAGGGCCCGCAGGCCGGCACGCGCGACAACAGCGAGCGCATCGAGAAGATCATGGCGCTGCGGCACGAAGCCGCCGGCCTGCTCGGCTTCGAGTCCAGCGCGCACCTGTCGCTGGCCGACAAGATGGCCGGCACGCCGCAGCGCGTGCTCGGCTTCCTGCGCGAACTGGCCGCGAAGGCCAGGCCGGTCGCGGCGCGCGAGCTCGAGGACCTGCGCGCGTTCGCGGCCACCGAGCTCGGCATCGCCGACCTGCAGCCCTGGGATGTCGCGTATTCCGCCGAGAAGCTGCGCGAGCGCCGCTTCGCCTTCAGCGAGGAAGACCTCAAGCCCTACTTCCCGCTGCCGGCGGTGATGCAGGGCCTGTTCACCGTGGCCGAGCGCGTGTTCGGCGTGAGGCTGGTCGAACGCCACGGCGTGGATGCCTGGCACCCCGACGTGCACTACTTCGACGTGGTGGACCACGACGGCACCGTGCGCGCCGGCGTCTACCTCGACCACTACGCCCGCGCCGGCAAGCGTGGCGGCGCCTGGATGGACGTGTGCCGCTCGCGCATGGACGACGGCGAGTCGCTGTTCAAGCCGGTGGCCTACCTCACCTGCAACTTCGCACCGCCGGCGCCCGACAAGCCCGCGCTGCTGACCCACGACGACGTGATCACGCTCTTCCACGAGTTCGGCCACGGCATCCACCACCTGCTCACCGAGGTGGACTGGCCCAGCATCGGCGGCATCAGCGGCGTCGAGTGGGATGCGGTCGAGCTGCCCAGCCAGTTCATGGAGAACTTCGCCTGGCAGCGCGAGGCGCTGGATATGTTCGCGCGCCACTGGCAGACCGGCGAGCGCCTGCCCGACGACCTGTACGCGAAGATGCTGCAGGCGCGCCACTTCCACGCCGGCCTGTTCCTAGTGCGGCAGCTGGAGTTCGCGCTGTTCGATTTCCGCCTGCACCTGGAGTTCGACCCGGCGCGCGGCGCGCGCGCGCTCGAACTCATCAACGAAGTGCGCGACGAAGTCGCCGTGCTGCCGCCGCCGGCCTGGCACCGCGGCCCGCACGCCTTCACCCACATCTTCTCGGGCGGCTACGCGGCCGGCTACTACAGCTACCTGTGGGCCGAGGTGCTGAGCGCCGATGCGTTCGCGGCCTTCGAGGAAGCCGGCGTCTTCGACGCCGACACCGGCGCCCGCTACCGGCGCGAGATCCTCGCGGTCGGCGGCTCGCGCCCGGCGCTGGAAAGCTTCGTCGCCTTCCGCGGCCGCGAACCCCAGCCCGACGCCCTGCTCCGCTCCTACGGTTTGGCGGCCTGATACGACGAAAGCGACGAAGATGAACCCCGGTCGTCGGCTGGCGCTGATCGTCGCGTGTGCGTTGTTCATCGAGAACATGGACTCGACGGCGATCGCGACGTCGCTGCCGGTGATCGCGCAAGACCTCGGCACCGAGCCGATCGCGCTAAAGCTCGCGCTCACGGCCTACCTGCTGGCGCTGGCGGTGTTCATCCCGGTCAGTGGGTGGGTGGCGGACCGGTTCGGGGCGCGCAGCACCTTCATGGCGGCGATCGCGGTGTTCCTGCTGGGGTCACTGGCTTGCGCGGCCAGCGGCACGCTGGAGCAGATGGTGGCGGCGCGCTTCCTGCAGGGCATGGGCGGTGCGCTGATGGTGCCGGTGGGGCGTCTGGTGCTGCTGCGCACGGTGCCCAAGAGCGAGCTGGTGCAGGCGCTGAGCTGGCTCACGATTCCGGCGCTGGTGGCGCCGATCATCGGCCCGCCGCTCGGTGGCCTGATCGCGACCTACAGCGACTGGCGCTGGATCTTCCTGGTGAACATCCCGATGGGCTTGCTCGGCCTGTTCCTGGCCTGGCGCTTCGTGCCCGACCTGCGCGAGCCGGTGAAGCCGCTGGACTGGACCGGCTTCGCGCTGTCGGGGCTGGGCCTGGCGCTGGCGCTGTTCGGGTTCTCCAGCCTCGGGCGGCACATGGTGTCGACGCCGGTGGCGGTGGGCTGCCTGCTGCTCGGGCTCGGCGGAATGGCTGGCTATGTCTGGCACGCGCTGCGCCACCCGCATCCCCTGATCGACCTGCGCCTGCTGAAGTTGCCGACGTTCCGCGCCGGCGTGATGGGCGGCATGCTGTTCCGCATCGGCATCGGCGCCACGCCCTTCCTGCTGCCGCTGATGCTGCAGCTTGGCTTCGGACTGACGCCGCTGGCCTCGGGCCTGCTCACCTTCGTGTCGGCGGTCGGCGCGATGTTCATGAAGACGATCGCGGCCAGCGTACTCAAGCGCTTCGGTTTCCGGCGCGTGCTGTGGGTGAACGCGCTGCTGGCCTCGGCGATGCTGGCGGGCTTCGGCCTGTTCCGCGCCGACACCGCGCACTGGGTGATCATGGCGGTGCTGCTGGTGTCGGGCTGCTTCCGCTCGCTGCAGTTCACCAGCCTCAACGCCATCAGCTACGCCGAAGTGGACCCGGCGCGCATGGGCCAGGCCAGCAGCCTGTCGGGCATGATGCAGCAGCTTTCGCTGGCGCTGGGCGTGGCGATCGGCGGCTATGCGCTGCAGATCGCGGGTGCGCTCACCGGCAACGACTACGCCGACGCGGGCAACTTCGGCTGGGCTTTCCTGACCGTGGGCACCATCTCGGCGCTGTCGGCCTGGGTGATGTTCCGCCTGCCGCGCGACGCGGGCGCCGAAATGGCCGGCCGCGCGGAACCCGGTCACGAAGTCACCGAACCCAAGGCCGCGCAGCGGCCGAACACGTGAGCGCCCCCTCCCACAAGGGAATGGCTCAGGGCTTGATGGCCTCGAGTTCCCAGAGGAGCCAGGCGGGGGAGAGCTGCGCGCGCTTGCCGCGCAGGAAGCGGACCCAGCGGCGAAGGCTGCGGGCGATGCGCTTCGCGGGGCCGTGGTTCTGCGGCGAGTTGGCCAGCGCGCTGTAGGCACTGGCGCGTTCGGTGCGCACCACCCGGAGCGCGCGGAAGCGGCCCTGGAAGCCGTACATCCGCCCCAGCGGCGATTCGCCGCAGAAGTAGGTATGGCTTTCGTCGGTGATGATGTTGACGTGGGTCGGGTCGACGAAGGCCTCCGGGTGCGGATAGGCCGGCGTGAGCGCATACAGCCGCCCCCCCGGCGCGAGCACGCGCCAGATCTCGTCCATGAGCCGCACGAAGGGGAAGCAGGTGCCGCCCTTCCCGTCCGGGAACAGGCGGGGCACGTGCTCGAGGTAGTCGAAGGCCGAGACCGACCCCAGGCTGTCGTCCGCGAACGGAATCGGCTGCAGCACCAGGTTGGCGACGCGGTGCTCGTAGTCCACCGGGCCTTCGGGGGCGCGGATGTCCACGCCATACAGCGTGCCGCGGCCGTAGGGATTGCGCGGCTGCGTGCCGCAGCCGAGGTCGAGGTGGCAGTCGGGAAGGCTCATGGCCCGATTATGCCCCGCCCGGCGCGCACCATCACCCGAAGAAGCCTCGGAAGGCCGCGATCGCGCAGGCCAGCCCGGCGTCATCCACGTCCAGGTGGGTCACCAGTCGGATGCGCGGGCCGCGACCTACCGAAACCAGCACGCCCTCGTCGCGAAGATGCGCGGCCAGCGCGGCCTGCCGGCCATCGGGCACGGTGATGAAGACCAGGTTGGTCTGCGGCGTCTCCACCTGCACGCCGGGCAGCGCCGCCAGCGCGTCGGCCAGCTGCGCGGCGCGGCGGTGGTCGTCGGCCAGGCGCGCGACGTGGTGGTCGAGCGCATGCGAAGCCATCGCCGCCAGCTGCCCGGCCTGGCGCCAGCCGCCGCCCAGCACCTTGCGCCAGCGGCGCGCCTTGTCGATCAGTGCGTGCGTGCCCAGCAGCACCGAGCCCACCGGCGCGCCCAGGCCCTTCGACAGGCACACCGACACGGAATCGAAATGCGAGGCGATGTGCGCCGCGCTGGTGCCGCCGGCGACCGCCGCGTTGTAGAGCCGCGCGCCATCGAGGTGGTAGCCCAGGCCGTGGGCCTTGGCCAGGTCGCGCGCCTGCGCGAGGTAGGGCAGGGGCAGCACGCGGCCGTGCCAGGTGTTCTCCAGCGCCAGCAGCCGCGTGCGCGCGAAATGGGGATCGCCGGCGGGCTTGATCGCGGCGGCCACGGCATCCAGCGGCAGCGTGCCGTCGGGCGCGTTGACGATGGGCTGCGGCTGGATCGAGCCCAGCACGGCGGCGCCGCCGCCTTCGTACTTGTAGGTGTGCGCGTCCATGCCCACCAGGTATTCGTCGCCGCGCTCGCAGTGCGCCATCAGCGCCAGCAGGTTGCTCTGGGTTCCGCTGGGCACGAACAGGCCGGCTTCGAAGCCGAGTTCGCCCGAGAGCCGGTCCTGCAGTGCGTTCACGCTCGGGTCGTCACCCATCACGTCGTCGCCGACCGGCGCGCGCAGCCCGGCCTCGCGCATCGCATCGGTGGGGCGGGTCACGGTGTCGCTGCGAAGGTCTACCCAGGGCATGCGCGGGTCCGGTGGCGGGAAGCGAGCCGCCACTCTGGCCGAGCCGGGGCGCGATGGCAACGCTCAGGCCATGCGGCGCAGGGTGTCGTCGCGGCGGACGAAGTGGTGGTAGAGCGCCGCCGCGACGTGCAGGCCGACCACGTAGTAGAACGCCGTGCCGAGCAGCTCGTGCAGATCCTCTAGCCGGGCGGCCAGGGCCGCGTCGGGCGCCATCAGCGCGAACGCTCTTCCTCCGCGCCCGGGGCGTAGCGCAGCAGCAGGTTGCCCACGCCGCGCGTGGTCCGGGATCCGGTGCCCGGTGCGGGCCAGGCGAAGGTGGCGTCGGTGCAGGCGAGCGTCGCCGTGCCGTCGCCGGCCGACAGCGGTCGAAGTGTGCGGCTGCAGTCCGCGGCGACACGGGCGGCTGCACGCAGGCTCTCCGGGGCGAGGGCATCGTGCCCCGACGCGGCGTTCGCCTCGGCCGCTTGCCGAGTGGCCGCGCCGCGCGGCGCTGCGGCGTCCGACACGACGTTGCCGAGGGGCGCGAGCGGCTTCAGCCCGGCTGCCTCGAGCGAGAATTCCGCGCCCGGCGCGAGGTAGTGGACGCGCGCGGCCATGGCCCCGTCCGGGGTTTCCGGCTGCCGCTCGAACAGCCAGCCGCCTTGCGCACCAAGCGCCTCAAAGCGCAGGGCGCCGTCCTGCTTCACCACGCGGATGGCGCTGGTCTCGTCAACGCCGAGCGCATGGTCGACCTTGGCGGCATGCATCAGCGCCAGCAGCCGCAGTTCGCGGGCGCGTTCCGAGAAGTGCGTGTCCATCGTCCAGCCGGGCAGCAGGCCCAGGCCGCCGCGATCCCAGTAGGTCAGCGTGTCTTCGTCCAGTCCGTCGGCGCAGCGGCCGGCGCGCGCACAGCCCGGCGCCATCGGGGCGCGGGCGCGGGCACCTTCGCGCAGCGCCAGGGCACTGGTGCCGTTGCTCAGCATCGCCGCGCCGCCCTGCACCGCCGTACCCGCGCTGGTGCCGCCCACCACCAGCGCGCCGCTGGCATGCGAAGCGCGCAGCGAAACAAGCCAGGCGTTGGGGCGATCGGCGGCATCGAAGAAGGCCGCGCGGTGACGCCACTGGTCGCCACCGGCGAAGAACATGCCCTGCACCTGGCCCGGCAGTGCGGCCGTTGCTTCCGGGTCCAGGCAGGCCTGGCGCTGCTGTTCGGCCAGGTCCGGGTAGATCCGGTCGCGGTCCGCCAGCTGCAGGTGCTCGCGGCGCAGCGACTCCAGCGCGTCGCAGTCGCCGCTGGAAACCGCGGCTTTCAGGGCGGCGTCCACGGGCCACCACACGGCGTCGGCGCCGAGCTCGCGGAAGGCATCGAGGTAGAAGTCCACCGGGTCGAAGGGATCCACCGCCGAGGCGGTGACCACGGCGATCCGCGGCGGCCGCCCGTCGGCACGCGCGGCCGCGGCGGCGACGAAGGCGCGCAGGATCGCCACGCCCGCCTGTTCGCGGCTGTCGGCCAGGTCGGCGCGTTCACGCGCCCGGCCGTCCCCGTGGCGCTGCGGCCGTTCGAGCGCGCTCAGCAGGGCAGCCTGTTCGTCGTCCAGCAGGCGCTGCCAGGGCGAGCCGAAGGCGACGCCATCGCAGGTCGCGCGTGGACAGTAGGCGCTGAAGTGATCTTCAAGCTGGTCGCGGCTCCAGTCGGCGTCGCGCGCGGCGCTTGCGAGCATCGGCGCCAGCGCGGAGGCCGGTGGCGCACCGGCGCTGGCCCGCCAAAGCAGGGGGTCGAGCGCGCGCGCGATCGACTCGTCGTCGACGAGATAGCGCGCGGGCTGGCGCCGCGTGGGGTCGGTGCGCGGGCTGCGGCAGGCCTGGGGCGCGAGGTCGGAGCAGGTGCGCAGGGAGCCGCCGGCAAGGAAGAGTTCGCTCGCGCGCGGCGGCGTGGCCAGGGCGTGCGGGGACGCCAGCAACAGCAGCAGGGGAAGGAGTCTGGGCATGCGCCGACCCTAGTGTCTGGCCGCTGGCCGGGCAAGTGCACTTGACGCGGGCGCGTGGCCGGGAGTAAACCTTGCCCCGCAGCAAGAGTTGGTGACATGCCGAAGACGCACGCCCACATCCGCCATATCTGCCGGACCTACTACCTCAGCGAGTGGTGGGACGAGTAGGGCCATCCCCGGGCCCCACGCCGACCTGCCTGGGTCGGTGAGCCGCCGTCGTCGACGGCGAAAACATCCAAGCCAGCGCCGCCAACCGCGCCACCGGGCGCGCCCGCGGCCGTCCGGGGGAACACCATGAAATCCATGCTCAAACCGCTCGCCGTCGCCGTGGCGATGGTCCTGGCCGCGCCAGTCGCGGTCGCCCAGTCCCAGGCCGAAGCCGAGGCGCCGCCGGCCGGCGACGAGGCCGTGCGCCTCGATGCCGTCAACGTCACCGGCTCCAACCTGCGCGGCATCGACCTGCAGGAAGCGCAGCCGGTGATCGTGATCGACGCCGAGGACATCAAGGCCTTCGGCGCCACCAGTGTCGGCGACCTGCTCAAGCAGGTCTCCGAGACCGGCGGCGGCACCGGCAACTTCAGTACCGCCAATTCCGGCGCGCTGCAGGCCGATGCGCCCGCGGGCACCGCCGGCGCATCGCTGCGCGGCCTGGGCACCTCGTCCACGCTGACCCTGGTCAACGGCCGCCGCGTGGCGGCTTCGTCGTTCGCGAACGGCTCCGAGAACTTCGTCGACATCAACGCGATCCCGATGGCCGCGATCGAGCGCGTCGAGATCCTGACCACCGGCGCGTCCGCGATCTACGGCGCCGACGCGGTCGCCGGCGTGGTCAACCTGATCCTCAGGCGCGACTTCGAGGGCGTGCGCCTGTCGGCGAGCTACGGCGATTCGACCCGCAGCACCGACGAGGGCCGCATGAACGCGAACCTCGTGGCCGGCTTCGCCCGCGACCGCGTGCGCGGCATGCTGATCGTCGATGCCTTCCAGCGCAATGCCCTGTACGACCGCGACCGCGCGATCTCGGCGGTCGAGCCGCGGCCGTCGCAGCAGGGCATCTACCCGAGCTTCAACGACCTCGACTTCGCCCAGGACGACATCGTCGAGGCCGCCTGCCCCGCGGACCAGTTCGGCGTCGGACGGTTCGGCGAGTACTGCGAGGTCAACCGCAACGCGTTCACCGCCACCGACCCGCAGCTCAAGACCCTCGGCGGCTACGGCACGCTGTCGGTGGAGTTCGACGGGGGGCTGGAGTATTTCGCCGAGCTGGCGCTGCAGCGCAATGAATCGCGCGCCGACTCTTCACCGGCGCCGTGGACCGAAGAGCTCATCGCCTTCGACCACCCGGGCATGCCGGCGGAGCTGCGCCAGCGCTTCATCGACCAGGGCTTCGACACCACGGCGCTGGTGGGCATCGGCCGCTTCCCCGACGCGCGCACGCTCGAGGTCACCACGCGCAGCTGGCGCCTGCTCAACGGCCTGCGCGGCGTCGCCGGTAACTGGGACTGGGAAACCACCGTCTCGGCCTCGCGCAGCGAATCGCGCCAGGAGGCGATCGCCGGCATCTACAACGTGGCGCGCATCCGCGCCGGCCTGCTCGGCGAACTGTGTGCCGACGGTGCCACCAACTGCAGTCCGGGCGCCGGTGGGTTGTGGTACGACCCGTTCAACGCGCAAGCCGGCAATTCGCAGCAGGTGCTCGACCTGGTTCGCGAGCGCGTGCCGCGCGACGGCACCTCCACGCTCTACGCCTGGGACGGCAAGGTCGCCGGCAGCTTCGGCAGCCTGCCCGGCGGCGACATCGCCTGGGCCTTCGGCGCCGAGGCCCGCCGCGAGAAGATCACCGACGAGCCGTCTCCGCTGGCCGAGATCGATCGCGATACCGGCGAAGTGCCGGTGTATGGCTTCGGTTCGACCGCCGTCGAGGCGGCGCGCACGCAGTGGGCGATGTATGCCGAAACCAACCTGCCGGTCACCGCGACCTTCGACGTGCGGCTGGCGGCGCGCTACGACCATTACGACGACTTCGGCGGCGACGTGAACCCGGCCATCGGCCTGCGCTGGCGGGTGAGCGACGCCGTGCTGTTCCGCGGCGGCTGGAACACCTCCTTCCGCGCGCCCTCGCTGGCCCAGGTCGGCGCCGGCACCTCGCTCAGCTCGGGTGCGCTGCCGTGCTCGGCGGGCAGCGAGTTCTTCGATACGTTCTGCGGCGGCTTCGAAGGCGACGACGGTTACCTCTCGGAGATCTACGGCAACCCCGCGCTCGAGGCCGAAACCTCGACCGCCTGGTACCTGGGCAGCGTGTTCAGCCTCGGCGACCGCACCACGCTGACGGTGGACTACTGGAACTTCGACCAGCGCGACCTGGTGGACATCGACCCGCTCGAGCTCTTCCGCCAGGCGCTGGCCGACCCCAGCCTGGTCTATGACCGCGGCGACCTGCCGCCGGGTGTGATCGGCATCGTCACCCGCGGCGGCGCCATCGGCGACCCGATCGAGGACGTGCAGCTGCAGCTGATCAACATCGGCCAGCAGCGCACCGACGGCGTCGACATCAGCCTGGACCATCGCTTCGCCGAAGGCGCCTCCGGCCAGTTCGGCGCCTACGTCGACGCCACCTGGACCCGCTCGTTCGAGCGCAGCGAATCCTGCTCGCCGGGCGACACCAGCACCCGGCGCGGCGCCGGTGCCTGCAACGATGGCGTGCGCCTGTTCGAACGCGTGGGCGAGTTCCGCTACCCGGAGTGGCTGGTGAACGCCGGCATTTCCTGGAGCGGCGGCAACTGGAGTGCGCGCTTCTGGGCGAACCACGTCGATGGCTTCTATGATGACGACGAGCTCTCGAACGTGCCGGCCGGGCGCCGCATCGGGTCCTGGACTACGCTCAACGCCAGCGTCGGCTGGGACCTCGACGATCGCCAGTCGCTGGGCCTGGTGGTGCGCAACCTGGCCGACCGCGATCCGCCGCGGGCGCTGGGTTCGGCCAGCAACTTCGACGACTACAACCACAACTCGCTCGGCCGCTTCATCACCCTCGACTACGTCTACCGGTATTGAGCCTTTGACCACACCCGCTCCCGCGTCGTCCGGCAAGGGCGTCAATACCTTCCTGGTGCTGCTGGCTATCGCCTTGCTGGCGGCGCTGGTGGTGCCCTGGGTGCCGGCCGGCGTGTTCGAGCCCGGTGCCCCGGTGGCGCTGGAGCGGTTCTCGTGGGTCCCCGGCGCGCCCACCTCGGTCCTGTTCGGCACCGAGGATGGGCGCGGTTTTTTGAACTTCCTCTTCGAAGGCCTGGTGTCGGGCGGGCGCAACGGCGCCGCGGTCGGCGTCATCGCCCTCATCCTCATCGTCGGCGGCTCCTTCGCGGTGGTCAGCGCCACCGGCGCGGTCGACCGCGGCCTGATGAAGCTGGTCTCGCTCACGGGCGATCGTCCGGCCTGGTTGCTGGGCAGCCTGTTCGTGGCGTTTTCGCTCGGCGGCGCCGTTTTCGGCATGGGCGAGGAAACCATCGCCTTCATCGTGCTGCTGCTGCCGCTGGTGGATCGCCTGGGCCTGCCGCGCGAATGCGCGGTGATGGCCACCTACCTCGCCAGCCAGGTCGGCTTCGCCACGTCCTGGATGAATCCCTTCAGCGTGCTGGTGGCGCAGGGCATCGCCGGCTTGCCGCCGCTGTCGGGCGCGGGCTTCCGCATCGGCATGTGGGCGGTGTTCACCGCGACCGGCCTGGCGTTCACGATCTGGTACGCCCGCCGCTACCGGCGGCCGCGCGCGGACGCGCCGGTGGAGGTCTCGCGCGTCGCGCTGGGCTGGGCAGACCGCGTGATCCTGCTGGGGCTCGTGGCCACCGTGGCCTGGATCGTCTGGGGCGTCACCGAGCGCCAGTATTACCTGCCGGAGCTGTCGGCGCAGTTCTTCGCGCTCGGCCTGTTCGCGGCGGTCGTCGCCTGGCTCGACCGGCGCATGGATGCCAACACGCTGGCTGAAACCTTCACCGACGGCGTGAAGCAGCTGGTGCCGGTGGCGCTGGTGATCGCCGCGGCCAAGGGCATGCTGTGGCTGCTGGGCGGCGCCGATCCGCACCAGCCCTCCGTCCTCAACACGTTGCTCTACGGCATCGGCCACCTGCTGGAGGGCTGGCCGACCTGGGCCGCGGCGCAGGGCATGCTGGTGTTCCAGTCGGTCTTCAATTTCTTCGTCACGTCCGGGTCGGCGCAGGCCGCGATCACCATGCCGCTGATGGCGGGCCTGGGCGACCTGCTGCAGGTGCCGCGCCAGGTGGCGGTGCTCGCCTTCCAGCTGGGCGACGGCCTGACCAACCTGGTGGTGCCGACCTCGGCGGTGATGATGGGCGCCATCGGCGTTGCCGGGATTGGCTGGGGTGAGTGGCTGCGCATGATCTGGCGGCTTTTCGTTTTGTTCATGGCCATGGCGGCGGCCACCGTCGCCCTGGCCCTGGGAGTGGGATATGCCTGATCCGGTCTTGCTGGTGCGCAACGCGCGGATGTACGTGCCCGAGGACCGGGGCATGGCCGACCTGCTGCTGGCGGGCGGGCGCATCGTCGCGATCGCGCCGCGGATCGAGCCGGGCCGGGGGCTGGAAGTCGTCGAGCTTGATGCGGCCGGCCGGCTGGCCGTGCCCGGCTTCGTGGACTCGCTGGTGCACGTCAGCGGCGGCGGCGGCGAAGGCGGCTTCGGCACGCGCACGCCGGCGCTGCAGCCGGCGGATGCGATCGCGGCGGGCGTCACCACGCTGGTGGGTGCGCTGGGCACCGACGACGTGACGCGCAGCCACGCCGATCTGCTGGCCTCCTGCCGCGCGCTGGGCGCGCACGGACTGAGCGCCTATGCGTTGACCGGCAGCTACCGGGTGCCCGTTCGCACGCTGACCGGCAGCGTCCGCGACGACCTGGTGCTGGTGCCCGACTTCCTTGGCGTCGGCGAGATCGCCATCGCCGACCATCGCGGCTCGCAGCCCAATGTCGACGAGCTGGCGCGAATCGCCGCCGATGCGCGCGTGGGCGGCCTGCTCGCCGGCAAGCGCGGCACGGTGCTCGTGCACGTTGGCGACAGCGCGGAGGGCCTGGCCCTGCTGCACGACGTCACCACCCGGCATGCGGTGCCCGCTTCGCAGTGGCATCCGACCCATCTCAACCGGAACCGCGCCTTGCTCGACCAATCGGCGGCGTGGCTGGCCCGGGGCGGCAGCATCGACCTCACCACCAGCACCAGCGAGGACCTGCTGGCGGCGGGCGAAGTGCCGGCGGCGGAGGCGCTGGTGGAATTGCTGCGGGCAGGCCATCCGGTGGCGCGCATCAGCCTCAGTTCCGATGGCCAGGCCAGCCTGCCGCATTTCGACGCGGAAGGAAGGCTGCTCGGACTGGAGGTGGCGTCGATGGCCAGCCTGCATGCGTCGCTGGTGTCCGCGGTGCAGCAGTCCGGCATGGCGCTCGAGGCGGTGCTGCCCGCCTTGACCGCAACGCCGGCAGCGATCTGGGGCCTCGGACGCAAGGGCCGGCTGGCCGTGGGCATGGACGCCGACCTGCTGCTGCTGTCGCCGCGGACCCTTGCGATCGAGGCCGTGGTCGCCGGCGGACGGCTGCGCACGGGCGGGTGAGTCCCCGCCGTGGCTGGGTGCGGCGCGAACCGTTAGCATTCGCGCATGGATACGACCACGATCGCCAGCTGGAACGTCAACTCCCTCAACGTCCGCCTCCCGCACCTGGAGGAATGGCTGAAGCTGCGCGCGCCCGACATCGTCGCGCTGCAGGAGACCAAGCTCGAGGACGCCCGCTTCCCCGACGACGCGCTGGCGGCGCTGGGCTACCGCAGCGTGTTCGCCGGCCAGAAGACCTACAACGGCGTCGCCATCGTCTCGCGCGAGCCGGCGACCGACGTGCAGGTGGGCATCCCGGGGTTCGAGGACGAGCAGAAGCGCGTGATCGCCGCCACCGTCGGCGGTCTGCGCATCGTCAACCTGTACGTGGTGAACGGCCAGGACGTGGGCACCGACAAGTACGACTACAAGCTGCGCTGGCTCGACGCCGTGCACGGCTGGCTGGCCGAAGAGATGAAGGCGCACCCGCGGATGGTCGTGCTCGGCGACTTCAACATCGCCCCTGACGACCGCGACGTGCACGACCCGGCGGTGTGGAACGACGCCAGCATCCTCACTTCCACCGCCGAGCGCGCCGCGCTGCAGCGGCTGCTGGCGCTGGGCCTGCACGACAGCTACCGCCTGCACAACGAGGACGGTGGCGTGTTCAGCTGGTGGGACTACCGCGCCGCCGGCTTCCGCCGAAACCTGGGCCTGCGCATCGACTTGTGCCTGGTCAGCGACGCCCTGCGCGAACGTTGCGTGGGCGCCAGCATCGACAGGGAACCGCGCACCTGGGAGCGCCCGAGCGACCATGCGCCTGCGATCGTCCAGCTGTCGCGCTGACGCCACCCTGTAGGAGGCGGTTACTTGAGGCAGCGGGCGAGGAAGGATTCGGACAGGCGGTAGCGGTGCAGGGCGTCGGCGCCCTGCAGGCCGTGCTTGGCGCCGGGGTAGGTCATCAGCTCGAACGGCGTGCCGCGCTTCTGCAGCTCGGACATCAGCTTGGTCGAGTTGGTGAACAGCACGTTGTCGTCGGCCATGCCGTGCACCAGCAGCAGCTTCGAGCGCAGGCCGTCGAGGTGGGTGAACACCGAGGCGACGCGGTAACCCTCGGTGTTCGCGGCCGGGTGGTCCATGTAGCGCTCGGTGTAGTGGGTGTCGTACAGCGCCCAGTCGGTGACCGGCGCACCGGCCACGCCGCAGGCGTAGTGGTCGCTGGCCTGCGCCAGCAGCATCAGGGTCATGTAGCCGCCGTTGGACCAGCCGTGCACGCCGATGCGCGCGCCGTCCACCCAAGGCTGCCGGCGCAGGAAATCAACGCCCAGCTTCTGGTCCTCGACCTCCACCGTGCCCTGCCTGCCATACAGCGCACCGCCGAACTTAGCGCCCCGTCGCGGCGTGCCGCGGTTGTCGAGCGAGAACACCACGTAGCCGTTCTGGGCCAGGTACTGGTTGAACAGCGCGTCGGCGCGGCCAGGCCAGGCGCGGGTCACGGTCTGCGCGGCCGGGCCGCCGTACACGTACACCACCACCGGGTACTTCTTCGACGGGTCGAAGCCGGCCGGCTTGATGAGGCTGTAGTGCAAGGTTTCGCCGCTGGCGGCCTTCAGTTCGCCGAATTCGACCGGGCGGTGCGCCGCGCGGTAGGGCGCATAGGGATGCGCCGGGTCGGCGAGGTCGTTGGCCACCAGCGTCGCCAGCGGGGTGCCGTCGGCGCGCAGCAGCTCGGTCTGCGGCGGCGTTTCCGAGTTCGACCAGAGGTCCACGAAAACCGCGGCGTTGGCGCTGAATACCGCCTGGTGCATGCCGGCTTCGCGCGTCAGCCGGCGCGGCTCGCCGCCGGCCAGCGGCACGGCGTACACGTGGTTCTCCAGCGGTGAATCGCGGGTGCCCGCCACGTAGGCGTAGCCCGCGCCCTCGTCCACGCCCAGCAGCGCCTCGACCGTCCACTCGCCGGCCGTCAGCGCGCGCAGCGGCTTGCCGTCGGCATCGTGCAGGTAGAGGTGCTCGAAGCCGCTGCGCTCGGACAGCCACAGGAAGCGACCATCGGCCAGGAAGCGCAGGCCATCGTGCAGGGGGACCCAGGTCTTGCTGGTCTCGGTGAGCAGCACGCGCTGGCGGCCGCTGGCCAGCGTGGCCTCCACCAGGTCCAGGCGGCGCTGGTCGCGCGACTGGCGCTGGAAGGTGAGGCGATCGGCGCCGCGCCAGTTCACGCGGGCCAGGTAGATGTCGGTTTCCTTGCCGAGGTCGATGTCGGTGACCCGGCCGTCGCGCAGCGAGGCCACGTGCAAGCTGATGCGCACGTTCGGATCGCCCGCGGCCGGGTAGCGCTGCTCGACGATCTCGGTGCGGTCGGCGTACACCTCCGGCCGCTTCTGCACCGGCACCGGCGACTCGTCGATGCGCGCGAAGGCGATGGCGGAATCATCCGGCGCCCACCAATAGCCCGTGTGGCGGCCCATTTCCTCGTCGGCCACGAACTCGGCGACGCCGTTGCCGATCACCTCGCTGCCGTCGGTGGTGAGCGCGCGCTCGCGGCCGGTGGCCAGGTCGATCACCCACAGGTTGCGGTCGCGCACGAAGCTGACGTAGCCGCCGCGCGGCGAAACCTTCGGATCGGTGGCGAAGCCCGTGCCCGAGGTCAGCTTGCGCACCGGGTCGGCCACGCCCTCGCCGAGGTCATAGCGATAAAGCTCGCCGCCCAGCGGGAACAGCAGCGACTTCCCGTCCGGCGCCCACTGGTACTCGACGATGCCGCGGAACGCGGCGATGCGCTGGCGCTCGCGCCGCGCCTTCTCCTCGTCCGACAGCACCTCGTCGCCCGGCAGCACCACCGCCGAATCCACCAGCAGGCGGCGCTCGCCGTCGGCGATGGCGTACTCCCACAGGTCGAGCTGGAAGCGGTCCGCGGCCTTGCCCTGCAGGAAGGTGACGCGCGACCCGTCCGGCGAAATCGCCGGCTTCATCAGGCTCGGGCCCGACAGCGGCGCACCGCCGGTGATCGCCTCCAGGCTGAGCTTGTCTTGTGCGGTGGCGGTGGCGGTCAGGGACATCATCGTGGCCAGCAGCAGGCTCTTCATCACTTCGCGTCCTTGGCCGGGGCCATGCCCTGGTAGTTGATGCGCACCCAGCGCTCGGGCGGCAGGAAGCCCTTGCCCCACTGCTCGTCGAATTCGGCGGTGGGCCTGGCCGCGATCACTTCGTCCAGCGTCTTGCCTTCGCCGATCAGCGTCTCGAGGCGCGCGTGCACGACGCGCAGCATCTGCAGGTACTCGGCCAGCTGCCGGCGCGTGATCACCACCGGGCCGTGGCCGGGGATGAAGCGGGTGTCTTCGTTGGACATTTCCATGAGCTTCGCGGTGGCGTCGGCCATGCCCTTGAGGCTGCCGCCGTTGCTGTAGTCCACCACCGGGTAGAGGCCGTAGAAGACCAGGTCGCCGGTGTGGATCACGTTGGTTTCCGGCAGGTGCACGATGGCGTCGCCGTCGGTGTGGGCGCTGGGGATGTGGATCGTGCGCACGGTGTGGCCGCCAACGTGGAAGGTGACCTGGTCGTTGAAGGTGATCACCGGCAATGCGCCCTTGGGCGCGGCGGGGACGGTGCGGTCGAAGGCGGCCATCACCTGGTCCGAGGACAGGCGCGTGCGCACGTTGTCATGCGCCACCACCAGGGTGCCGGACTCGGCGAAGGCCTCGTTGCCGCCGGTGTGGTCGCCGTGCCAGTGGGTGTTGAGCACGAAGCTGACCGGCTTGTCGGTGATTGCGGCGATCGCGGCGCGGATCTTCGGCACCATCGGCGCGTACTGGTCGTCGATCAGGAAGGCGCGGTCGGCGCCCACCACCAGGCCAAGGTTGCCGCCGGCGCCCTTGAGCGCATACACGCCCTCGGCGACCTTCGTGCTTTCGACCTCGACCTTCGAGAAATCCTGGGCGGCCGCCGGCAGGGCCAGCAGCAGGGCCGCGAGCGCGGCGGGAAGCAGGGCGGTGCGGTGCATGGTGGGCTCCGGAGCGGTCAGGGGTTCAGGCGGGGCGCCCAAACAGGTTGCGACGCATCTCGTCGGTCATGTCGGCGGGACGCTTGTAGGTTTGTTCGAGCGCATAGGCGCGCACGAATGCGGGCCGCGCCGCCAGCGCGGCATGCCAGCGCCGAACCTCGGGGTAGTCGGCCAGGTCGACGTGGTGCCAGGCATGCGCGTTCGCCCACGGGTGGCAGGCCAGGTCCGCGATCGACAGTGCGTCGCCGGCGATGAACCCGCGCCCGGCGAGATGGCGGTCCAGCACGCCGTACAGCCGCGCGGTCTCGCGCTGGTAGCGCTCGATGGCGTAAGGCACCTTCTCGGGCGCGTAGCGGGTGAAGTGGTGGTTCTGCCCCAGCATCGGCCCGAAGCCGCCCAGCTGCCACGACAGCCACTCCAGCACGGCCTTGCGCTCGCGCACCGCGGGGGGCAGGAGCTGGCCGCATTTATCCGCCAGGTACTGCAGGATGGCACCGGACTCGAACACGCTGATCGGCTCGCCGCCGTCGGCCGGCGCGTGGTCCACGATCGCCGGCATGCGGTTGTTGGGGGAGATCGCCAGGAATTCCGGCTTGAACTGGTCGCCGGCCCCGATGTCCACCGGCACGATGCGGTAGGGCAGGCCGGCTTCCTCAAGGAAGAGGGTGATCTTGTGGCCGTTCGGCGTCGGCCAATAGTAAAGGTCGATCACGTCCGCACCTCAGGCCAGGTAGCCGCCATCCACCGGCAGCGAAACGCCGGTGAGGTAGGAGGATGCCGGTGAGGCAAGGAACAGCACCGCCGGCGCGATCTCGCCCGGCTGCGCCATCCGGCCCAGCGGGATCAGCTGCAGCATCATCGCCATGATCTTGGGGTTGCCGGTGAGCGTCGAAGCGAACTTGGTGTCGGTCAGGCCCGGCAGCACCGCGTTCACGCGCACGCCCAGCGGCGCCAGTTCCTTGGCGAAGCCTTCGGTCATGTTGACGATGCCGGCCTTGGTCATCGAGTACACCAGCTGCCCCGGCGCGGCGCGCTCGGCGTTCACCGAGGCGATGTTGACGATGCTGCCGCCGCGGCCCTTCATGCGGCGCGCGGCCTGCACGGTGGTCCAGAAGTAGCCGCGCAGGTTCACCTCCACGGTCTTCTCGTAGGCGTCCAGCGTCATGTCGATGGCCGGGCCGAAGTAGGGGTTGGCGGCGGCGTTGTTCACCAGCACGTCCACGGCGCGGCCGGCTGCGTCGAGCTGCCCGAACAGGCCTTCGATCGCGGCCGGGTCGCCGACGTGCACCGCATGCGCCTCGGCCGAGCCGCCCGCGGCGCGGATCTGGCTGGCCACCGCCTCGCAGCCCTCGAGCTTGCGGCTGGTGCAGATGACGTGGGCGCCGTGCGCCGCCAGCAGGTGGGCAATGGCCTCGCCGATGCCGCGGGACGCGCCGCTGACTAGGGCCGTCTTGCCGGAGAGGTCGAAAAGCGGATCGGACACGGTGGACTCCACGGGAACGTGTGATTGACGTACGGCTTGGTATGCTCCCGAATCTAGCACAGGCCCCGTCGAGGCCTGGCTCACACCGGGGGAACGATCCATGTCGCAGCGTCGGGTACTGATCACGGGAGCGGGCAGCGGGCTGGGGCAGGCGCTGGCGATGCGTTACGCCAGGGCCGGCGACCGCGTCGCCTGCGTCGACATCGACGCCGCGCGCGCCGAACTCACCCGCGCCGCGCTGCCCGGCAGTGGCCACCTGACCATGGCCGCCAACGTCGCCAGCGACGAGGCGATGGAGCAGGTGCACGAAACCGTCGCCCGCGAGTGGGGCGGCCTGGACGTGCTGGTGAACAATGCCGGCATGGCCACCGGCGGCGCCATGGTCGAGACCACGATGGCCGAGTGGCGCACCGTGCTCGACGTCAACGTGCTCAGCGTGGTGCGCGGCTGCCGCCTGTTCCTGCCGGGCATGATCGCCGCCGGCCGCGGCCACGTGGTCAACACCGCCAGCTTCGCCGGCCTCGCGGGCGCGCCCAGCATCATGAGCTACGGCGTGTCGAAGGCTGCGGTGGTCGCGCTGTCCGAACAGCTGCGCGCCGAGGTGCACGACAAGGGCGTCGCCGTCAGCGTCCTGTGCCCGGCCTTCTTCCGCACCAACCTGCTCGAGAGCTGGCAGGGCAACCCCAAGCTCAAGGACTTCGCGGCGCGGATGATGGACACCTCGCCCGACACGCTCGACTCGGTCGCCGACCACGTGTTCGCGGCGCTCGGGCGCGGCGAGTTCCTGGTGCTGCCCACCAAGCGCGAGCCGATGCGCTGGCGGCTGAAGCGCTGGCTGCCGGAAACCTACTTCCGCCAGCTGCTCAAGATGGTCAAGTCGCGCGCGGCGGGGCACTGACATGGACTGGATGATCTACGGCGCCAACGGCTACACCGGCCGCATGATGGTCGAGGAGGCGGTCAAGCGCGGCCTGCGCCCGGTGCTCGCGGGCCGCAGCGCGGCGTCGCTGGAGCCGCTGGCGAAGAAGCACGGCCTGCCGGTGCGCGCCTTCGCGCTCGACAACGAACAGGCGCTGCGCTGCGGGCTCAACGGCATCGGCCTGGTGATGCACTGCGCCGGCCCGTTTTCGGCCACCTGCGCGCCGATGCTCGAGGCGTGCCTGGACGCGGGTGCGCACTACCTCGACATCACCGGCGAGATCGACGTGTTCGCGCACTGCCACGCGCAGGATGCCCGCGCCCGCGACAGGGGCATCGTGGTGTTGCCGGGCTCGGGCTTCGACGTGGTGCCCACCGACTGCCTGGCGGCCCAGCTCAAGCGCGAACTGCCGACGGCCGACTCGCTGGTGCTGGCCTTCGAGGCCGGCGGCGGCCCCAGCCCCGGCACCGCCAAGACCAGCGTGGAGGGCCTGGGCAAGGGCGGCCGCGCGCGCATCAACGGCGAGATGACGCGGGTGCCGCTGGCCTGGAAGACCCGCACCTTCGAGCGCGACGGCGAGCAGCGCTTCGCCATGACCATTCCCTGGGGCGACGTCTACACCGCCTACGTGTCCACCGGCATCGGCAACGTCGAGGTCTACATGGGCGTTCCGCCCGACACGGCCAAGAAGCTGCGCCGCCTGCGCCTGCTGGGCCCGCTGCTGGGCCTGGGCCCGGTGCAGTCGCTGCTCAAGAAGCAGGTGGAGAAGCGCGTTCGCGGCCCGTCCGATGCCACCCGCGGCAAGACCGGCTGCGTGGTCTGGGGCGAGGCCCGCGATGCCGCCGGCAACGAGGTCAAGCGCCGGATGCGCACGCCCAACGGCTACGAGATCACCGTCACCGCGGCCCTGGGCATCGTCGCCCGGCTGCTGGCCGGCCCGGCGCCGAAGGGGGGCTATTACACGCCCTCGGCCCTGATGGGTGCCGACTACGTACTGTCCCTGCCCGGGGTGGCGCTGGACTGAACGGCGGCGGGCGGCGGCGCTTGGCAGCGCCCCGCGTTGCCTCTACCCTTCGCGTGCCCGGTCCCCGGGCCAACCCTGGAGTAGAACCATGCGCATGCCCGCCATCGTCATCGGCGTCATCCTGCTCGTCATCGGCGGCCTCATCGCCGGCGGCGTGTTCAAGTTCCAGAGCACCGAGAAGGTCGCCGACATCGGCCCGATCGAGATCAGCAAGACCGACACCAAGACCCCGCCCATCAACCTCGGCTGGATCCTGCTTGGCGCGGGCGCCATCGCGGTCGTGGTCGGCGTGGCCAGCAAGAAGTAAACGGACGAACCCATGAACCAGCCTGGATCCAGCGCGGCGCCGAAGCTCGGCCCGCTTTCCACCCTGATCTTCGCGTCGCGCTGGCTGCAGCTGCCGCTGTACCTGGGCCTGATCCTGGCCCAGTGCGTCTACGTGTTCCTGTTCATGAAGGAGCTGTGGCACCTGATTGCAGGCGCCAACAGCCTCACCGAGCAGCTGATCATGCTGCTGGTGCTGGGCCTGATCGACGTGGTGATGATCTCCAACCTGTTGGTGATGGTGATCGTCGGCGGCTACGAGACCTTCGTCTCGCGCCTGAACCTGCAGGGCCACCCGGACCAGCCCGAGTGGCTGAGCCACGTGAACGCTTCCGTGCTCAAGGTGAAGCTGGCGATGGCCATCATCGGCATCTCCTCGATCCACCTGCTCAAGACCTTCATCGCCATCGGCGACCTGGGTGCCCCGGGTTCCAAGTTCACCGAGGCGGGCGTGATGTGGCAGACCATCATCCACACCATCTTCATCCTGTCGGCGATCGGCATCGCCTGGACCGACAAGCTCATGGCGCAGTCGGTGTCCGTCAGCAAGAAGCACTGAACCTCCGGCGGCGCCGGTAGAATGGCGCCATGGATGTCTCCCACCTGCTCGATGAACTGAACCCGGCCCAGCGCGAGGTCGTCTCCGCGCCGCCGGGCCATGCCCTGGTGCTGGCCGGTGCCGGTTCGGGAAAGACCCGTGTGCTCACCCACCGCATCGGCTGGTTGAACGAGGTCGTGGGCGTGCCGGCGCACGGCATCCTCGCCGTCACCTTCACCAACAAGGCCGCCGCCGAGATGCGCGGCCGGGTCGAGGCGCTGCTGCGCAACGGGGCCCGCGGCATGTGGATCGGCACCTTCCACGGCCTGGCGCACCGGTTGCTGCGCCTGCACTGGCAGGAGGCCGGCCTGCCCGAATCCTTCCAGGTGCTCGACCAGGACGACCAGGTGCGCCTGCTCAAGCGCATCAGCGCCGACCTCGAGCTCGACGAGGGCCGCTTCCCGCCGCGGCAGATGGCCTGGTGGATCAACGCGCAGAAGGACGAGGGCCGGCGCCCGAAACACATCCAGCCGGCCGGCGGCGACTTCTACGGCCAGACCATGCTCAAGGTCTACGAAGCCTACGAGGCCCGCTGCCAGCGCGCGGGCCTGGTGGACTTCGCCGAGTTGCTGCTGCGCGCGCACGAGCTCTGGCTCGAGCACCCCGTGCTGCTGCACCACTACCAGCAGCGCTTCCGCCACCTGCTGGTGGACGAGTTCCAGGATACGAACTCGATCCAGTACGCCTTCGTGCGCGTGCTGGCCGGCGACACCGGCGAAGTGTTCGTGGTCGGCGACGACGACCAGGCCATCTACGGCTGGCGCGGCGCCAAGGTCGAGAACGTGCAGCGCTTCCTGCGCGACTACCCGGGCGCACGCACGCTCAAGCTCGAGCAGAACTACCGTTCCACCGGCAACATCCTGGCCGCCGCCAACGCCGTGATCACCCACAACCCCGACCGCCTCGGCAAGCAGCTCTGGACGGCCGACGGCGAGGGCGAGCCGATCGACCTGTTCGCCGCCTACAACGAGGTGGACGAGGCGCGCTTCGTCATCGAGCGCATCCAGGCCTGGATCCGCGACGGCGGCAGCGCCGGCGACAACGCCGTGCTGTACCGCTCCAACGCCCAGTCGCGCGCGATCGAAGAACAGCTGGTGCAGGCCGGCCTGCCTTACCGCGTGTACGGCGGCCAGCGCTTCTTCGAGCGCATGGAAATCAAGGACGCGCTGGCCTATCTGCGCCTGATGGCCAACCGCAGCGACGATGCGGCGTTCGAGCGCGCGGTGAACACGCCGCCGCGCGGCATTGGCGGCAAGACGCTGGACGAAGTGCGGCGCCACGCGCGCGAGCAGGCCGTCCCACTCTGGCAGGCCGCCGTGGCGCTGTCGGAGGGCGGCGCGCTGCCGGGCCGCGCCCGCAACGCGCTGCGCGCCTTCGCCGACCTGGTGGAGGCGCTGCAGGCCGACACCGCCGACCAGCCGCTGCACGAGGTGTTCGACCACGTCATCGCTACCTCCGGCCTGCGCGCGCACTACGCGCAGGAGTCGAAGGGCCAGCTCGACTCGCGCACCGAGAACCTGGACGAACTGGTCTCGGTCGCCAGCCGCTTCGAACGCCGCGATGACGACGCCAGCGCCGAGATGAGCGAGCTGGTCGCCTTCCTCAGCTACGCCTCGCTCGAGGCCGGCGAAGGCCAGGCCGAGGCCGGCGAGGACGGCGTGCAGCTGATGACGCTGCACAGCGCCAAGGGCCTGGAGTTCCCGCAGGTGTTCCTGGTCGGCATGGAGGAGGGCCTGTTCCCGAGCGGCAAGTCCATCGAGGAAAGCGGGCGGCTGGAGGAAGAGCGCCGCCTGGCCTACGTCGGCCTCACGCGCGCGCGCCAGAAGCTGGTGCTCACCTACGCCGAATCGCGGCGCCTGCACGGCATGGAGATGTACGGCACGCCCTCGCGCTTCCTGCGCGAGATCCCGCCGGCGCTGGTGCGCGAGGTGCGGCCCAAGGTCAGCGTCAGCCGCCCGTCCTACGGCCCGCCGCGCGCGGCGGCGCTGGACGTGGCGTCCGGTCCCTCGCTGCGCCTGGGCCAGCGCGTCACCCACCCCAGCTTCGGCGAGGGCACGGTGATGGACGCCGAGGGCAGCGGTCCGCACGCCCGCGTGCAGGTCAACTTCGAGCGCGGCGGCGCCAAGTGGCTGGTCCTCGGCTACGCCAACCTCACCCCAGCCTGAGCCGGGGGGGCTGGGGCATACTTGGCGCCTTGTCGGGAAAGGACTGGAACCATGAAGCGACGTGAACTCCTGCGCGGTGCCGGCGTGGCCGCGGTGGCGACCGGGCTGGCGGCCTGCGGTGCCAAGCCGGCGGGCGAAGCCGGTGCGGCGCCCACCGAAAAGTTCGTCTGGAAGATGGTCACCTCCTGGCCGACGAATTTCCCGGGCCTGGGCACCGGCGCCGCGCGCCTGGCCGAGATGATCACCGCCACCAGCGGCGGCCGCCTCACGGTGAAAGTCTACGGCGCCGGCGAACTGGTGCCGGCCTTCGAAGTGTTCGATGCGGTCAGCCGCGGCACGGCCGAGATGGGCCACTCGGCCAGCTACTACTGGAAGGGCAAGGCCGCCGCGGCGCCGTTCTTCTGCGCGGTGCCCTTCGGCCTCAATGCCCAGGAAATGAACGGCTGGCTTTACGAGGGCGGCGGGCTCGAACTCTGGCGCGAGCTTTACGCGCCCTTCGGCCTGGTGCCGTTCCCGGCGGGCAACACCGGCGTGCAGATGGCGGGCTGGTTCCGCAAGCCGCTGGCCGCGCTGGCCGACCTCCAGGGCCTGAAAATGCGCATCCCCGGCCTGGGCGGCGAGGTGATGGCGCGCGTGGGCGCGACGCCGGTCAACCTGCCGGGCGCCGAGATCTTCAGCTCGCTGCAGTCCGGCGCCATCGACGCCGCCGAGTGGGTGGGGCCGTACAACGACCTGGCCTTTGGCCTGCACCGCGCCGCGAAGTACTGCTACTACCCGGGTTGGCAGGAGCCGGGCCCGACGCTGGAGTGCATGGTCAACCAGGCCGCCTACGAGACGCTGCCGCCGGACCTGCGCGAGATCGTCGCGCTGTGCTGCCGCGCTGTGAACGACGCGATGCTGGCCGAGTACACCGCGCGCAACCAGCAGGCGCTGGACGTGCTGGTGCGCGAACATGGCGTCGAATTGCGCCAGCTGCCCGACGACGTGCTGCTGGCGCTGCGCCGCGCCTCGGACAAGGTGCTGGAGGAAACCGCCGCGGCCGATCCGCTGGCGCGCCGCGCGCTCGACTCCATGCAGGCCTTCCGCGCCCAGGCCAAGGCCTGGCATGCGGTGTCGGAAGAGGCCTACTACGCCACCCGCGGCTGACCTTGCGGGATACCGCGGCGCTGGGCGCCACCTGCCGCCGCTGCCCGGCCAGGCAACGCCCTGATCAGCGGTAGAGCCAGTCCGGCAGCGCCGTCGCCAGGGCGGGGAACGCGGCCACCAGCGCCAGCATCAGCAGCTGCAGCCCGATGAAGGGGAGCACGCCGCGGTAGATGTCGCCGGTGGCCAGCCCCGGGGGCGCCACGCCGCGCAGGTAGAACAACGCGAAGCCGAAGGGCGGCGTCAGGAACGAGGTCTGCAGGTTGATGGCCATCATCACGCCCAGCCACACCGGGTCCACGCCCAGCGCCAGCAGCACCGGCCCGACGATGGGCACCACCACGAACACGATCTCGATGAAGTCGAGCACGAAGCCGAGCACGAACATCAGCAGCATCACCGCCACCACCGCGCCCCACTTGCCGCCCGGCAGCGCGGTGAGCGCCTCGTGCACCAGGTCGTCGCCGCCATAGCCGCGGAAGACCAGCGAGAACAGCGCCGCACCCAGCAGGATTGCGAACACCATCGCGGTGACCTTCACCGTCTGCTCCGACACCTCGCGCAGGCGCGCCCAGCCGAGCTGCCCGTATATCGCCGCGAACACCGTTGCGCCGACCGCGCCCACCGCGGCCGCTTCGGTGGCCGTGGCGAAGCCGCCCAGGATCGAACCCAGCACCAGCAGGATCAGCGACAGCGCCGGCAGGATCGCCTTCGCCAGCGCCAGCTTGCCGCGCGGCGCGAGCGAGGTGATGGCGGGCGCGCGCGCCGGCTGCCGCCAGGCCACCCACAGTGCGTACGCGAGGTAGAGCCCGACCAGCCCCAAGCCCGGCACCAGCGCGCCGGCGAACAGGTCGCCGACCGAAATCGACTCCGGCGCGAAGATGCCCTGCTTGAGCTGCGCCTGCTGGTAGGCATTGCCCAGCTGGTCGCCCAGCAGTACCAGCACGATCGAGGGCGGGACGATCTGGCCCAGCGTGCCCGAGGCGCAGATCGCGCCGCTGGCCAGGCGCGGGCAATAGCCGTGGCGCAGCATGGTCGGCAGGGAGATCAGGCCCATCGCCACCACCGTCGCACCGACGATGCCGGTGGACGCCGCCAGCAGCGCGCCGACCAGCAGCACCGCCACCACCAGGCCGCCGCGCTTCTGCCCGAACAGCGAGGCCACGGCCTCGAGCAGCGACTCCGCGATGCGGGATTTCTCCAGCATCACGCCCATGAACACGAACAGCGGCACCGCCACCAGCGTCTCGTTGGTCATCACGCCGAACACGCGGTTCGGGAAGGCCTCGAGGAAGCTGGGGTCGAAGCTGCCCGCCAGCAGGCCCGCGCCCGCCGCCAGCAGCGCCACGCCGCCAAGCACGAAGGCCACCGGGAAGCCGCTGGCCAGGCCCGCGAACAGGCCCAGCAGCAGCAACACGAGCATCAGGATCTGCTGGTCGTGCAGGCTCATCCGGCCTCGCGCGCGAAAGCCGCCGGCAGCGAACGCAGCGCCAGCGCCACGCCCTGCAGGAACAGCAGCGCCGCCGACAGCGGCAGCAGCGACTTGAGCAGGTACCAGCCGGGCAGGCCGCCCGGGTCACGCGAGCCTTCGCGCGCCGACCAGCTGGCGGCCACGTAATCCCAACTGATCGCCAGCATGAACACGCAGAACGGCAGCAGCAGCGCCAGCGTCGCCGCCAGCGTCACCCGGGCGCGCGCCTTCGCCGACCAGCGCTGCGAGAACACATCCACCCGCACGTGTCCGTCGTGCCGCAGCGTGTACCCGAGGCCGAGCAGGAACAGGGACGCGTGCAGCCACAGTACCGCCTCCTGCGCCGCCACCGAGCCCGCGTTGAAGGCGTAGCGGGCCAGCACCAGCCCGAACACCAGCGCCACCAGCGCGACCGCGAGCACGCCGGCCAGCCGGCCCGCGGCTTCATTGACGGCATCCACGGCGCGCAGCAGCATCGCCACCCGGTTCAATCCCATTCGTAGATGACCCAGTGCACGGGCTGGATGCGCGGATCGCGCTCGTCGCGGTTGAAGCGGCCGTTGCCGTCGGTATCCATCAGGTAGTACGGCGGGCCGCGCTCCGGCGTGACCTTGACCATGTACAGCACGCCGTTCTGGCGGTACTCCTCGACCCGGTCGCCGTTGCGCTCGACCCGGATCGCGACCTCGGGCAGCTCGTCGTCGGCGCGTGCGGGTGCCTGCACCTTCTCGGGGATGGGGGCCTCGTCGCGGGCCGGTTCGGCCTGGGCCGACAGGGCCAGCAGCAGGGGAAGCAGGATGGCCATGGGGGTGTCCTCGCGCGGGCCTTCGAGGATGGCAAATGCGGCGCGGGCGCTCAAGGCCCGCGGGGCTTAAAATCGGGGCCTCGTCCAGAAAGGCCCCGCCATGTCCCGCCTCGTCCTGATCGATGGCTCGTCCTACCTGTTCCGGGCCTTCCATGCGCTGCCGCCGCTCACCGCGCCCGACGGCACGCCCACCGGGGCGCTGTACGGCATCGTCAACATGCTGCGCGCCACGCTGAAGGAGAACCCCGACTACACCGCCTTCGTGCTCGATGCCTCCGGCCCGACCTTCCGCGACGAGATGTATCCGCAGTACAAGGCCAACCGCCCGCCGATGCCCGAGGACCTGCGCGCCCAGGTCGAGCCGATGAAGCAGATCGTGCAGGCGCTCGGCTTCCCGCTGCTGTGCGTGCCGGGCGTCGAGGCCGACGACGTGATCGGCACGCTGGCCCTGCAGGCCCACGCCGCCGGCATCCCGGTCACCATTTCCACCAGCGACAAGGATTTCGCCCAGCTGGTGCGGCCGGGCATCACGCTCACCAACACCATGACCGGCAGCGTGCTCGACGACGCCGGCGTGATGGAGAAGTTCGGCGTGCGGCCCGACCAGGTCATCGACCTGCTGGCGCTGATGGGCGACACCGTGGACAACGTGCCCGGCGTGGACAAGTGCGGCCCCAAGACCGCGGCCAAGTGGCTGGGCGAGTACGGCACGCTCGAGGCGGTGATCGCCAGCGCCGACAAGATCGGCGGCAAGATCGGCGAGAACCTGCGCGCGGCGCTCGACCGGCTGCCGCTGAGCCAGCAGCTGGTGACCATCAAGACCGACGTCCCGCTCGGGCAGGCGCCGTCCGACCTCACCCTGCGGCCGCGTGACGTCGAGGCGCTGCGCGAGCTCTACACGCGCTGCGGCTTCGGCAGCGCACTGCGCGAACTGGACGGCGGCGCCGGCGCGCCGGCGCGTG
>NZ_JALHQI010000018.1 GCF_022842045.1 Arenimonas sp. | reverse complement strand
ATCGAGCGCGGCCACGTCTACATCGGCCTGCCGCCGCTGTACAAGATCAAGCAGGGCAAGAACGAGATGTACCTCAAGGACGACGGCGCGCTCAACGCCTACCTCGTCAACAACGCGGTCGAGAACGCCGAGCTGCGCCCGGGCGAAGGCCTGCCGGCGATCTCCGGCGCGGCGCTGGAAAAACTGCTGCTCGATTTCGTCGCCGCGCGCGAGACCATCGCCCGCTTCGCGCATCGCGTCGATTCGCCGGTGCTCGAGGCGATGCTGGAAATGCCCGCGCTCACCGCCGAACATTTCGCCGACGAACAGCGCCTGGCGCCGTGGTGCCGCGAGCTGGAGAAGCGACTGAACGCCACCGGCCTCGGCCGCGCGCGCTACGTCTTCTCGATCCAGCCCGCCAGCGACGACGGCCACGCGGGCGCGCTGGTGGTGCAGAAGCAGCACCACGGCCTGGCCGCGACCCAGGTGCTCGCCGCCGCCCAGCTGCTCGGCGGCGAACTGCGCCAGGTGAACGAAATGGCGGCCACGCTCAACGGCCTGCTGCAGCCGGGCGCCACGCTCGTCCGCGGCGGCAAGAGCCAGCCCGTGTCCAACTTCGTGCAGGCCCAGGAATGGCTGCTCGAGGAAGCGAAGAAGGGCCGCATGATCCAGCGCTTCAAGGGCCTGGGCGAAATGAATCCCGAGCAGCTGTGGGAAACCACGGTGAATCCGGAAACGCGCCGCCTGCTGAAGGTGCGCATCGAGGACGCCGTCGCCGCCGACCAGATCTTCGCCACGCTGATGGGCGACGTGGTCGAACCGCGCCGCGAGTTCATCGAGGACAACGCGCTGCGTGTCGCCAACCTCGACGTCTGACGACGCCGCGACATCGCCTCGCCACCGCGTACTGCGCTGGTGGCGGGGCACGCCGTTCCGCGGCGCCATCCTCGACCTGCTGCTTTACTTCGGTGCGACGCTCGCGCTGACCATCGCCTTCGCCACGCCGCTGGTGCTGCAGTTCCAGCGCGAGCAGCCCTACGGGCCGCAGCGCGTGCAGCTGGTGTTCCAGCCCTGCGAGGCCGAGCGCTGGAACGAGGCGGCGGTCAAGGACGTCCTCGCACGCCAGGGCGAGCTGCGCCCCGCGCGCGCGCCGGACGGCAGCCCGATCCCGAAGTTCATGAACGTGCTGATGCTGCCGCACGAGGCGGAGGGCGCGCACGAGCCCGCGGTACTCGGTTACTTCGAGCTGCATCCGCACACCGGCCAGCGCCCGCACATCGATGGCCCGGCCCTGGTGAAGGCCGCCGGCTGCCCGGTGACCGAGATCCGGGTGTCGCCGCTGGCCAGCCTGGTGGATGCGATGCAGTCGCTGCCGCAGCGCCTGGCCAGCCCGCTGGTGATCCTGGCGTTGTGCGCATCCGGGCTGGCCGCGCTGCTGGTGTGGTGGGTGCGCGGGCGCCGGCTGCCGGCGCTGCCGGCACCCATGCCGCTGGGCCGCGCGCTGGTGCTGGCCGTGCTCGCCGGCGTGCTGCTGCAGGCGGCGGCCACCGGCCTGCTGCTCGGGCTGCGGGACCTCGGCCTGCCGCTGGAGCCCAGTAACCTCGAGCCCCTGTTGGCCCTGATCGAAGAGCGGCCGGTGGTTGCCTTCCTGCTGGTGGCCGGCGTCGCGCCGGTCGGGGAGGAGCTTTTCTTCCGGCATGTATTGCTGCGGCGATTCGCCGTGGTCGGACGGGCGGCCACCGGCCTGGTCGCCAGCGCGGTGGTGTTCGGCGTCCTGCACGAGATCACCGCGGGCAACGGCGGCCGCCTAGCGCAGCTGGCCATGGCCGGGATCTACGTGCTGATGGGCGCGGCCTTCGGGTTGTTCTACCTACGGACCGGGCGCTTCGCGGCGGTCGCGCTGGCGCACGGGGTGGCGAACGCCGTGGCGCTGGGCCTGCTGGCGTATTCGACTTCCTGACTCCGGGGTTACACTGGCGCGTCGCCGTCGGCCGGGGAAATCCGGCGGCTCCAAGCAACCGACCTGGACACCCATGAGCAAACGCCACCTTTACCTGCTGGCCTTCTCGATCATCGCGATCGCGTGCGCGGCCATGTACTACAAGTGGAACGTGCTCAAGTTCCCGCTGCAGCCCGATGCGCAGGTGCAGGTGTGGACCGTGCAGGCGCACGTCGAATACCAGCCGCGCGCCGCCGCCAACGCGGTGACGCTGCAGATCCCGTCCTACACGCCCGGCTTCGCGGTGCTCGACGAGCGCTTCATCGCGCGCGGCTATTCCAAGCTCGAGTCCACCAGCCCGGAGGGCCGCGAGGTGCAGTGGGCCAACCGCCGCGTGGTCGGCGAGCAGGACCTCTACTACCGCGCCACCATCGTGCGCAGCCAGGAGCAGGACCAGGCGCTGCTGGACTTCGACCCGGTGATCCCGTCGCCGCCGGAGCTCGAGGAGCCCTACGTCACCGCCGCCGACAGCCTGCTGCTGCAGGTGCGCGAGGGCTCGATCAACAACGTCACCTACGCGCGCGAACTGCTGCGCCGCCTCGGCGAGGCCACGCCGAGCGAAGAGGTGGCCCTGCTGGCCGAACGCTACGGCGCCGATGAAAGCGACCGGGCCCACTTCGCCGTACAGCTGCTGGCCCGCCGCAGCATCCCGGCGCGCGTCATCCATGGCATCCGCCTGACCGACGAGCCGCGCGAAGGCGAGGGCCGCCTGCAGCCGTGGCTGATGGTGCACGACGGCCTGGCCTGGACCATCATCGATCCGCGCACCTTCGCCGAGGGCCTGCCGTCCGACCTGTTCCTGTGGAGCAGCAGCGATCGCCGCGTGCTGCAGATGGAGAGCGAGTCCGCCGCTTCGCTGATGTTCTCGGTCAGCCGCAACCTGGCCGACGCCATGGCCATCGCCGAGCGCCGGCTCGAGGTGCAGGACGCCAACCTGGTCCGCTACTCGCTGCTGAGCCTGCCGCTGCAGGCCCAGGAAACCTACCGCGTGCTGCTGATGGTGCCGATCGGCGCCTTCATCATGCTGCTGCTGCGCAACCTGGTCGGCGTCAAGACCTACGGCACCTTCATGCCGGTGCTGATCGCGCTCGCCTTCCGTGAAACCGCGCTGGTGGCGGGCGTCACGCTGTTCGTCCTGGTGGTCGGCTTCGGCCTGCTGGTGCGCTTCTACCTCGAGCGCCTGCGCCTGCTGCTGGTGCCGCGCCTGACTGCGATCCTGATCCTGGTGGTGCTGCTGATGGCCGCGGTCAGCGTCCTGTCGAACCGCCTGGGCCTGGAGGTCGGCCTGTCGGTGGCGCTGTTCCCGATGGTGATCATGGCCATGACCATCGAGCGCATGTCGGTGGCCTGGGACGAGCGTGGCGCCGGCACCGCCATCCGCGAGGGCGTGGGCACGCTGATCGTCGCCGCGCTGGCCTACCTGGTGATGAGCTGGCGGCCGCTGGAGCACCTGGTGTTCGTTTACCCCGAGACCCTGCTGGTGCTGTTCGCGTTCTCGCTGCTGCTCGGCCGTTACTCCGGTTACCGGTTGAACGAGCTGTTCCGCTTCCGCGCCCTCGCCCGCGAGCCGGACCCGATCACGCCGCCGCCGGCGCCCGCCGACGCCACCGACACCGCGTCTTCCGGCAAGGCCTGAGCCATGGGCTGGTTCAATCCCTTCCGCGTCGCCAAGCGCCTCCGGCAGATCGGGCTGATGGGCATCGGCCAGCGCAACGCGCACTACGTGCTGATGCACAACCCGCGCAAGTTCTACCCGCGCGTGGACGACAAGCTGCTGACCAAGAAGCTGGCGCTGCAGGTCGGCCTGCCGGTGCCCGACCTGTACGCGGTGGTGCGCGAGGAACACGAGATCGCCGAGCTGCACGAGAAGCTCAAGGGCCGCGACAGCTTCGTGGTAAAGCCGGCGCACGGCTCCGGCGGCGACGGCATCCTGGTCATCTCCGGCCGCCGCGGCGACAAGTACCGGCGCGCCAGCGGCTCGCTGATGTCGCGCGACGAGTTCGAGCACCACCTGTCGAACGGCCTGTCCGGCCTGTTCTCGCTCGGCGGCCAGCCCGACCACCTGATCGTCGAGTACTGCGTGCAGTTCGACCCGATCTTCGACAACGTCAGCTACAAGGGCGTGCCCGACGTCCGAATCATCGTCTTCCTGGGCTATCCGGTGATGGCGATGATCCGCCTGCCCACCCGCCTCTCGGACGGCAAGGCCAACCTGCACCAGGGCGCCATCGGCGTCGGCATCGACATCCCGACCGGCAAGACCAAGCGCGGCGTCTGGGGCACCGAGATCATCCGCGAGCACCCCGACACCGAGCACAGCATCGTCGGCCTGGCCATCCCGCACTGGCGCGACCTGCTGCAGATGGCCTCGCGCTGCTACGAGCTGTCCGGCCTGGGCTACGTCGGCGTCGACTTCGTGCTCGACCGCGACAAGGGACCCTTGATCCTCGAACTCAACGCCCGCCCCGGCCTCGCCATCCAGATGGCCAACGGCAATGGCCTCGAGCACCGCCTGCGCAAGATCGAGGCGCTGCGTGACCGCGGCGAACTGGCCAAGGACCCGGCCGAGCGCGTGCAGTTCGCGATCGACAACTTCCCGACCACTGGCTGAACGCCGCCGGGGCCTTCACGCCGATTTAAACCTACGGCCCGCGACAACGGTCAAGCTGCGGCCAAGAGAAATGGATACGGGGGCGAACGGTCCGACAGGACATCCGGGTTGAGCCGGGCACGCGTTCCCCGTTACCCTTGCTGGCCCACACCGCGCACGGCGCGGCGCCAAGGAGTCATGTAATGAAGGCCCTACACACGCTCAAGATCGTCGTGCTCGCCGTGTTCCTGACGGCTTCGTTCGCGGCGCCCGACGCCGACGCCCAGCGCAAGCGCGGCGAACCGACCGAGCTCTATCCCGACGCCGCCCGCAAGTCGCCCGCCGGTACCTACGCGCCGCGCCTGGCCAAGCAGCACAAGACGCTGCAGGAGATCTACACCGAGGAAGGCCGCGAGCAGGAAGCGCTGGCGCTGGCCGAGGAAATCATCAACCACGAGAGGGCCAAGCCCTTCGACAAGGCCATCGCGATGATGACCGCCGGCACCGTGGCCGTGTCCATGGACGACGAGGCCCGCGGCATCGACTACTTCGAGCGCGCGATCGCCGAGGATGCCCTGGTCAACGACAACCACTACAACCTGATGGTCAACCTGGCGGCGCTTTACATCAACGCCGAGCAGTTCGACAAGGCCGACCCGCTGCTGGCGCGGCTGATCAGCGAGACCTCGACCAAGAACCCCGACGTCTACGCGATGCAGGCCTCGAGCTTCTACAACAACGACAAGTTCGCCGAGGCGATCGAGTCCCTGAAGAAGGCCTCCGAGCTCAAGGGCGAGTCGCAGCCGCAGTGGAACCAGATGATGCTGGCCGCCTACGCCGAGCTGGGCCAGGACGACCAGGCCATCGCCCTGGGCGAATCCATCCTCGCCAAGAACCCGGACGACAAGCGCGCCATCTCCAACCTGGCGCTGCTCTACAGCAACAACGAGCAGCCCGAGAAGGCCGTGGCCCTGCTCGACGGCGCCCGCAAGCGCGGCCTGCTGAACGAAGCCGTCGACTACGAGCGCATCTTCTCCACCTACTACAACATGGAGCAGGAGGCGCAGGCCGCCGGCGTGCTCGAGGAAGGCCTGGCCAAGGGCATCCTGCCCCAGGAGGCCAAGTACTACACGATGCTGGCCCAGGCCCACTACTTCAGCGACAGCATCGCCCCGGCCATCAGCGCCGCCCAGAAGGCCGCCGACCTGTCCAAGGACGGCGAGCCCGGCCTGTTCCTGGCCCAGGTGCTGGGCCAGGAGGACCGCAACGCCGAGGCCATTGCCGCCGCCCGGGCCGCCATCGCCAAGGGCGTGAAGAGCCCCGGCACGGCATGGATGGTGATCGCCCGGGCCGAGTACTATTCGGACAACCTGGCGGCCGCCAAGACCGCTTACCGGGAAGCTGCCAAGGACCCGACCACCCGCGACCAGGCCCAAAAGGCCCTGGCCCAGATTTCCCGTTGATCGGTTGGTAAACCGGTAACCTTGGTATAAGCTAACAAGTTCCCGCCGCTCCCCGGCGGGTCACGGCTTAACGCCGGCAGACCAGAGAGCTCGAGCCGCCACCCGCATGACGGACAAGAATTACAACTACGAAGACAAGCCCCAGGGCATCAGCTGGGCTCGCATCGGCGGCAATGCCTTCGCCATCGCGCTGCATGCGATCGCGTTCATGCTGATGCTGATCCCCGTGGCTACCCCGGAGAAGGCCGAGAAGCCCGACGAAGTGACCCAGGTCAGCTTCATCGAGCCGCCGCCGCCGCCCCCGCCGCCGCCGCCGCCGCCGCCGGAGCCGCCGAAGGTGGTCCAGCGCATCATCGAGCAGCCCAAGCCGACGCCGGCCCCGCCGCCGCCGGAAGAGCCGCCGGTCGTGTTCGACGATCCGAGCCCGATCGACATCGAGGCGCCGCCGCCGGCCCCGCCCGCGCCGCCGGCCCCGCCCGCCGACTTCAGCCCGTCCGAGGACATCAGCGGCCGTGCGATGAACCCGCCGCGCTATCCCCAGAAGGAGCTGCGCGATGGTATCGGTGGCGTGGTGATGCTGCGCGTCACCATCGACGCTTCCGGTAACGTGCTCGACGTGCAGATCCAGCGGTCGAGCCGCAACCGCAATCTTGATCGCGCGGCCATGGATGCCGCTCGCAAGTGGAGGTTCAACCCGGGTATGCGCGGCGGCCAGAAGGTCGGTGGCGACGTCCTGGTGCCCGTGAACTTCAATCCCGGCTAAGCAATAAAAGCGTTCATCCCGTAACGGTCAATCACACAAGAAAGGCACCCTTATGCTGCAGGACATCCTCCTCACCGCCGCCGCCGCCGTCCCGGCTGCCGTTGGCGGCGCTGCCAACAACGCCGAAGCCCTCAACCAGATGGGCTTCGCCCACCTCTGGAAGGAAATGACCTCCGCCCCGGGCGAGTTCCTCGTCTCCTGGGTGGTCTTCCTGATGCTGGTCGTGATGTCGTTCGGCTCGTGGTGGTACACGATCGTGAACTTCATCAAGAACACCGTCGTCTCCGGCCGCGCCGACACCGTCGTCCGCACGTTCTGGGAAACCCCGAACGCCCAGGACGCGATCCGCTTCATGGAAGAGCAGCCGGCCAACGAGCCGTTCTCGAAGATCGCGCTCGACTGCGCCCAGGCCGCTGCGCACCACCAGCGCCATGAGGGCAGCCGCCTGGTCGACGCCCTGAACCGCTCGGAGTTCATCGACCGCGCCCTGCGCCAGGCCGTCACCCGCGAGAGCGCCAAGCTCGAGAACGGCATGACCTGGCTGGCCACCGTCGGCGCGACCGCCCCGTTCGTGGGTCTGCTCGGCACCGTGTGGGGCATCTACGGCGCCCTGATCCGCATCGGCGCCACCGGCTCGGCTTCCATCGACGCCGTGGCCGGCCCGGTGGGCGAGGCGCTGATCATGACCGCCTTCGGCCTGTTCGTCGCGATTCCGGCCGTGCTTGCGTACAACGCGTTCAACCGCGCCAACCGCAACACCTACGCCAAGTTCGACACCTTCGCGCACGATCTGCACGACTTCTTCGCCACCGGCTCGCGCGTCGGCGACGTGCCGGCCAAGCGCTGAGTCAACAGTCCAACCAGGAGCGGCAGGCATGGCCTTTTCTACAAACTCCGGTGGCGGCGGCCCGATGGCGGACATCAACGTCACGCCCCTCGTGGACGTGATGCTGGTGCTGCTGATCATCTTCATGATCACGGCGCCGCTGATGTCGCATAAGGTGAAGGTCGACCTGCCCCAGGCCACCCTGGAGCAGAAGCCCGAGATCGACCAGCCTCCGATCACGCTGGCGATCGAAGCCAGCGGCCAGGTCTACTGGAACGACGAGAAGATCTCCACCGAAATGCTCGAGGCGCGCCTGGCCGTCCTGGCCCAGCGCTCCCCGCAGCCCCAGGTGGACGTGCGCGCCGACAACGTCACGCGCTACGCGATCATCCAGGACGTCGTGAAGAAGGTGCGCCTGGCGGGTATCCGCAAGGTCGGCTTCGTGTCCTCCCCCGAGCGCTGAGGAAAGACTCCCATGGCATTCTCCTCCAACGCTGGCAGCGGCCCGATGGCCGACATCAACGTCACGCCCCTCGTGGACGTGATGCTGGTGCTGCTGATCATCTTCATGGTCACCGCCCCGGCCCTGTCCTACCAGATCCAGGTCGACCTGCCCCAGCGGACCACCAATCCGCCGCCGCAGCCGAAGGATCCGCCCGAGCCGATCCGCCTGCGGATCGAAGCGGGTGGCACCGTCACCTGGAACAACTCGCCGATGCCGATCTCGGTGCTCCAGTCGTCCCTGGAAGTCGAAGCCGAGCGCTCGATCCAGCCGACCCTGGAAATCGAGACCGACCCCGACGCGCAGTACGAAATGCTGGCCAAGGTCCTGGCTCGCGCCAAGAACGCCGGCATGGAAAAGATCTCTTTCGTGGAACCCGGCTAAGGCCGCGCTTCCCGCACCTGCAGCAACGCCGCCTCCGGGCGGCGTTTTTTTTTGGACCGGTGGGAGGGACTTCAGTCCCGATGCTCCTGACCTCGTCTTGCGACGGTGTCCACCCGGGCGTACAAGGAAGTCGGGACCCCCGGAAGGAGTAGCGCCATGGCCTTCACCGCCGCACGGACCGCTTCCGACACGATGTCGGAGATCAACATCACGCCCCTGGTCGACGTCATGCTGGTGCTGCTGGTGATCTTCATGGTCACCGCCCCACTGATGGACTTCCGGATCCCGATGGGGCTCTCCCAGCCCACCCCCGAGCCGCCGCCGCCGAGTGAACAGGTCTCGCTGTTGGTCGAGCGCGGCGACCTGTTCCGGCTCGCGGGGCAGCCCGTCACGGCCCAGGCCCTGCCGGCCGCGCTGAAGGCGATCGAAAGCCGCCAGCCGGGCTTCCTGCTGCGGATCGAGGTCGATCCCGAAGCCGACTACCAGTCCGCCGCCACCGCATTCGCCGCCGTGGAGCGCTCGGGCATCGGCAAGTACGGATTGGCCGACTAGGCCCCGCCGGACGCCGCGCGGATGAGGTCGCGGTAGGCCCGGACCGTCGGACCGAGGCCCTGGTGCAAGGCCTCGCCGAACAGTGCGTGCCCGATCGACACTTCGAGCACGCCCGGCACGCCGCGCAGGAAGTCGCCGAGGTTGGCCTGGCTCAGGTCGTGGCCGGCGTTGACGCCCAGGCCCAGGGCCTGCGCCTCGCGCGCGGTGCGGGCACACAGGGCGACAGCCGCCCGGGCGTCGCCCGTGGCGTGCGCTTCGGCGAACGGCCCCGTGTAGAGCTCGATCCGGTCCACGCCCATGTCTGCCGCCAGGGCCAGGCCCTCGGCCCCCGGGTCCATGAACAGCGACACCCGCACGCCCCAGGCCTTGAGCTGCGCCACCAGGGGAGCCAGCCGCGCCGCGTCGCGCGCCAGGTCGAACCCGTGGTCGGAGGTGAGCTGGCCGTCGCCGTCGGGAACCAGGGTTGCCTGGGTCGGGCGGACCGCGTCCACCAGCGCCAGGAAGCCCGGGTAGCCGGGGCGAGGCGGTGCAAACGGGTTGCCCTCGAGGTTGTACTCGACCCGGCCCGCCACCACGGCGGCAAGGTCGTGCACGTCCGCGGGCCGGATATGCCGCTGGTCCGGCCGGGGGTGCACGGTGATGCCGCCGGCGCCCGCGGCGATCGCCGCCTCGGCCGCCACCACCACGCTGGGCTCCAGGCCGCCGCGGGAATTGCGGAGCACGGCCACCTTGTTGACGTTGACGCTGAGCAGGGTCATCCCGGCAGCGTACCCTGCCGCCCGGCCGTCGGAAATCCCTTCTTCAGGACCGCGGAACCGGGCCGGCGCCTGGTGGATAATCGCCCGATGCCCTACCTGACCCTGCTGCGCGGGTTTGCCCTGGCCGCCGCCTTGCTGGCGGCGACGATGGCGGCTGCGAATGCGCTGCCCGGCAATCCGCTGGCGCGCCACTTCAGCTCCGAGGAAACCCACGCCTCGCCCAGCCACTTCGATGTCACCACCGGTGCGAACGGCGAGCTGTTCGTCGGCAACTATGACGGCGTGCTGCACTACGACGGCGTCGACTGGCGCCTGGTCCCGCTTCCGGCCAACGTCGCGGCGCGTGCGGTGGCCACTGGCACCGATGGCCTGGTCTACGTCGGCAGCTACGATGGCTTCGGTCGCCTGGTGCGCAAAAGTGATGGCAACTTCGTTTACGAGGAGCTCCTGACGCGTGCCGGCCTGCGCGGCGAAGATCGCCACATCGGCATCGTCTGGGACGTCATGGCGACCCACGCCGGTGTCTGGTTCCATACCGAGGGGGCGCTGCATTTCCTGCCTTATGACGACGGCCAGGCGCGCCGCTGGCCGCTGCCGGCCGAGGTCCGCAGCTTTTACGCCGTCGGGGACGAACTGTGGGTGCGGCTGAACGGCAAGGGCGTGTGCCGCTTCGAGGATGGCGAATTCGTGCTGCTCCCAGGCGGTGAGGCCTTCGCCGATCGCGCCCTGTCCGGCGTGGTGCCGCGCGAGGGATGGAACCTGATGGTGGCCGGCGATGGCCTGTTCATCGCCGACGAAGACGGCATCCGCCGCATGACCGGCGCCGCCGACCAGCGCGTCGCCGGCCGCTCCGCCTACGTCGCGCAGGCCTTGGACGACGGCAGCGTGGTCATCGGCACCCAGGACGGCGAACTGCTGCGCATCGGCGCCGACCTGCAGCCGCGCGAGATCCTCGACCTCGGCGGCTTCGCGATTCGCGCGCTGGGCCTGGATCGCGAGGGCGGGCTCTGGGTCGCGACCGAAGGCGACCTGGTGCGGCTGTCGCTGCCCTCGCCCTGGTCTTTCCTGGGCCAGGACCATGGACTGGTCGGCAGCCCGAATGATTTCGAGTGGTACGACGGGGCGGTCTGGCTGGCGTCGTCGCGCGGCCTGCAGCGCATGACGGTGCGTCCGGATGGCGGCGTCGCCAACGAGCGCCTGCCCTGGACCCAGTTCGAGGCCCAGGCCCTGCATGCCAGCGAAGGCGGCCTGCTGGTCGGCATCCGCGAAGGATTGCTGGTGCTGGACCCGGGCGCCCGCGCGCCGCGCCGGCTTTACGAACACGCCTACCATGGCGTCTACGGACTGATGGAATCGGAGTACGACCCGGGCCTCGTCTACGCGGCCACCGCGTCCGACCTAATGCTGCTGCGCCGTCCGGCGGGCCGCTGGGAAATCGTCGCGACGATCCCGTTCCACGGCATCAGTGCCTACGGCATCGAGGAAGCCGGACCGGGCGAACTCTGGCTCGGCGACAGCCGCGGCCCGGTGCAGCGCTGGCAGCTGGACCTCGACGCCGGCATCTTGGTCGAGCGCGAAGTGTTCGACGATGCCCGCGGGCTGCCGGTGGATGCCGACACCGGGACCAGCATTTTCCGGCTGGACGGGCGCATCCATGCCGTTAGTGGCGGTGTCGGCTTCCGCCTCGACGGCGACCGCTTCGTTCCCGACCAGGCGCCGCCGGTGACCCTGGTCGATCGGCCCGACGAACTGGTGGTCGAACACACGCCGCTGGGCGACTTCGCTTTCACCACCCGCCAGCTGTGGCGCCGCTTGCCCGGCGAGGACACCTGGCAGCAGGTCTACCCGGGCGCCAGCTTCGCCGCCGGTTACTCCAACCTGCGCATGAGCCGCGATGGCGTTCTGCGCGTGGCGACCTGGGACGGCCTGCTGCAGTACAACCCGAATGAAGTCGAAGCGCGTCCGCAGCCGCTGAGGCTGGAGATGGAGCGCGTGATTGCCCGCGGCCCCGCCGGCGACAGCCTTCCGCTGCCCACCCGCACGGTCGGCGAACCGGTGCAGGTGCCGGCCGGCTACGGCCTGAGCCTGCGGTTCGGCATGGTCAGCATGGAAAGCGGCGCCGAGTTCCGCTACCTGCTGCACGGCGTCACGCCTGCCTGGAGCGACTGGACCGACCGCGACCTCACCATCCGCGCCCTGGCTGCCGGCGACTATTCTCTGGAAGTGCAGGCGCGCACCCGCAATGGCCGCCAGGCCGCGGCGATGAACTACCGTTTCCGGGTCGAGCCGCGCTGGTACGAGCAGTGGTGGGTGCTCGTCATCGGACTGGTCGCGCTGGCGGCGCTGGCGGTCGCCATTACCTTGTGGGCGGTACGCCAGCGCACCGAGCGCTACCTGGCCGCCAACCGCCGCCTTGAAGCGCGCATTGCCGAGCGCACGCGCGAGCTCGAGGAGCTCAACCACAAACTCGCCGAGCTGGTGACCGAGGACGCACTGACGGGCGTCGCCAACCGCCGGGCGCTGGAGAACGGCCTGCGCCGCGAATGGTTCCGCTGTCTCGACCAGCGCCGCCCACTGTCGGTGCTGATGATCGACGTGGACCACTTCAAGGCCTACAACGACACCCACGGCCACCTCGAGGGCGACGTGCAGCTGCGCGGCATCGCCCAGCGCCTGAACCAGCAGCACGACCCGCAGCGCGAACTGCTGGCCCGCTACGGCGGAGAGGAATTCGCCCTGCTGCTGCCGGGCGTGCATCCCGACGAAGCGCTGCGCCGCGCCGAGTCGATCCGCGCCGCGATCGCCACCAGCGACGCCGGCATGACGGTCAGCGTGGGCGTCGCCGGCTTCGTGCCGGACGTGCAGGTGGAGCCGGACGCGCTGCTGCGCCGCGCCGACGCGGCCCTTTACGTGGCCAAGCGTGCCGGCCGCAACCGCGTCGCCGCCGATGGCGGCTGAGCGCCGAGCGCCGGGCAGTCCGCGACCGGAAAAGACCTGTCCGGTCTGCCAGCGCCCGTTCCAGTGGCGCAAGAAGTGGGAGCGTGACTGGGACCGCGTGGTCTACTGCTCCGACGCCTGCCGGCGCGGCACGCCGCGCGGCAGGGCCGGCTGAGCGGGCTGCTCAGGCCTTCTTGATCAGGCCGATGATGGCCAGCAGCAGGATCGCGCCGATGAAGGCGGTGATGAACAGCCCCATGTCGCCGCCGAACGACAGCCCCAGCTTGGGCAGCAGCCAGCCGCCGAAGAACGCGCCCAGCACGCCGACGACGATGTTCACCAGCACGCCGAAGCCGCGGCCCTTCATGACCACGCCGGCGAGCCAGCCGGCCAGCGCGCCGATCAACAGGAAAATTAGCAGGTTCATGGTTCTCCCTCCCCGGGAACGAATGGAACGGAATCCCGCGCGGCGCGCGGGGGTGTAGACACGCTCAGGCTAGCACGTGGCTCAGTCCTGGCCTTCCCGGGCGTCCTGGGCGCGCTTGCGCGCCTCGGCCTGCTCGCGCATGGCGCGCAGCTCCTCGGGACCCAGGATGTGGCTGATGTCGCGCGACTGGCTGGAAATGCGCGAGGACAGCCAGCCCAGCACCCACGCCACCATGAAGCCAAGCGCACCGGCCAGGAAAACCAACACGCCCAGCGTGGGCATCGTGCGGACCATCGCCAGGGCCAGGCAGGCGATGGAAGCGAGCAGGTAGAGCCAATGCATGCGTGCAGCCTCCGGATTTTCCGGCGAGTGTAGCCCAAGCCGGGCCGGCCCCGGCCAGTGCCCCGGCGCCGGCTCCGGCGCCGGCTAGAGCAGGGGCGAAAACAGGCGGGCGCAGGACTCGCCCAGCCGCCGGGCAAAACCGCCTGGCGGCCGGTCGGCGCGCACCTCACGGCAGTGGCCCAGGTCTTCGGTCACCTGCCCCTCGAGCCGGCCCGCGATCGCCTCGTCGTGCAGCAGCACGCTGAGCTCGAAGTTGAGCCGGAAGCTGCGGTGGTCGAAATTGGCGCTGCCGACCAGGCAGGTGTCGTCGTCGATCAGCAGCGCCTTGGTGTGCAGCATCCGCGGCTGGTACTCGAACACGCGCACCCCCGCCGCCACCAGCTCGTCGAAGTAGGAGCGCGCCGCGGCGCTGACGATGATCGAGTCGCTGCGCGCCGGCACGATCACCCGCACGTCCAGGCCGCGCAGCGCCGCCGAGGTAAGCGCCATCCTGGCCGCCTCGCCCGGCACGAAGTAGGGCGTCACCAGCCATACCCGCCGGTCGGCTTGGTGGATCGCCTCGACCTGCACCCGGTGGATCGCTTCCCAGGGGGAGTCCGGGCCGGCCGGCAGCACCTGGGCCAGGATTCCGCCGGCCGCGGCCGCCGGCCACAGGCGTTCATCGCGCAGCGCGGTGCCGGTGGCGTAGTTCCAGTCCTCGAGGAAGGCCAGCTGCAGCCAGCGCACCACCTCGCCCTCCAGCCGCAGGTGCAGGTCGTGGAAGGCGTCGGCGCGGACGCGCTCGTTCTCTTCGTCGGTGATGTTGATGCCGCCGGTGAAGCCGATGCGGCCGTCCACCACGACGACCTTGCGGTGGTTGCGCAGGTTCACCCGCGGCCGCCACAGCCAGCGCAGCCGCGCCGGATGGAACCAGGCGATCTCGACCCCGGCCGCGCGCAGCGGTGCCAGGAAGACCTCGCGCAGGCGGCCGGAACCGATCGCATCGAGCAGGAGCCGCACCCGCACGCCCGCCTTCGCCTTCGCCACCAGCGCGTCGCGCAGGGTGGTGCCGGTCTGGTCGGGCTCGAAGATGTAGTACTCCACGTGGACGTGGTGGATCGCGCCGGCAATGGCTTCGAGCAGGGCGTCGAGGGTTGGCCCGCCGCCGCTCATCAGGTCGGCGCGGGTGGCGCTCGAAGGCGCGAAGCCCGTGCTGGACTGCCCGAGCCGCGCCACGGTGGTGCAGTCCTCGCTGGCCTTCAGGCCCGAGGGCAGCGTGTCGTCCAGGCTGGCGCGCGAGCGCGATCGCCGCAGCCGCTGGCGCCGGATCCGCTGCGGCCCGAGGAAGTGGTAGATCAGCAGGCCCAGCACCGGCAGTAGCGCCAGCGACATGATCCAGCTCAGCGTGGCGATCGGCTCGCGCTTCTGCAGCACGATCCACCCGGCCAGCACGACCAGATAGGCCGCCCAGATGGCCAGCAGCCAGGGCTTGAGGTCAGGCCAGAGTTCGCTCAACGGCATCGGGGCGCCCGGGAACGCAGGTTTGGGCGCCATGATGGCACGCCGGGTGCACGCGCCGCTCAACGCGCGCCGAACAGCTGCTCCGCGCGTTGGAACAGGATCCAGCTGGTGGCGATGTACTTGTCGCCCCCCAGCGGGCGGTTGCCGCGGTGGGTGTGGGTGAACGCGGCGGGCGCGATCAGCAGGCTGCCGGTGCGCGGCGCAATCTTGCGGCCCTGGTAGAGGAACTCGGTTTCGCCCTCGCGGAACCCGTCGTTGAGGTAGATCGTCCACAGCACGTGCCGGTGCAGGGTTTCGGCGCTCGCGTCGCGCGGGTACAGCTCGCAGTGCCAGTACGGATAGCCCCCCTGCCCGGCGGTGTAACGCTGCAGGTTGATGGCGCCCGGCCGCAGCACGCTGCGCACCAGGTTGGCCAGCGCCGCGTCGTCCATGGCCGGGAAATCCTCGGCGGCGATACGGCGCAGCTTCCCGTCCGCCCCCGGGACCTGCAGCATCAGCGGCGCGATCAGCGCGTGGCTGTACTTGCGCAGGTAGGCCAGCAGGCCGGCGAACACGGCGTTGTTGAGCGCCGCCTCCACTTCCTGCCACTCCGGCTTGCCGGTGATCTGGATGTCGCGGCTGTCCTTGAGTTCGGGCATCACGCCGCCCCCGACCCGGCCCGGCACCGCCGCGCCGCTTTCCTCGAACGCGGCCAGGATCTGCGCGCAGGCCTCGGCGTTCAGCGCGCCTTCGTAGACTTCGATGAAGTCGCCGTGGCTCACGCGTCGTGTTCCGCGTGGTAGCGGACCGCGGCTTCCACTTCCTTGCGCGAGCCCAGCATCACCGGCACCCGCTGGTGCAGGCCGGTGGGCGTGACCTCGAGCATGCGCTGGCGGCCGGTGCTGGCGGCGCCGCCGGCCTGCTCGACGATGAAGCTCATCGGGTTGGCCTCGTACATCAGGCGCAGCTTGCCGCCCTTGTCGCGGCACTTGGCGTCGATCGGGTAGAAGAAAACGCCGCCGCGGGTCAGGATGCGGTGCACGTCGGCCACCATGCTGGCCACCCAGCGCATGTTGAAGTCCTTGCCGCGCGGGCCTTCCTTGCCGGCCAGCAGGTCGCCGACGTAGCGCTGCATCGGCGGCTCCCAATGGCGCTGGTTCGACATGTTGATGGCGAACTCCTTGGTTTCCTCGGGGATGCGGATGTCGCGCGAGGTCATCACGAAGCTGCCGATCTCGCGATCGAGCGTGAACGCATGGGTGCCGTGGCCGACGGTGAGCACCAGCATCGTGCTCGGCCCGTAGGTGGTGTAGCCAGCCGCCACCTGCGCGGTGCCGGGCTGCAGGAAGTGTTCGTCGCCGGGCTGGACCACGTCGTCCGGGCAGCGCAGCACCGAGAAGATGGTGCCTACCGAGATGTTGACGTCGATGTTGGAGCTGCCGTCCAGCGGATCGAACAGCAGCAGGTAGTTGCCGCGCTGGAAGGCGTCGGGAATCGGCTGGCTGTGGTCCATTTCCTCGGAGGCCAGGCCGGCCAGGTGGCCGCCCCAGGCGTTGGCCTCGAGCAGGATGTCGTTGCTGAGCACGTCCAGTTTCTTCTGCGCCTCGCCCTGGATGTTCATGCTCTGCGCGCCCGGGGTGCCGGCGTCGCCGAGCACGCCGCCGAGGGCGCCCTTGCCCACCGCGATCGAGATGGACTTGCAGGCGCGTGCGACGACCTCGATCAGCAGGCGCAGGTCGGCGTTGATGCGGCCGGCGTGCTGTTCCTCGATGAGGTAACGGGTCAGCGAGATCGGCTTCATGGCGCTCCGGCGGGCAGGGGGACCCGTGCATTGTCCGGGCTGGGGCGGGGCTTGCAAGCCGCGGCCCGCGGGGTGCGAGAATCAGGCATGTCCGCCGTGCCCGTGTTCGACAACGCGTTCCTGCTGTCCCTGGGCACCGCCCTGGGCCTGGGCCTGCTGGTGGGCGCGGTGCGCGAGCGCCGCCGGCCCGAGCCGGCCGTGGTCGCGGGCCTGCGCACGCATGCGCTGGCGGCGCTGTCCGGCGCGGTGTCGCTGTGGCTGGGGCCGGCGGTGTTCGCGGTGGTGGTGGCACTGTCGGGCCTGCTGGCGGCGATGAGCTACCGCCAAAGCCAGGCCCAGGACCCCGGCCTGACCGGCGAAGTGGCCCTGGTGCTGACCACCCTGCTCGGCGGCCTGGCCGTGCCGCTGCCGGCCCTGGCCGGCGCGCTCGGCGTGGTGGTGGCCGCCCTGCTCTACGCCAAGGCGCCGCTGCACCGGCTCACCCGTGACCTGCTCAGCGAACGCGAGCTGCAGGACGGGTTGGTGCTGCTGGCCTCGGCCCTGGTGGTCCTGCCGCTGGTGCCCGACCGCACCCTGGGTCCGTACGACGTCTTCAACCCGGCCACGCTGTGGAAGCTGGTGGTGCTGGTAATGGCGATCAGCGCGCTGGGCCACGTCGCGCTGCGCGCCACCGGCAACCGCTGGGGCCTGGCGGTGGCGGGTTTCTTCGCGGGCTACGTGTCGTCCACCGCGGCGGTGGCCGGCTTCGGCCAGCGCGTGCGCGAGACGCCGGCGTTGCTGTCCTCGGCGGTGGGCGCGGCGATGCTGGCGAACTTCGCCTCGCTGACGCTGTTCGTGCCCATCTTGCTGGCGGTGTCGCCGGGCCTGCTGGGCGAGGTCTGGCCTGAGCTCGCGGCGGCGGGCGCGGTGATGGCATGCGGGGGGCTGCTGGGCCTGCATCGCGGCGAAGACGGGGCCATTCCCTCGCCGACCGCGAAGACCCGGATGTTCCGGTTCTCGCATGCACTCACCTTCGCGGCGGTGATCACGGCCGTGCTGTTCGCCTCCGCCGCACTCAACGACTGGCTGGGCCCGCGCGGCGCCATGGTCGCGGCGACGCTGGCGGCGCTGGCCGAGGTGCATGCGGCGGTGGCCACGGTCGGCAACCTGTTCCGCAGCGGCGTGTTTGATGCCGAACAGGCGCGCTGGGGCCTGGTCGGCCTGCTCGCGGCGAGCTGGGTGGCGAAGTCGGTGGTGGCCTGGACCAGCGGCGGTCGCGCCTATGGCCTGCGCGTGATGCTGGGTCTCAGCGCGGCGGTGTTGGCCGCGGCGGTGTTGCCGTGGCTCACCTGAGCACCGGGGTCAGATCACCCGCAGCGTGATGGCCTTGAGCACCGCGCGGGTGCGGTCGCGGGTGCCGAGCTTGTCGAGGATGTCGGAGACGTAGTTCTTCACCGTGCCTTCGGAAAGGAACACCGCGCGCGCGATCTCCTTGTTCGAGTAGCCGCCGGCCAGCAAGCGCAGGATCGCCACCTCGCGCTCGCTGAAGGTGTCGGTGGGGGCGGCCTGGTCGCGGTAGGCATAGCGGGCGCGCACCGGGTCGGTGGGCACCGGCGCGAGCAGGGTCTCGCCGCCGGCGACGCGGGTGATCGCCTCGAGCAGGTCTTCCGGCGACGCATCCTTGAGCAGGAAGCCCTGCGCGCCGGCCGCGGCGGCGCGCAGCGGCAGCGCCTCGTCGTCGAAGGTGGTCAGCAGCACCACCGGCGTGGCGTCGCCGCGTTCGCGCAGGGCCTGCACCAGGCCGAAGCCATCGAGGCCGGGCATGCGGATGTCGGACAGCACCACGTCCACCGGGATCGACGACAGCGCGTCCAGCAGCGCCTCGCCGTCGCCGGCCTCCAGCACCACGGCCACGGTGTCGAAGCCGGCCAGCAGCGCCTTCAGGCCGCTGCGCACCAGGGCCTGGTCGTCGGCCAGGGCGATGCGGATCGGCGCGCTCACGCCGCCACCGGCAGCCAGGCCTGCAGGTGCACGCCGCCGGTGCCGGTGCGGCCGACGCTCAGTCCGCCGCCCAGTGCCTCGAGTCGCTCGCGCATGCCGCAAAGCCCGTTGCCGGCGCGGACCTCGCCGCTGCCACGGCCGTCGTCGCGGATGTCCAGCCGCAGCGCTTCGTCCTCGCGGCGCAGCACCACCCACAGGTTCTGTGCCTGCGAATGCTTCACGGCATTGGTCAGCCCTTCCTGCACCGCGCGCAGCACCGCCTCGGCCTGCGCCACCGAGCCCACGCGGGCATCGGGGCCGACCTGGAGCTGCAGGCGCGGGCGCGGGAAGGGACGGGCCAGCGCGGTCAGTGCTTCCTCGAGGTCCAGGCCGTCGCCCTGGCGCATCTGCTGCACCACGCCGCGGATGTCGGCCAGTAGTTCGTCGGCCAGGCGCGCGCACAGCTGCACCTGCGCATCGGCCAGGAAGCGCGGGTCGCGGGCCAGGGCGGCAAGGTTGAGCTTGAGCGCGGTGAGCTTGTGGCCGGCCACGTCGTGCAGCTCGCGCGACAGGCGCAGGCGCTCCGAGTCGCGCGCCGTCTCGGCCAGCAACGAGCGCGTGGCCAGCAGGTCGGCGTTGGCGGCGGCCAGTTCGTCGCGGGTGCGCTCGGCGCTGAAGGCGAACCACGCGGTCAGCGCCGCGAAGCACTGGAAGCTGCCGTGCATCACGGTCGAGATCAGCGGCGACTGCAGCTGCCAGCCGTCGCGGTAGATCAGGTAAATCGCGACGTTGATCGCCAGGATGATCGCCACCGCCGGACGCGGCGACCACAGGTGCACGATCTGGATCACGCACAGGATCAGCAGGATCGGCAGCGAGGAATTGCGCGCCAGCAGCATCAGTGCGAACGCCAGCGCCACCTGGCCCAGCAGCATCAGCCGCGGCAGCATCCGCACCTCGGCCTCGCGCGGGCCGCCGGTGACGGCCAGGAACAGGCCCAGGAACGCCAGGTGCATCATCGCCAGCAGCGTCACCGAGGGCGGTCCGGGCAGCCAGGGCGGCGGCGACCAGCGCGCGAACAGCAGCTCCCAGCCGATCGCCGCCCAGGCGATGTAGGCGGCGAAGTTCAGCGGCGACAGCAGCACCTTCAGGCGTTCGTTCATGGCGCCAGCTTGGGCCGCGGGCAGGCCGCGCTCAAGTCCCGCGGGCAAGAAAGTGACTTCCGGCACCGCGACCCGATGACCGCCGGCACCTGAACCCCGCCGCCCCCGCCGCGAGACTGGCGCCACCTCGGGAGGAACCGCGATGAACCTGCATACCCTCAGTTTCTACACCCACGCCGGCCTCGGCATGCTCGCCCTGGCCACGTTCTGGATCGCCGGTCTCAGCCGCAAGGGCAGCCCCGTGCACCGCGCGGCCGGCAAGGTCTACCTGCCGGCGATGGCCGGGTTGCTGCTGGCGGCGGTGCCGCTCGCGCTGGCCGCGTTCCCGCACCGGCCGGTGATCGGCAGCTTCCTGTGCTACCTGCTGGTGATCACCGTGACCTCGGTCTGGTGCAGCTGGCGCGCCGTGAAGGACAAGAAGGATTGGGCGCGTTACACCGGACCGGTCTTCCGCGGCCTGATGTGGCTGAACCTGGCCAGCGCGCTCGCGATCGCCGGCGTCGGGCTGCTGATGGCGAAGCAGATGCAGCTGGTGATCGTTTCGTTCTCGGGCATCGGGCTGCTCGCCTTCGTGCAGATGTGGCGCTTCTCGCGCCAGCCGCCCGAGGATCCGCGCTGGTGGCTGCGCGAACACCTCACCGCGATGCTGGGCAACGGCGTCGCGACCCATATCGCCTTCCTGAGCATCGGCCTGCCCAAGGTGCTGCCGATGCTGGCGGGCTCGACGCTGATGAACCTGGCCTGGCTGGGCCCGCTGGTCGTGGCCTTCGTCGCCGGCACCTACCTGACCCGCAAGTTCCTGCCCAAGCGCGCGTCGCCGCCGGAGGGCGCGCGCGTCGGCGGCTAGACGTCGCCGTCGTCGAGCCAGCCCTCGCCGGTGCCGCGGTTGAACACCGCGTCGCCGGGCTGCACCGCGCCGGCCGGGAAGCTGTCGAGCTGCGCCAGCCTGGCGTAGATCGGGGTGAAGTCGGGGCGCGTGGCTTCCATCAGCTGCTCATAGCTGTCGATCACGAAGTAGGTCTTCTGGAAGGTGTCGATGCGGTAGCGGGTGCGCATGATGCGCTCGAGGTCGAAGCCGATGCGGTTGGGCGCGGCGCTGTCGAGGCAGTGGATCGACTCGCCCTTCGAGGACACGATGCCGCTGCCGTAGATGCGCAGGCCGTCGTCCTGCCTGATCAGGCCGAACTCAACCGTGTACCAGTAAAGCCGCGTCAGGTTCACCAGCGCCTCGGGGCCGATGGCGTGCGCCTTGACGCCGCCGCGGCCGTAGGCGGCCATGTAGTCGGCAAACACCGGGTTCATCAGCAGCGGCACGTGGCCGAACAGGTCGTGGAAGAGGTCGGGTTCGCTGAGGTAGTCGAGCTGCTCGGGCTTGCGGATCCACCACGTCACCGGGAAGCGGCGGTTGGCGAGATGCTCGAAGAACGTGAGCTCGGGCAGCAGGCCCTCGACGCCGATGAGCTCCCAGCCGGTGGCCTTGCGCAGCACCGGGTTGAGCTCGTCGAACTTCGGGATGTGGTCGGGCGACATGCCCATCAGCCGCTGCTGGCGCAGGAACTCGTCGCTGGCGCGGCCGACCAGCAGCGTCTGCTGGCGCTCGAACAGCGTCGCCCAGACCTCGTGGTCGGTCGCGGTGTAGCTGGCCCAGGGCTGCTCGACCACGGCCGTGGTGTAGACCGGGACGTAGCCCTTGTCGGTGAGCTGGTGTTCGACGCGGTTGGGCTGGGACATGGTCGGCTCCGGGAACAGGCCTCCAGTCTAGCGGCGAGCCGACGCAAGAGGATTGCGTTGTTGCGCGGATTGGCCTGCCTGGCGCAATATAATTGCGTCAATACGCCAAGGTACGCCACGAATGGACAGCCCCGGCCTCGATCGCACCGACCTCGCCCTGCTTGCCATCCTCCAGCGCGAGGGCCGGATCAGCAACGCCGAGTTGGCCGAGCGGGTCAGCCTGTCGGCCTCGGCCTGCCTGCGCCGGGTGCAGCGGCTGGAGCAGGCGGGCGTGCTGGCGGGTTACTCGGCCGTGCTGGATCCGGCGCGCGTCGGCCTGGGCCTGCAGGCCTTCGTGCGCGTGCAGCTCTCGCGCCACGACGCCGAGGCCATCGCCGGCTTCACCCGGCGCGTCAACGACTGGGACGAGGTGATCGCCTGCCACGCCCTCACCGGGGACATGGACTACCTGCTGCACGTGGCGGTGCAGGACCTCGAGCACTTCTCCCGCTTCCTGCTCGACCACCTGCTCAACGCCACCGGCGTCGCCGACGTCAACTCCAGCTTCGTCCTGCGCACCGTGAAGAAGGCGCGCGCCCTCCCCCTCGCGCACCTCGCCTGACCCCGTTCCTGATGCCTTACTGGCCGCCGAAGGTCTTGCCGAAGAAGTCGCCTTCCTTCCAGGCGGGGCGGGCATCGGCGTTGCCGACGCGGCGGCCGATCTCGGCATTCAGGCGCGCCAGCATCGCCGCGCTGGGGTAGTGGATCGACAGGTCGGTTTCGTCGCTGGGCTGGTGGTAGTGGCCGGTGAGGAAATCCTCGTAAAGCGCCAGCGCGTCCACGTCCGGGTTGCGCGCCTTGATGCCCGCGTCCAGGTACACCGCCGGGATGCCCTGGCGCACGAACGCATACTGGTCCGAGCGCACGAACACCACCTCCTCCGGCTTCGGGTCCGGCGTCAGGCCCACGCCCAGCTGTGCCGCGGCGGCCTGCACGTCGGCTTCGAGCGTGGAATGCTCGATGCCGATCGGCACCACGTCGGTCACGTCGGTCAGGAACACCGGCATGTCCATGTTGATGTTGGCCACCAGCGACTCGCGCGGCACGGTCGGGAACTTCGCGAAGTAGTCGGCGCCCAGCAGGCCCCGCTCCTCCGCCGTCACCGCCACGAACAGCGCCGAGCGCCGCGGCTTGGTCGCATCGGCCTGCAGCTCGGTCGCCGCCTGCAGCATCACCGCGATGCCCAGCGCGTTGTCGAACGCGCCGTTGTAGATGCCGTCGCCGTCCACCTCGGCGCCGATGCCGATGTGGTCCAGGTGCGCGCTGTAGGCGATGTGTTCGCCGGCCAGCACCGGGTCGGAGCCGGCGAGCCTGGCGACCACGTTCACGCTGTCCACGCGCTTTAGCTCGGTGGCACCCGCCAGCGTCACCCGGCCCGGCAGGTCGAAGGACTCCAGCTCGCCTTTCTCCCGGCGTTCGAAAATCTCGTCCACCGGCATCGGCGCGCCGGCCAGCAGCTTGCGGGCGCCATCGACGCCCAGGCTGGCCGTGGCCTTCAGTTCGGGCCAGGCATCGACCGGCCTGCCCTCGGCGTCCACCAGGCGCATGCCCGGCATCTGCCAGTTGCGGGCGCCGCGCGCCCAGGGGTACTTGGCCTCGTCCACCGGGTTGCCCAGGCCGATGGCGCCGACGGCGCCGCGAGACGCCAACTGCCCCATCTTCTGCAGGCCGGAGGAATGGAACGCGCGCTGGGTGTTGCCGAAGGTGGCCGGGGCGCCGGAGAAGTAAACGGCCACCTTGCCGCGCAGGTCCACGCCTTCGAAATCGTCGTGGCCCAGCTCCGGCGCATGCACTGCCTGGCCGACGAAGACCAGCGGCGCATTCACCACATGGCTGCCCGCGTTGAAGTTCAGGCCGGGCAGGAATTCGTCCTGGAACACGAAGCTGAGGTCGCCGTCCTCGCGCTGCACCGTGAACGCCGCGCCCTCGCGCACCCGTCGCGCCTCGAGCAGCGGCACCTTCTGGAAGTAGCTGCCGTCGTCGCCCGCCGGCGCCAGGCCGATGGCGCGGTAGCGGCTGGCCACGTAGCGCGCGGCGAGGTCGTAGCCGCGGGTGCCGGCGGCGCGGCCCTCCAGCAAGTCGTCGGCCAGGAAGGCGACGTCGGCTTCGATGCGGCGCGCGCCGTCGTCCGTCGGCGGTGCCGGCGCGACCGCGGCGGGTGGCGCTTCGGGCGCACCGCTGCAGGCGACGAGCAGGCAAAGGGCGAGCGGGGCGAGCTTCAGGCGCATGGTTGGGGCTCCAGGGAGGACGGCCGACGCTAACACCGTCGCCGCCGCCGTGGAATGATGGCGAAGTCGACAACGGGAGCAGGCACATGGCGGGAACCGGAACCCTCACTTCCCCCGGAAGGGGCGAAGGCTGGCTGATCGTCACCCTCGTGCTGGTGGCGCTGGCGTGGTCGGGCCTTGCGCCGCACGACCGCCTCACCTGGGCGCTGGAAGTGATCTGGGTGGTCGTCGGCCTGCCGCTGGTCGCGCTGGCCTGGGGCCGCTTCCCGCTGACGCGGCTGTTGGCCTGGCTGCTGGCGGCGCACGCCCTGGTGCTGATCTACGGCGGCGCCCACACCTATGCCGAGACGCCGCTGGGACTGTGGGCGAAGGACGCCTTCGACCTGTCGCGCAACCACTACGACCGCGTCGGCCACTTCTTCCAGGGCTTCGTCCCGGCGATCCTGGCGCGCGAACTGCTGCTGCGGCGCACGCCCCTGTTGCGCGGGCCTTGGCTGAACTACCTGGTGGTCGCGGCGGCGCTGTCGTTCAGTGCCTTCTTCGAGCTGATCGAGTGGTGGGCGGCGCTGGTGTGGGGCGGCGAGGCCGATGCCTTCCTGGCCACCCAGGGCGATGTCTGGGACACGCAGTGGGACATGTTCCTGGCGTTGTGCGGCGCCATCCTGGCGCTGCTGCTGCTCGGCCGCCGGCACGACCGCCAGCTTGGCATCGGCTAGCGCGACGGACCGGGCTCCCAGCCGCTCATCGCGTCGGCCATCACCAGGTTGCGGCCGGCGTTCTTGGCCGCGTACATCGCGCGGTCGGCGCGCTGCAGCAGCTGCGAGAAGTGCCGGTCCATCGGCGCCAGCATCGCCACGCCGATCGACAGCGTGGCCGAGCGCCGGCCCTCGGCCAGCACCAGCGGCCGCGCCGCGAAGCCCAGCCGGATGCGTTCGCCGGCGCTGACCGCGCTGGCGCTGTCGGTGTTGGGCATCAGCACGATGAACTCCTCGCCGCCCAGCCGGCCCAGCACGTCCTCAGCCCGCATCTCGGCGCGGATGCGCGCCACCGACTGCACCAGCGCCTGGTCGCCGGCGGCGTGCCCGAGCTCGTCGTTGATCCGCTTGAAGTGGTCGATGTCGATCACCAGCACCGCCAGCGGCATCCCGTGCCGGCGCGCCGCCGCCATCGCGCGCGCGCCCTGCTCCTCGATCGCGCGCCGGTTGTAGCAGTCGGTGAGGTAGTCCACCCGCGCCGCGCGCTCGAGCTCCCGCTGGCTGCGCTCGGTGCACATCAGCAGGAAACCGACCGTGGCAATGACGGGCAGCACGCTGCCCACCGCGTAGGTCAGCAGCTGCACGTGGGTGATCTGGAACACGCCGGTGACCAGGCCCGGATCGACCACCAGCGCGCCGGCGCGATAGAACATGATGCCGGCCGACCCGGCGAACACGCCGCCGGTGACCAGGCGGATCGGGCCGCGCCGTTCGGCGTGCCGGAACACGGTCCAGGCGCTGTAAGCCAGCAGGCCGCCCAGCGCCAGCGAGATCGCGATCAGCCGCAGCGTCAGGTCCGGCGCCACCACGCCCCAGTACACCGAGATCAGCACCGACAGCAGCACCAGCGCCGACAGCCGCCACGGCGGCGATGGCGTCCGGTAGAACAGCCGCAGTGAGCGCGCATAGGCCGCGAAGGCGAGCGCGATGCAGGTGTTGGCCAGCACCGTGCTGACCCAGGGGTCTAGCTGGTCGCGCAGGCTCAGCATCACGAACCCGGCCGGCTGCAGCAGCGTCGCCGCGATCCAGTGGAACAGGCTCGGCCGGTAGTCGGCCGCCAGCGACCGACCGACCAGCAGCAGCACCATGCCGATCATCAGCGTCAGCAGCGCGCCGACCAGCAGCGCCGAGCGGATGTCGAAGAGCCAGGCGGTGGCCGTAGCGGTCATGGCCGCGAGTCTGCGCCGCGTCGCGACCCCGGTCTAGCGGTCGTCGGGCGCCTGGGACGGGTCGCGCGGCCGGAACGGCAGCACCACGCCGGTGGGCTCGTCCTGGCGCTGCCACAGCACCGGCACCTCGCCGGGCGAGGGCAGCTCGAGCTCGGGATCCGGCGCCGCCTCGTCCGCTTCGTCTTCCCAGCTGTAGCGTGGCCGCGGTGGCTGCGGGTCGGCGTGGCGCCAGACGAAGGCCGCCAGCACGCCGGCGATGGCGCCGCACAGGTGGTACTCCCAGGAGATGCCGGCCTCGCGCGGCAGCACCGTCAGCAGCATGCCGCCGAAGAAGAAGAACGCAATGAAACCGGCCGCGATCGCCGCCTTGTCCCGGCGCAGCACGCCGAGCGTGAACAGCAGGAAGCCCAGCCCGTGCGTGAGCCCGCTGGCGCCAAGGTGGAAGGACGGCGACTGCCCGATCACCCAGGTGCCCAGGCCCGACAGCAGCCAGATCACCGGCAGCGCCCGCAGGCCGGCGCGCGGGTACACGGTGCCGACCAGGGTGCCGAGGATCAGCAGCGCCGAGCTGTTGGCCAGCCAGTGGCCGGCCGAGCCGTGCAGCAGCGGCGCGGTCAGCACGCCGAGCAGGCCCGCCGGCGACTGCGGCGACAGCGTGAAGGGGCGCAGGTCGCCGAGCCAGGGGCCGGCGAAGAAGATCGCCCCCAGCGCCGCCACGAAGGCCATGCTGGCCAGCAGCGCGCGGCGGAAGCGGTCGCGGACCGCGGCGGCGTGTTCCCGGGCTTGTTCGTCCATCGCCACTAGGTGGGGGCCGGCGCCGGCGGGGGCAAGGCCGGCCTCAGGCGGGGCCGGCCGCGTCCTTGGGCTTGATCATCAGGCTCAGCACCATCGCCGTCACCAGCGTCGCGCCCACCACGCCCAGCGACACCGCGACCGGGATCTTGAAGATGTCGATGATCAGCATCTTGGTGCCGATGAACACCAGCACCAGCGCCAGGCCATAGGCCAGCAGGTGGAAACGGTCGGCCATGTCGGCCAGCAGGAAGTACAGCGCGCGCAAGCCCAGCACCGCGAACACGTTCGAGGTCAGCACGATGAAGGGGTCGAGCGTGATCGCGAAGATGGCCGGGATCGAATCGACCGCGAAGATCACGTCGGTGATGGCGATCATGACCAGCACCACGAACAGCGGCGTGTACTTGCGGCGCTTGCCCTCGCCGATCCACAGCGCCTCGCCGTGGTAGCGGCGGATCAGCGGCAGGTGGCCGGTGATCCAGCGCAGGATAGGGTTCTTGTCCATGTCCGGCTCCTGGCCCACGGCCCAGAACATCTTGATGCCGGTGAACAGCAGGAAGGCGCCGAAGAGGTACAGCACCCAGTGGAACTTCGCGATCAGCGCCGCGCCCACGAAAATCAGGATGCCGCGCAGGATGATCGCGCCCAGCACGCCCAGGATCAGCACCCGCTGCTGCGACTGCGCCGGCACGCCGAAGTAGGTGAACAGCATCAGGAAGACGAAGATGTTGTCGACCGCCAGCGCTTTCTCGACCAGGTAGCCGGTCAGGAACTCCAGCGCGATCCGGTTGGCCTCGGGTTCCGGCAGGCGGCCCTGCAGGTAGAACCATAGGCCGGCGTTGAAGACCAGGGCCAGCGCGATCCAGGCCGCCGACCACAGCAGCGCCTCGCGGGTGGACACCTTGTGCGGGCCGTTCTGGCGCAGCACCAGCAGGTCGACCGCGAGCGCAGCGAGTACGAAGGCCGTGAAGACGACCCACATCAGGGGGGTGGCGATGGTTTCCAAACATTTCTCCGGTGGCGAGCTGCCTCGACCGCCGGCGGGCGCGACGTCCCGGGACGGGACGGCGTTCGTCGCTGGCGGGCGAAGGTCTCGCTCGCAGGTCCGTGGGACCTGCCTGCCGTACCGGGGCCGTGGACAAAGGTCCGGGTCCGTGATGACGATATCGGCAGCGGGAGCTACTCCCCTTCTACGGGCCAGAGTCTGGCACGAACGGTGAACCGGGTGTCAATCACGGTTTGGCCGGGGCGTTCTGGGGTAGGTTAAGGGGGCGACCTCAGCGGCGCGGGAGGCGGGGATGGGTCTGGATGTGCGCTCGGTGATGCTGGTGGGGGTGCTGCTCAGCGCCCTGACTGTGCTGTTGCTGACCCAGGCCGGCCGGGGCTTCCCGGCGGAACGCCGGCGCCACCTGCGGATTTGGACCGTCGGCCTGTTGCTGCACCCCGCCGCCTGGGCACTGCTGGCCGGCCGCGGCGTCCTGCCCGACGCGGCCTCGATCACCCTGGGAAATGGCCTGCTGCTGCTCGGCTTTGCCGAGATGTGCCGGGCGGTGCGCGGCTTCCAGGGGCTGCCCGAGCGACGCTTCCTTTGGTGGGGCGCGGTGCTGGGGGCGATGGCCTTGCTGGTGGTGTTCAGCGAATACCGGCCGCACTACAGCGCCCGCGTGCTGGTGAATTCGGCCTGCGCCATGACCCTGATGGGCGCCATCGCCTGGGCCCTGCGGCCGGCGATCGTGCAGGGCGGCTTCACGGCCGCCCGGCTCACCGGTGCCTTCGCGGCCTTCGGCGTGCTGGTGGCCGCCTGGCGGTTCGGCGAGCACGCCTGGGCGCCGCGGGCCACCGGCAGCCTGCTCGATGCCTCCGCCAGCGACATGGTGGTGTTCGTCTACGCCTGCGTGGGCGTGATGTTCCTGAGCCTGGGCTTCATCCTGATGCACACCGAGCGCGCCTACGCCGACCTGCGCAAGCTGGCCACCGTGGACGCGCTGACCGGCGTGCTGGCCCGCAACGGCCTGGCCGAGCAGGGCGCGCGCCTGATCGCCGAGTCGCGCCGCCACGGCCGGCCGCTTTCGCTGCTGCTGATGGACATGGACCAGTTCAAGTCGGTCAACGACAGCCTGGGGCACTACGCCGGCGACAGCCTGCTGCGGCACCTGGCCGAGCGGGCGCGCCTGGTGCTGCGTGGCGAGGACGTGCTGGCGCGCCTGGGCGGGGACGAGTTCGTGGCCCTGCTGCCCAGCACCGACCTCAACGGGGCCCGGGTGGTGGCGGAGCGGCTGCGGGACGGCATCAACCATGCCCACATGCGTTTCCAGGGCCAGGAGGTGCCGGCGCCGCTGTCGATCGGCGTGGCCCAGCTGCAGGCGGACGACGACGTGCTCGACAGCCTGCTCAAGCGCGCCGACCAGGCCATGTACCGGGCCAAGCGCGCCGGCGGCGACCGGGTGGAGATGGCCTTGGCGAACCCGCGGTAAGCGCCCCCGGGCCGGCCCCGGTATCATTCGCGCATGAACAACGCCGCCCTGCCCGTCATCCAGCTCAAGATCGAACGCCGCTCCAACCACCCCTGGATCTTCCAGAAAATGGTCGAGAAGCCCGTGGCCAAGCCCAAGCCGGGCAGCCTGGTGGACATCGTCGACAACAGCGGCAAGTGGGTGGGGCGCGGGTTCTACAACGGCCATTCCCGCATCGCGCTGCGGGTGCTGACCGAAGACCGGAACGAGGCCATCGACGAAGCCTGGTTCGCGGCGAAGATCCGCGCCGCGGTGGCGCTGCGCCGGGACCTGCTCAGGCTCGACGAAACCACCGACGCCTGGCGCGTCGTGCACTCCGAAGGCGACGGCATCTCCGGCCTGGTCATCGACCGCTACGGCGACCTGCTGGTGGTCGAGTTCTTCTCGGCCGGCCCGTTCCGCTACCGGGAATGGATCTACAGCGCGCTGCGCACCGAGTTCCCGGGCTGCCGCGTCTACAGCTTCTCGGAAGAGCACGTCCAGAAGCAGGAAAGCTTTGATTTCCGCTCGCCGCCGGCGCCCGAGCCCAGCGTCATCACCGAGCACGGCCTGAAGTTCCGCGCCAGCCCGGGCAGCGGCCACAAGACCGGTTTCTTCGCCGACCAGCGCGACAACCGCGAATTCCTCACCCGCTTCACCGCCGGCAAGCGCGTGCTCGACATCTGCTGCAATTCCGGCGGCTTCGCGATTTACGCCAAGGCGCGCGGCGGCGCGGATGAAGTGATCGGCATCGACCTGGACGAGGAAATCCTGGAGGTCGCCGAGAAGAACGCGCGCCTGAACGACGCCAAGGTGAAGTTCGTGCAGGCCGACCTGTTCCACTACCTGCGCGATGCGCAGCAGCGCGGCGAGCTGTTCGACGTGGTCATCCTCGACCCGGCCAAGCTCACCCGCGACCGCGACCAGGTGATCGCGGCGCTGAAGAAATACAACGACATGAACAAGCTCGCCATGCAGGTGATCAAGCCCGGCGGCGTGCTCCTGACCTGTTCCTGCACGGGCCTGGTGAGCGAAGAGGAATTTCTGGACATGATCCGCCGCGCGGCCTTCTACGCCGGGCGCACGGTGCAGGTGCTGAAGGTGGCTGGCGCCGGCGCCGACCATCCGTTCATGGCGCACGTGAAGGAAAGCCGCTACCTCAAGGCCGTGTTCTGCCGGGTCGAATGACCGCCGTTCGCGCCCCCGACACGGCGGCGCTGCGTTAATCGCCGCATGTTCGATTCCCTCGACGCCGTCTGGACCCACGCCTGGGCGCGCCTGCTGGCCGGCGCCCGCAGCGGTGGCGATCCCTTCCACCAGGGCGTGCTGGCCACGGTGTCTTCCGATGGCCCGCAGGCGCGCTATGCGGTGCTGCGCGCCGTTGACCCGACAGGTGGCACCGTGGCCTTCCACACCGATCGCCGCAGCCCCAAGGTCGCGCAGCTGGCGGTCGATCCGCGCGTGGCCTGGTGCTTCTTCGGGCACGGCGAGCAGGTGCGGCTGTCGGGCACGGTGGTGCTGCACCACGACGATGCCGAGGCCGAGGCGGCCTGGTCGGCCAGCCGGCGTTCGTCGCGGCAGAACTACGCCGGGCTGAATGCACCCGGCACCTTCGTCGGCCAGCCGGGCGAGGGCGGGCCGCCCGGACTGGGCGCGCCGCCGCTGGATGCCGCTGCGCTGGTCGCTGCGCGCGGCCACTTCGCGCTGGCCCGCGTTCAGGTGCACGCGCTGGACTGGCTGTCGCTGTCGGCGCAGGGCCACGTCCGCGCCCGGTTCGAGCGCGAGCCCGGGGGCTGGCAGTCGAGCTGGACCACGCCGTAGCCGGCGCGGCCTTCGGCTAGACTGCGCCCCTCCCGCCCGGACCCTTCCGCTTGGACGCACCCGCCCCCGTCGTCGCGCCGCCCGGCCGTCGTGCCGCGCTCGCCTTCATCTTCATCACCGTGCTGGTGGACGTGCTGGCCTTCGGCGTCGTCATCCCGGTGCTGCCGGCGCTGCTAAAGCAGGTCACCGGCGGCGAGATCGCCGCCGGCACCGTCTGGCACGGGCTGTTCGCGACCGGCTTCATGCTGATGCAGTTCTTCGCCTCGCCGGTGCAGGGCGCGCTGTCGGACCGCTTCGGTCGGCGGCCGGTCATCCTGATCTCGAACGCGGGCCTGGCGATCGATTTCCTGATCATGGCGCTGGCCGACACGCTGCCGATCCTGTTCATCGCGCGCCTGCTGGGCGGCATCACCTCGGCCAGCTTCAGCACGGCCAATGCCTACATCGCCGACGTCACCGCGCCCGCGAACCGTGCCGCGGCCTTCGGGCGGCTGGGCATGGCCTTCGGCCTCGGCTTCACGCTGGCGCCGGTGTTCGGCGCCTGGCTGGGCGCGATCGACCTGCACTTGCCGTTCTACGTGGCGGCGGCGCTGTGCGGCGCCAACTTCTGCTACGGCTACTTCGTGCTGCCCGAGTCGCTGCCGCCGGAGCGGCGCTCGGCCTTCGACTGGCGCCGCGCCAACCCGCTGGGTTCGCTGGTGCTGCTGCGCCGCCATCCCGAGCTGTTCGGCCTGGCGGGCGTCAGCTTCCTGATGGCGCTGGCGCACCTGGTCTATCCGATGACCTTCGTGCTTTATGCCGACTACCGCTTCGGCTGGAACGGCCCCGAGGGCTTGCGCATGATCGGCTGGACGCTGCTGCTGGTGGGCGTGCTGAGCGTGATCGTGCAGGGCGGGCTGATCGGTCCGATCACGCGCCGCTTCGGCGACCGCCGCACGGTGCTGCTGGGCGCGGCGATGGGTGGCATCGGCTTCGTGCTGTACGCGCTGGCGCCCAATGGCTACTGGTTCTGGGCAGCGATGCCGGTGGCGGCGCTGTGGGCCATCGCCGGCCCGGCCGCGCAGTCGTTGATGACTGCGCGCGTGGGTCCGGAAGAGCAGGGCCGCCTGCAGGGCGCGCTCGGCAGCCTCAATTCGATCGCCGGCATCCTCGGCCCCACGCTTTTCACGCAGACCCTGGCGTTCGTGGCGGCCAACAACGTGCAGGGCCCGCTTGCCGGCGCCACCTTCCTCCTGGCCGCCGCGATGGTCTCGACCGCTGGCGTGCTTGCCTGGCACGTCACCAAGGAACGCGCCCAAGAACGCGGTTATGGGCCCCGCGCTTAGACCCCGTCGTCATGGGGGGCGGGCGTAGGATGGGGGCCTGACCGGAGGATTTACGTGGACAAGCCCAGCAAGGAAGAAGCCGAAGCCGCCGTGCGCACCCTGCTGCGCTGGGCCGGGGACGACCCGACCCGCGAGGGCCTGCTCGATACCCCGCGCCGCGTGGTGGATGCCTACGGCGACTGGTTCAGCGGCTATGGCGAAGACCCGCGCGCGTACCTCGAGCGCACCTTCGAGGAAGTGGCCGGCTACGACGAGATGATCGTGCTGCGCGACATCGAGTTCGAATCGCACTGCGAACACCACATGGCGCCGATCATCGGCAAGGCCCACATCGGCTACCTGCCGAGCGGCAAGGTGGTGGGCATCAGCAAGCTGGCGCGCGTGGTCGAGGCCTACGCGCGCCGCTTCCAGGTGCAGGAGAAGATGACCGCGCAGATCGCCCGCTGCATCGAGGAAGTGCTGCAGCCGCGCGGCGTCGGCGTGGTGGTGGTCGGCACGCACGAATGCATGACCACGCGCGGCATCCACAAGCGCGGCGTGAGCATGGTGACCTCGAAGATGCTGGGTGATTTCCGCGAGGACGCCCGCACCCGGGCCGAGTTCCTGCGCTTCATCGAGGTCGGCCCGGGTCGCTGAGGGCGGCAAGGTGGCGGTAACACGCCCGATGCCTATAATCGCCGCATGAGCGACCCCCGCGCCCAGCTGCAAGACCTCCGCGCCCGCATCGAGGCCGCCCCGGCCCTGCCCGAGCGCGCCGACTGGCTCGCGCGCCTCGATGCCGCCCTCCAGGCCCTGGCGGCAAACGCGCCGCCGGCCGCGCAGCTCGAGCGCCTGCGCCAGGACGTCGAGGACGCCGAACACGCCCGCGACGCCGCCAACCTCCAGCGCATGAAGGTCGCCGGCCAGCTCAACACCCTGCAGAAGGCGCTCGCGGCCGCGGCGCCCCAGGTCGACGCCAGCAAGGATGCCCAGAGCGACGCCCTGCGCCGCATCGAATGGCTGGCCAACCACGGCGGCGCCGATCCCGGTGCGGCGGCGGCGGCCAAGAGCGCCGAGATGGAGGCGCCGATGCCGGGCCGCGCGGTGCTTGAGGCGGTCATCGCCGGCGAACGCAAGTTCACCAAGCAGCAGCTCGAGTTCTCGATCGCCGAAGCCATGGTGCTCACCGGCTGGCAGCAGACGCCGCTGGAACTGATGGAACAGGGCGAGGCCTGGCTGGCCGAACTCATCCTCAAGAACCAGGCCGCTTCGGCCTGAAGCGATTGGCTCAGCGGCCGTTCCGGTAGCTGAACGGCGACAATGCCCGGGTTCGCAATCGGGCCCGCATGGGTGTATCTCTGGGGATGCAATTCCGCACGTCCCCCCCCAGAGGTTGACCATGAAAACCCAATTCAAGACCGTGCTGTCCGCTACCGTCCTCGCCGCGCTGATCGCCGGCTGCCAGAGTACCGGCGGGTATTCGTCCGCCCCGCCCCCGCAGGGCGAGGAAGAAGGCATGAGCCGCACCCAGAAGGGCGCGATCATCGGCGCCGTCGCCGGTGCCGTGGCCGGCCTGCTCAGCGGCGACGACGCCACCGAACGCCGCCAGCGCGCCCTGGTCGGCGCGGGTGTCGGCGGCCTGGCCGGCGGCGCCATCGGCCGCTACCAGGACAACCAGGAACGTGCCCTGCGCGAGCGCATGGCCGGCACCGGCGTCGAGGTCGTGCGCGACGGCGACAACATCACGCTCGACATGCCCGAGGCCATCACCTTCGGCTTCGACAGCTACGCCCTGCGCCCGGGTTCGTACACCGTGCTCAACCGCGTCGCCGACACGCTGAAGGAATTCGATCAGACCATCGTCGAAGTGGCCGGCCATACCGACAGCGTCGGTTCCGCCGCCTACAACCAGAAGCTGTCCGAGCAGCGCGCCCAGGCCGTCGGCAATTACCTGACCAGCCGCGGCATCAACGGCGAGCGCCTGATCATCACCGGCGCCGGCGCCAACCATCCGGTCGCCAGCAACAGCACCGAAGCCGGCCGCGCCGAAAACCGCCGCGTCGAAATCACCCTCGTCCCCATCCGCTCCTGACAAATATGACAAACAAACCTGGTTCATTTGAATCAAATGAACCAGGTTGATTTGCCCCACATCCGCTCCCGAGCCCAAAGCCTTACCGGGTTCGCACGGCGTTTGCATCGTGGGGCGGGCCGGCTGGTCTAGAATCCGGGCATCACGCAGCCCGGGTGTGGCGGCGGGGGAGCCGGATGTACCTCAAGCAATTCTTCGGCGACGTCAGCAGCCCGCACCCGTGCGTGAACTGCCGGGGTGACGAGACGCTCGACTTCAACGTGCGCGTGGCCTTCCAGCCGATCGTCGACATCGACACGCGCAGCATCTGGGCCTACGAAGCGCTGGTGCGCGGCGAGCAGGGCGAGGAGGCCGCCGACGTGATCGCCCGGGTGACGCCCGACAAGCTCTACCGCTTCGACCAGACCTGCCGCGTGCTGGCCATCGACACCGCCGCCCGGCTGGGCATGGCCACGCGACTGTCGATCAACTTCGCCCCCAACGCGGTGTACGAACCCGCCACCTGCATCCGCCTGACCCTCGCGGCCGCCGAGCGCTGCGGCTTCGACCCGCGCCAGCTGATCTTCGAGGTCACCGAGTCCGAGAAGATCCGCGACGTGCCGCACGTGGTGCGCATCATCAAGGACTACCAGGGCCGCAGTTTCCTCACCGCCATCGACGACTTCGGCGCGGGCTATGCGGGCTTGAACCTGCTGGCCGAATTCCAGCCCGACCTGGTCAAGCTCGACATGGCCCTCATCCGCGGCCTGGACCAGGACCGCGTGCGCCGCTCGATCACCAGCGGCATCGTCGCCACCTGCCGCTCGCTGGGCTGCGAAGTGCTGGCCGAGGGCGTGGAGACCGAGGCCGAATACCGCGTGCTCCGCGACATGGGCATCACTCGTTTCCAGGGCTTCCTGTTCGCGCGGCCCGCGCTCGAGGCGCTGCCGCAGATAGACCCCGCCCTCTGGGACGCCCTCGCCTGACGGGCGGGTGGGGGGACGGCTTGCCATGACTTCCGGCCCCTTGCGCGGGGCCGGGCAATCTTCTACAACTGTAGTACGACACTTGTAGAAGAACGCCGATGGCCCCCGAACTCCCCGACGGCGAAGACATCGCCCTGAGCGAACTGCAGCTCGACGTCATGCGCGTGCTGTGGCGCGGCGAGGCCAGCGTGGCCGACGTCGCCGCCGCCCTCGCCGCCGAGCGTGGCCTCGCCCACACCACCGTCGCCACCCTGCTGACCCGGCTCGCCAGGCGCGGCGCCGTGGCCCCGCGCCGCGACGGCCGGCAGCTTTATTACCGCGCCCTCGTCAGCGAGTCGCAGGTGCGCCGGACGATGGTGGGCGACCTGATCCAGAGCCTGTTCCAGGGCGACCCGAAGGCGCTGCTTGCCCACCTGGTCAGCGAACGCGAGGTGGCCCCGGGCGACCTTGCCAAGGTGCAGGCGCTGCTCGCGGCCGCTGACGAAAAGAAGGGCCCACGCCGATGAGCGGGCTCGACCTGCTGGTGTCCTTCCAGCTGACGCTGCTGCTGCACGCCACGGTGCTGCTGTCGCTGGCGTGGCTGCTTGAGCGCACGGGTGCCCTCGGGAACCCGGCCTGGGCCGAGCTGGCCTGGCGGGCTGCCCTGTTCGGCGCCCTGTTGTCGGCGTCGGTCTCCGTGCTCGGGCCGGTGCTTCGCGAGGCTCCGCCGCTGGCGAACGTTGCGACGGACGCCCCGCTCACCCCGGAGGTTCGCGCCGCCCGCGACCGGGTAGCGGACGCATCGGCCGCTGCGGCACCCGCGCCGCTCGCCGTAACCGGCGACCTCGGGCAGGCGCGCCGCGAGGCCGCGCCCGACCCTGCCGCCTATCCGGACGCTGCACGGCACGCCGATGCCGCGCGGGCGTCGGCATCTGGCAACGCGCTGGCGCCGATCCCGGCGCCCGTCGGGACGACGGTGCTGACCTTGCCGGTGCTTGCCACCGTGCTGCTGTGGTTGCCCTGGGCGATCGGCCTGGCCTTCGCCGGCACCCGTTTCGCGCTGCAGTGGCGGCACCTGCGCCTCTGGTCGCGCGCGCTGGCCATCCACGACGCGCCGCCGGCGCACGCGGTGTCCGAACAGGCCCGCGCGCTGGGCGACCAGCTCGGCCTGGCGCAGCTGCCATCACTGCACCTGGTGCCCGGCCTCGCCAGCCCGATGCTCCTGCCCGGCGCACGCCTGCTGTTGCCCGAGTGGGTGGACACGTTGGACGCCCCGCGCCAGCGTGCCCTGCTTGCGCACGAACTGGCGCACCTGCAACGCCACGATCCGGCCTGGCGCATCGCGCATCGGCTGGCGCGGGTGCCGCTGTCGGTGCATCCGCTGGCCTGGCTGGCCGTGCGCCGCCTCGATGCGCTGGCCGAAGACGCCTGCGACGCGCGCGCCGCCGAACTCTGCGGCAGCGGTCGACCGCTGGCCGAGTGCCTGGCCGTCTGCCTTACCCACGCCGGTCGCCGCGCCGGACACCCACCGCTCGCGGTAGCCATGGCCGATGACGACGGCCAGGTGGTGCGCCGCGTCCGCAACCTGCTCGAGGAAACCCCCATGACGCGTCCGATCCCCACCGCCCTGCGCCGCACCGCGCTGGTCGCCGCCCTCGCCGCCGCCATCGCGCTGCCGGGGCTGGCGGTCAGCAGCATCGCCAATGACGCCTTCGCCGACGGCCTGTTCAACTGGGGCGAGGGCAGCACCCATATCCAGACCAATGGCAAGGACAGCTACCGCTATCGCCACACCGGCAAGGGCGAGCGCATCGCGCTGACGATGCGCGGCCGCGTCGAGTTCACAGCCGATGAATCGGACATCGCGGGAATGGATCCCGAAGCAAGCTTCGACTTCGCCGACACGCGCGAAGGCGTCAAGCAGCAGCTGGTGGTAACGGTGGTCGACGGCAAGCTGGTGCGCGACTACCGCGTGGACGGCGAGGCCCGGCCGCTCGACGATGAAGGTCGCGCCTGGCTGGCCGAGCGCCTGCCGCACCTGGTGCGCGAGTCCGGCATGAACGCCGAGGCCCGCGGCAAGCGCCTGCTGGCCACGGGCGGCACGCCCGCCTTGCTGGATGAGATCGACAGGATCGACGCCGACCATGCCCGCCGCAACTACCTGCAGGTGCTGTTCGCGAACGCCACGCTGGATGACGTACAGATGCAGCGCGCGCTGGAGGCCGTGCGCGGCCTGGGCTCCGACCACGAGCGGCGCCTGGCCTTGTCCTTCGCGCTGTCCAGCCACGACATGTCGCCCGCGCGGCAGGCGCAGCTGCTCGAAGTCGTCGCCGACATCGGCTCCGATTACGAGCAGGCCCTGCTGCTGATGGACCTGGCCAAGCGCCAGCCACTCACTGGCCCGGTGCTGGCAGCGTGGCGCGCGGCCCTCGAGAGCGTTGGCAGCGACTACGAACAGCGGCGCGTGCTGGATGCCCTGCTGGCCCGCGACGAACCGGCCGCGGCGCGACTCGCGCTGGAAAGCGCGCGCGGCATCGGCAGCGATTACGAGGCGCGCCAGGTGCTGGAGGCTGCGATCCCGCTGGCGCGCGGTGACGACGGCGTGCGCCGGGAATGGTTCGCGGTCCTGGCCGATATCGGCTCGGATTACGAACAGCGCCAGGCGCTGGAAGCCCTGGTCGGCGCTGGCCCCGTGGACGTGGCGCTGGCCACCGCGGTACTCGACTCGATCGCGGACATCGGCTCAGGCCACGAAGCCGCCGCCACCCTGCGCGGCCTGGCGGCCGTCATGCCCGCCGACCCCATCCTGATCGAACGCTACCGCGCCGCCACCCGCCGCCTCTCCGACCACGAACGCGGCCAGGCCGAAAAAGCCCTGGACCGCTTCGCCAGCCTCTGAAAAAAGACTGTGGGAGGGACGTCAGTCCCGATGCCTTCCGACGAAAGGCATCGTGACTGACGTCCCTCCCACATCACGCGTTGGTCAGGCGCGCCAGCTCGCCAGCAGCTCCGCCTCGCGGGCCTTGGCCTTGGCGAAGTGGGCTTCCTTGACGTGGCCGAAGCCGCGGATGTGCTCGGGCACCGAGGCGATCTCGGTGGCCAGCGCCACGTTGCCGGCGTCGAGCTTGCCCAGCAGTTCCTCGACCGTGTTGGCGTAGTCGGTGATCAGCTGGCGCTCCATGCGGCGCTCCTCGGTCTTGCCGAACACGTCGAACGCGCCGCCGCGCAGGAACTTCAGCTTCTTGATCAGCTTGAACGCCGTGAAGATCCACGGGCCGTATTCCTGCTTCACCAGGTGGCCATCGGCATCGCGCTTGGAGAACAGCGGCGGCGCCAGGTTGAAGTGCAGCTTGTAGTCACCGTCGAACTGCTGCGCGATGCGCTTCTGGAAATCACCCGAGGTGTAAAGGCGCGCCACTTCGTACTCGTCCTTGTAGGCCATGAGCTTGAAGTAGTAGCGGGCCACGGCCGCGGTGAGCGCGGTCGAGCCGTCGGCCTTGCGGGCCTCGGCCTGGCGCACCTTGTCCACCAGCGCGACGTAGCGGCCGGCGTAAGCCTTGTCCTGGTAGTCGGTGAGGAACTTCACGCGGCGTTCGATCAGTTCGTCGAGCGACTGGCTGATGGCCTCGTCGTCGAGCGAGTCGGCGAGCGTGCTGGCTTCCGCCGGCGCCTCGACCAGGCCCGCCGCCTCGAGCACCGCCTCGGGGTTGATGGCCGACAGGCGGCCCCAGGCGAAGGCGGTCTTGTTCATCTCGACCGCGGCGCCGTTGAGCTCGATGGCGCGCTCGATGGCTTCGAAGCTGATCGGCACCAGCCCGCGCTGCCAGGCCACGCCCAGCATGAACAGGTTGGTGGCGATGGCGTCGCCCATCAGTGCGGTGGCGATCTCGGTGGCGGCGACCTGCAGCGGCTCGCGGCCGCCCAGCGCCGTGCGGATCGCCTCGACGATGCCCGCGGCCGGGAACTGCATGTCCGGCTGGCGCGTGAACGGACCCGGCATCGCCTGGTAGTCGTTGATCACGACCTCGGTGCGGTCGGCGCGGATCTTGGACAGCGCCCAGTAGTCGTTCACGACGACCATGTCGCAGCCCAGCACCAGGTCGGCCTCACCGGCCGCGATGCGCACGGCGTGGATGTCGGCCGGCGTGCGCGCGATGCGCACGTGGGTGGTGACCGCGCCGCCCTTCTGCGCCAGGCCGGTCTGGTCGAGCACCGACGCGCCCTTGTTCTCCAGGTGCGCGGCCATGCCCAGCAGCGCGCCGATGGTCACCACGCCGGTGCCGCCGACGCCGGTGATCAGGATGTTCCAGGGCTGTTCCAGGTCGCCGCGGATCACGGGCGCCGGCAGGTTCGCCAGCAGCTCCTTGTTGCCCGTGCCCTTGCGCTTGCGCAGCCCGCCGCCCTTCACGGTGACGAAGCTCGGGCAGAAGCCCTTCACGCAGCTGAAGTCCTTGTTGCAGTTGCTCTGGTCGATCTCGCGCTTGCGGCCGTACTCGGTTTCCTTCGGCAGCACGCTCACGCAGTTCGACTTCACGCCGCAGTCGCCGCAGCCCTCGCAGACCAGCGAGTTGATGGCGATGCGCTTGGCCGGGTCCACCATCTTGCCGCGCTTGCGGCGGCGGCGCTTCTCGGCCGCGCAGGTCTGGTCGAAGATCAGCACGGTGGTGCCGGGGACCTCGCGCAGGCGCTTCTGCTGCGCGTCAAGCTCGCTGCGGTCGAAGAACTCCACGCCGCTCGGGAAGATCGAACGATCCGACCACTTCTCGATGTCATCGGAGAGCACGACGATGGTCTTGACGCCCTCGCTGCGCACCTGGTGCGCGATGTCGGGCACGGTGAGCGTGCCGTCCACCGGCTGGCCACCGGTCATCGCTACCGCGTCGTTGTAGAGGATCTTGTAAGTGATGTTCACCTTCGCGGCAATCGACTGGCGGATGGCCAGCGAACCGGAGTGGAAGTAGGTGCCGTCGCCCAGGTTCTGGAAGACGTGCTTTTCCTCGGTGAACGGCGCCTGGCCGGACCACGTGACGCCTTCGCCGCCCATGTGCGTGAAGGTGTCGGTCTTCCGGTCCATCCACGTGACCATGTAATGGCAGCCGATGCCGCCCAGCGCGCGCGAGCCTTCCGGCACCACGGTGGACGAGTTGTGCGGGCAGCCCGAGCAGTAGTGCGGCACGCGCGGGAAGTTGGCGCGCGGGGCGGCCAGCTCCTTCTCCTTGGCGGCGATCCACTGCAGGCGGCTGTCCATCTGCTCGCTGCGGAAGAAGCGCTGCACGCGGCCGGCGATGACGCGGGCGATGCGCGCCGGGGTCAGCTCGTTCGTGCTCGGCAGCACCCAGTTCTCCAGCTCGTCGTACTTGCCGACGATGGAGGGGCGATGCTCCCAGTTGTACATGTATTCCTTCATCTGCCGCTCGACGAAGCTGCGCTTCTCCTCGACGACGATGATGTCCTCCAGCCCGCGCGCGAACTCGCGGATGCCCAGCGGCTCCAGCGGCCAGGTCATGCCGACCTTGTAGACGCGGATGCCGATGTCCTCGGCCACCTTGCGGTCGATGCCCAGGTATTCCAGCGCCTGAAGCACGTCCAGGTAGCTCTTGCCGGTGGTGACGATGCCCAGCCGCGCCTTGGGAGAATCCACGACGACCTTGTCGATGTGGTTGGCGCGCGCGAACGCCTGCGCGGCCTTCACCGCGTACTGGTGCAGGCGCATTTCCTGGTCCAGCGGCGGGTCCGGCCAGCGGATGTTGAGGCCGCCCTGGGGCAGCTCGAAGTCGCCCGGCAGGATGATGTCGAGCTGGTGCGGGTTCACGTTCACCGAGGCCGACGACTCCACCGTTTCCGCGATCGTCTTGAAGCCGATCCAGCGGCCGGTGTAGCGGCTCATCGCCCAGCCCAGCAGGCCCATGTCCAGGATGTCCTGCACGCCGGCCGGGTTGAGCACCGGCATCATCGCGCTCTCGAACTCGCCCTCGGAACCGTGCGGCAGCGTGGACGAGCGGCAGGCGTGGTCGTCGGCCGCCAGCGCCAGCACGCCACCCAGCTTCGAGGTGCCGGCGGCGTTGCCGTGCTTGAACACGTCACCGCAGCGGTCCACGCCCGGGCCCTTGCCGTACCACATCGAGAACACGCCGTCGTACTTCGCGCCCTGGAACAGGTTGGTCTGCTGCGAGCCCCAGACCATCGTCGCGCCAAGGTCTTCGTTCAGGCCCGGCGTGAACTCGATGCCGCTGGCCTTGAGGTGCTTGCGCGCCTTCCACAGCTCCAGGTCGAAGCCGCCCAGCGGCGAGCCGCGGTAGCCCGAGATGAAGCCGGCGGTGTTGATGCCGGCGGCGCGGTCGCGCATCTGCTGCATCAGCGGCAGCCGCACCAGCGCCTGCACGCCGGACAGGTAGATCCGGCCCTCTTCGCGCGTGTATTTGTGCTCGAGCGTGTACTCGCGGTCGAGCGGACGTTCGGTCGGGAGGGTCGGGACGGACATGGGCGGTTTCCGGGGCTGGAGCAAAGACTCGGAATTATACCCGGGTCGCGGTCCCGGGCCGGGTGGGGAGGGCGTGAAGCGGGCCACCCACTCCCACGGCCTCTCCCGCGGCGGCGGCTGCCAAACCCCGCGCCACCGGGCCGGGCTGCCTGTTGCCGAGCGGTCCCGACTGCCGTCACCCGTTTGTCCCGCACGGCCTCGCATGGCCGAGCGAGGACCCATTGCTCGTTTCTTTCTTCAGGCCCACCCCCCTGAAGCCTGACATGACTCCCCAGACATCCCGCGTCAACAACGACCTTCCTCGACGGCTTGCCGGGTATTGGTGCCTGGTGGTGCTGACCGCGCTGCTGGCCTGGCCGGCGATCTCCAGTGCCCAAACCTGCCCCCGCGGATTCCTCGACCCGCGCAACGGCGGCGAGTGCTGGGAGTGCCCGGCCGGATTCAATCGGACCGTTTTCCCCGTGACGGCAGCCAATGCCTGCGAGGCTGCCGTTCCAGCTACGACGGGTCCGGCCACCAGGCAGGGCTCGGCGGTCTGCGATGCCGGGGACGTCACTGATCCGCGCAACGGTGGCGAGTGCTGGCGTTGCCCTTCCGGCCTGGTCAGGACGGTGTCGCCGGTCAACGGGCCTGCGGCTTGTGGCCAACCGGGCGGCGTGTTCGACCGCAAGCAGCCAGCGACCTTCATCCGGCGCGCGGGCTGCGGCGCCGGGCAGTTCGCGGATATCGGATCGTGCTGGACGTGCCCGGCTGGCGCGGTCAGGGGTACGGCCCACGTTCAATCAAACCAGGCCTGCGTGGTGCCCGCGAGGACCGACGTGCGGCCCGCGACACTGGTCGGGCGCGTCGCCTGCGGACGCGTCGGCGAACGGGCCTGCGCCATCGCCGGCCGCAACAGCTGCGATCGCGGCCTGGTCGAGTTCGACAATGTCTGCCAGGTACGCGGCGATTGCGGCGCCGAGGGGAAACGGCGTTGCCTGGCCGGCGAGCCGGGCGCCTGGCAGCCGCTGACAGGATGCGTGGCGACCCTGGTGCCGCAGAACAACGTCTGCATCCGTCCTGCGTGCGGACGCCTCGATGAGCGTGCCTGCGCCATCGTGGGACGGAGCAGCTGCGATCCGGGCCTGGTCGAGATCCGGGGCATCTGCCTGGCAAGCGGTGCGTGCGGCGGTGATCGCCAGCGGGCCTGCACCGCAGCGGAAGCCTTCCCGAGTTGCCGCGGAGGGAGGCGTGAAATCGACGGGCGGTGCGTGAGCGACCGGGACGCCGCGTTTTACAGCGCGTGCGCCCTGTCGAACGAGCAGGGGCCGATTCCCGGAAACCTCTCGGAAGGCATCGTCAGCGCCAGGTACGAATGGGAAGTGCGAGGCATGCAGCAGGCCCCGCTCGGCCTGTTTGCCTACATGCAGAGCCTGTTTCCGAACCCCTTGCGCCCGGGGACGGGCGTGCTGCGGGGGCAATGCCGCAACTTGAGCGAGGCCTTGGTGGACACCAGCCTGGACACGTCGGCTTGCACGTCCATTCCTTTCGCCGATGCCAACGGCATCCTCAAGTGCTCTGTCGGGTCGCGGCTCGATTCCCTGCGTTGGACCAGCCGCCGGGCCAAGTGCACGGAGTTCGTCCTGACCGACTTCAGGCTCACTTCGACCTGCGGCGAAATCGCCGACGTTCGCCAGTGCGCCGGCGGCATCTCCGCGGATACCAACAAGCTCCGTTGCAGCCCAGACGTTCCGCCGGCGGGACCCTACCAAGACTCCTGCGTTGGCATCACGTTCGAGCGCGGGATACTGACGGCCGCCTGCCAGACGCTCCGCGGGGGATACTCAACCCTGCACGGCCTCAATGTCTCGGGCTGCAACCAGCCCATCAACAACCACAACGGCAAGTTGATCTGTGGCGACATCCCGAGTTCGACCGTGCCGGACCTTGTTGGCCAGACCCTGGGGCAGGCCAAGAACAGCCTCGCACAGGTGCGCCTGAGCCTGGGTCGGCTGAACACCAACGGCTTGCTTGGAACCGACGAGACCCTGGTGGTGCTCTCGCATACCCCCGCGGCCGGAGTCTCGGCGGTCCACGGATCGGCTGTCGATCTGAGCCTGGGACTGAAGCCGACCGCCGGCGGAACGTCCGGCACCAAGGTATGTGACGGCAAGGAACCCAAGTTCCTCGTCTACTGCAGCGCCTGCAAGGACAACATCTGCAGTGACCAGGAGAAGCTGGAGAACAACGGGGTGTGCAAGCCCACGCTGTTCCAGGACGAAGGTTTCGTCTGCAGCGAAGAAAGCGCCGAGTCCTTCCTGAGGCAGAAGTATGGGTATCAGTGCCCCTTCACCAAGGGTGCCTGCAAGTTCTGACGGCAGGTTCGATCCAACGTGGGTGTTCACCGTCGCACGGGCGGTGGCCACGCAACCAATACCGGGGGGCGCTCGTTAGCACCGCTACCGCGCCGCCCTCCACCCTGCCAGGTTGGCGTTGAAGCCTCGTGGGTTGCCTTCGCGGTGTCTTCCCTGAGTCTGCTCCGGCCCGCCGACGGCAGCGCCCGCACGTACATCGCACCTACCGCCAGCCTCTTGGCGTCGGGCAATACCGAGACTCTCGCCCTGCGGGTAACCAGCGAAATCGAGTAGCACGCCTTCCAAGGGGCGGGTGGAGCCCCGAGACCCTTCCCGCCTTCACGCCAGGTCTTCCTGAAAGCCAGCCCGGGCTAGGCGTCTTCGAGCAGCCGCACGCGGCGCAGCGCGGCCAGGTCGGCCGAACCGGTGGCGAAGCAGGCCAGCCGCAGGCCCTGCTCGAGCTGGGCGAAATGCGCCATCAGCGGCGCCACGCCCTCGATCGCGGCCCGCAGCAGCGGGCCGGCCTGGCCGACCAGGCTGGCGCCCAGGCGTAGCGCCTTGGCGGCATCGAGGCCGTGGCGGATGCCGCCGGAGCCGATCAGCGGCAGCGCCGGCAGCGCCGCCCGCACCTCGCGCAGCGCGGTCGCGGTCGGCAGGCCCCAGTCGCGGTAGATCTCGGCCAGCGCCGCCTGCTGCGGATCAGTCGCCAGGTGGCCCTCCACCGCGCTCCAGCTGGTGCCGCCGGCGCCGGCGACGTCGATCGCCGCCACGCCGCAGCCTGCCAGCCGCCGGGCCACCGGCGCGGAAATGCCGAAGCCGACTTCCTTGACGATCACCGGCACCGGCAGCGTCGCGCAGACGCGCTCCAGGCGCGCCAGCAGGCCGCTCCAGCGGGTGTCGCCGCGCGCCTGCAGCGCTTCCTGCAGCGGGTTGAGGTGGATGATCAGCGCATCGGCGTCGATCATGTCGACCGCGCGGCGCATGTCGTCGGTGTCGTACTCGCGCAGCTGCGCGGCGCCCAGGTTGCCGTAGAGCGCGATGTCGGGCGCCAGCCGGCGCAGGCTGCGGTCGGTGCCCTGGAAGCCGCCGCCGGACAGCGCCACCCGCTGCGAGCCCACGCCCAGTGCGATGCCCAGCGCCTGCGCCGCTTCCGCCAGCACCGCGTTGATCCGCGTCGCGTGCGCGTGGCCGCCGGTCATCGAGCTGATCAGGAAGGGCCGCTGCAGCCGCTTGCCGAGGAAGTCGGTCGACAGGTCGATGTCCTGCAGGTCCAGCTCGGGCAGCGCGCAGTGTTCGAAGCGCAGTCGGTCGAAGCCGGCGTCCACCGCGCGCGCATTCACCCGGCCCGAGAGCACCGCTTCGATGTGGCCGGCCTTGCGTTCCGACATCAGGCTCATGGCGCGGCCCTCGCTGCGCGTTCGGCGTGCATCACCACCAGCATGTGCGGCAGCGTCAGCGCCGCCAGGCCGATGAACACCAGCTGCGCCAGCGGCGTGCCGGGTACCGGCAGCGCGTCCCCGGCGCGCGCCAGCCAGGGCCACGCCACGGCCGCGAGCACCAGCGCCAGCAGCGTGTAGCCCACGGCCACGCCCGCCATCCGCCGCCGAGCGCCGGCATCCGCGCCCAGGGCGGCGTGGCGAAGGTGCCGCAGGCTGTGCAGCGCGCAGAAGTACACGATGAAGAAGAGCAGCGGCGGCAGCAGCAGCGCCAGCGCGGTGATGGCCGCCAGCTCGATGGCCGTCGTCAGCGAGCGGCGCAGCGCGAACGCCGCCACGATTGCCATGCCGGCCGCCAGCCACGGCGCCATCGTCGCCAGCGCCTCGGCGACCGCCGCGCCGTCCGCACCGGACAGCATCACGAAGATCGCCTGCACCTCGCCCGGCCAGCGCCAGGCCGGCAGCGCCAGCAGCGCGCCGCCGGCCACCGCGCGCGCCGCGCCCGGAAGGTGCCCGCGCCAGTCGCCCGCGAAATGCCAGGCCGAGATCGCCAGGAACAGCGCGAGGCTTGGACCCGGCAGCCACCGCCAGGCCACCAGTACCAGCGCCGCCAGCGCGACATAGGCCAGGTGGAATGCAACCAGGCCCCGCCGCGTGCGCCACAGCCCGGACTGGCGGGCCAGCCACGGATCCAGCGCACCGTGCGGCAGCCCGGTCACGGCGACCGCCAGCGCCAGCACGACCAGCAGCGCGGGCGCCGCCGGCGCGCCGGCGCCGGGCCACAGCGCGACCATGAAGCCGCCCAGCGCCAGGAACACCCAGGTCTCGGGCGAGGCCGCGAACGCCCGGCTCATGCCGGCAGCCCCGCGCGCGCCGGCAGGGCGCGCAGGAAGGGCCCGGGCGGCAGCGCCGCCATCACCCGCAGCTGGTCGCGCCAGCTGGCCTGGTCCGACATGAAGCGCGCGAACGCCGCCGCCGGCACCGCCCGCGCCAGCCGCATGAAGAATTCCGGCGTGCGCGCGGGATGGCGGGCCAGCGCGCGCAGGAACACGCCGTCCATCCAGCCCCGTAGCCGCGGCTCCGCCGGATGGCCGACCGGCGGCTGGCCGCGCATCACGGCGTCGGCACAGCGGTCGGCCCAGGCCTGGATGCGAAGGAACCCATAACCCGATGCCGCGCGAAGGGCGCCCGCGGCGGTGCCGGCGCGCACCGCGCCGCGCGGCAACGCCGGGCCGGCCGGCG